>CBFIFL010000028.1:0-31389 GCA_965661855.1 Flavobacteriales bacterium
CTTGCGGTCGCCCGAAATCTAATAAGCTATACAAACATTCTTTGTCTCAGTAAAGAAATCCAAGGCTTCAAATCCTCCTTCTCTTCCTACACCTGACTGCTTAACTCCTCCAAATGGAGTTCTAAGGTCTCTTAATAACCATGTATTTATCCAACAAATTCCAGCGTGGATATCTCTCGCAATTCGATGTGCTCTTTTCAAGTCTGAAGTAAACACTGTAGATGCTAATCCGTACTTCGTACTATTCGCCATCATTAAAGCTTCTTCCTCGGTGTCGAAAGGTGTAATGGTTACAACAGGACCAAAAATTTCTTCTTGATTCGTTCTACATTTATAGTCTAAACCTTCAATAACCGTTGGTCTTAAATACCATCCGTTTGACAACTCTCCGTCAAGTTTAACCTCAACACCACCAGTTAAAACTGTGCCTCCTTCTTCTTTCGCTAAAGCGATATATGATTTAACCTTTTCGAAATGATCTTTGGAAACAATTGCTCCCATATTATTTTCGTCCTGATTAGGATCTCCAACCTTCAAGTTACTCACCTTCTCAACAAAGGCCATTTTGAACTTATCGTAAATAGATCTTTCAACAAAGATTCTCGATCCGCACAAACAAATTTGTCCTTGATTAGAAAACGAAGCCCTTACAGAAGTCTCAACAGCTAAATCAAAGTCTGCATCTGCAAAAACCAAATTCGGATTCTTACCTCCTAATTCTAAAGACAACTTCTTAAACATCGGTGCTGCAACTTTTGCAATCGCTTGTCCTGTTGCCGTTCCCCCAGTAAATGAAATCACTGGAATATCAGTATGAGCAGTAATAGCCGCTCCTACTTTCGCTCCCAAACCATGAACAATATTTAAAACTCCTTTCGGTAAACCAGCTTCAATACACACTTCACTTAGCAAGTAAGCCGTCATTGGCGTTACCTCTGAAGGCTTTGCTATAACTGTGTTTCCTGCTGCAATAGCCGGAGCAATTTTCCAAGTAAACAAATATAAAGGCAAGTTCCATGGAGAAATACATCCGCATACTCCAATCGGAGCTCTTAAAGTATAGTTAATAGCTGTGTCTTCCATGGAGTGCGACTCAGAAGCATAATGCTTAATTGCAGAAGCAAAAAAGGCAACGTTCTTAGCTGCACGAGGAATATCAACTTCTGTAGCTAACCAAACAGGCTTTCCGTTATCCATTGATTCTGCCAAAGCAAACTCTTCTAACCTTTCTTCAATTAATTGAGCAATCTTCGACATGATTTTTGATCGCTCATCTTTCGGAGTAACCGACCAAGACTTAAATGCCGCTTTAGCCGCTTTGGTAGCCAGGTTAATATCATTTTCATCCGAATCCGGAATAAGACTATACACCTCTCCTTTTGCTGGATTGAAATTATCTAAATATTGCCCTGATACCGGCTCAAGTAATTCTCCATTGATATAGTTGGCGATCTTCTTCATATCTATTGCTTTATATTGACAAGATAGGTATTCAGCTTAGGAGAACATATTTCATTCGCTTCGTTTTTAATAAATCTGAACATAAATCAGCCGTATTAACTGAAGCTCCTTCCAAATCCCTAATAAATAACTATTTTAGAAGACAAGCATTTAATGAATTCAGCGTTATTTCGATATGAGTAAATTCAAACAAAACATAAAAAGCATTCACTGGTCTGTTAAGGCTCTTGTAATCGGTGTATCATTCTCATTCTTAGCATTTCTTCCAAGCGATAAAGATTTCTTTGAAATCTCTAAAAACTTAGATGTTTTCACTTCTTTATTTAAGGAGTTAAACATCTATTACGTGGATGAAACAAAGCCTGGGGATTTAATGAAAACTGGTATTGATGCAATGTTAGAATCACTTGATCCTTACACCAACTACTACCCAGAATCTGATATCGAAGATTATCGTTTCATGACAACTGGAGAGTATGGTGGAATTGGTTCTACTATTCGAAGAAAAGATGACTTCGTTATTATCTCTGAGCCATATGAAAACTTCCCGGCTCACAAAGCTGGATTGAAAGCAGGAGATGTGATTCTTAAAGTAGATGGTAAAGAAGCAAAAGGAAAAAATTCTTCTGAGCTTTCGGAGTTACTTAAGGGTCAGCCTGGAACTGAAATTGAATTGTTAATTCAACGTCCTGGTGCTTCAGAAGACCTAGTCGTAAAACTGAAAAGAGAAGAAATTAAAATCAAAAGTGTTCCTTATTACGCAATGCTTAACGACTCGGTAGGATATGTGAACCTAACTAGTTTTACAAGAAGTGCAGGTAGAGAGGTAAAGTCAGCAATTCTTGATCTGAAAGAAAAACACGGGATGAAGAAGTTGGTTTTTGACTTGAGAGGAAACCCTGGTGGATTGCTTAGAGAGTCTATCAAAATTGTAAACTTCTTCGTTAAAAAAGGACAACCTGTTGTTTCTACAAAAGGGAAAATAAAAGACTGGAACAAGGTTTATAAGACATTGGATAAGCCTATTGATTTGGATATGCCTGTAGTTGTTTTAATCAATGAAAACTCTGCTTCAGCTTCAGAAATCGTTTCTGGTTCTCTTCAAGACTTAGACAGAGCAGTTGTTGTTGGTCAACGATCATTTGGAAAAGGATTGGTTCAAACTACTCGTCCGCTTTCTTACAATTCAAAATTAAAACTTACCACAGCTAAATACTACACTCCTTCAGGTAGGTGTATTCAAGCGATTGATTATTCGCATAGAGATAAAAACGGCCGTGTTCATAAGGTGCCGGATTCATTGATAACGGAGTACAAAACAGCTAACGGTAGATCTGTTTTTGATGGTGCCGGGGTTACTCCAGATACTACAGTCGAAGCAGAATACTTGTCTTCTGTTGCGGTTGCTTTAATCAGAAAGAACCAAATTTTTGATTTTGTTACTCATTACGTGATGGATCATAAAACCATTGATAGTGTGGAAACATTTGAACTAAAAGAAACAGATTGGAACGACTTTATGTCTTTCATGGAAGGACAAGAGTTTGATTTTGAAACAAGTTCTGATAAAGCGATTGAAAAACTAGAGAAAAGTTTCGAAGCAGATAAATACGATGAGCTTTTCAAAGAAGACATTGCAGCACTACATAAAAAGTTAGATGAGAAAAAGAAGTCTGACTTTGAAAAATACAAGGGTGAAATCACTCAATTAATTGAAAGAGAAATTGTAACTCGTTATTACTACCAAAAAGGTAAAATGCAGTACTCTTTAAAGGATGATAAAGATTTAGACATGGCGCTAAGCATCATGGCTCAACCTGAATTTTACAAAAGCTTACTTCAAACGGTAGCTGAGAAAAAATAATGCAAAGATTACTGTCTAAATTTAGACTCCTTTCCTTTGGTGAAAAGCTAATGGTTTTTGGTCTTTTCATTATGGCCATAGGTTTGCCTACCTCTCGGTTTTTAATGAGCTTGTCCTTTCTTTTTATGGGTCTGGCTTGGTTTGCTACCCCAAATCGTTGGAAGCGTTTTAAATCCTTTTTTACCTGGAACTCGGCAGCTGTTTTTAGTCTATGTTATGCAGTGGTACTATTGAGCTTATTGTGGTCCAATAACTTTTCTTATGCCTGGAAAGATATCAGGGTTAAGATGCCTCTTCTTTTCATTCCCTATTTACTTTACACTTTTCCAAAGCTTAATCGTTTTTGGTTCTTAACCATCATCAAAAGTTTTATTCTTGCCACGCTCGTTTCCTGTCTTATGGCAGTAATTAACTGGTTTAAATTCGAATATGGATTCTTTGATGAGCAACTGGTTGACCTTCGTCAAATTTCCAGATTTATAGACCATATTCGCTTGTCTTTAATGGTGGCTTTATCAAGTCTGTTCTTAATTTATAAAGGACACGAGTTTAAATGGCTTAGGCTTGTAGTTTACTCCATCATCACCTTTTTCATTGGCTTCTTAATTCTTACACAATACTTTACTGGCTTACTGGCTATGTTTGTAGGTGTAACAGGAATTCTTTTAATCAGAAGAAAACGCCTTCCGAAAGTCTGGGGAATTGTACTCGCTACCCTTGTTTTACTTGGACTATTTATAACAGTCCGAATCGTAAGCCAAGAGCACTATCACACTTTTAACTTGAAAGACTCTCCGGTAAATGAACGAATCGACTTATCAAGAGATGGTAATCCGCTTCATTCCGTTAAAGAAGATATAAGTACTGAAAACGGTTACTACCTCTATTGGAATATTCAGAAGGAAGAATTAAAATCAGAATGGGAAAAAAGAAGTGGAATGAGCGTTTATGATTTAGATCACTCAGGAAACAAGCTCTACTATACTTTAATTCGCTTTCTAAGCAGTAAGGGAGAAGTCAAAGACGCTCAAGCTATTCGTAATCTTTCAGAAAGAGAAGTCTCAGCCATTGAAAATGGGATTCCGAACGCACGATTTTTAGAAATTTCTGGGTTTTCGAAAAGAATCAATCAAATCATGTATCAATTCAAATGGTATTTTGAAGGAGGGAATCCAAGCGGGCACTCATTGACACAGCGTTTAGAATTTCTTAAAGCGGGTTGGCATATTTTTGAAAGGAACCCTTTAATTGGAGTTGGAACGGGTGACTTAAAAGACGAGTTTATCAAAGAGTATGAAACCGGTAATTCAAAGCTGGATAAGGCTTTTCAAAAAAGAACCCATAATCAGTTCGCTACTTTTTTCATTACCTATGGAATTCTTGGAGCAAGCCTAATCCTTGTTTTACTATTGATTTCTATTCGAATGAATACACTTAGAACAAGTCTTTACTTTCTTTCTTTTATGATTGTTTTTGTGGTAAGCTGCTTGAACGAAGATACCCTAGAAACTCAAGCCGGTGTGAGCTTCTTTGCTTTCTTCTTCTCGTTATTATTATTTGCCAGAAAGGAAAAACAGTAAATTTATTCCTCTAACTCCTCTTCCATTTCAAAGTACTCGAACTGCTTATCCAATGTTTCTCCTGTGACTTTATCTTTCATAGAAACTAAAAGGATATCACCTTGAACAGCTCCTTTAACCGCTAACTTAATCTTCGCATGTTTAACATCAGCACTAAAGCTACACCCTCTTTGGTAGAACTTACCCGATAGCATTTGATCTGAAAACTGCTGAATTAAAAACTTATAAGCTTTCTTTTCGTCTGTTATAGAAGAAGTGTGTAATACTGTTCCGTCTTTGAAAAAACGAAGATAAATGGCCTCGTCTTCATTTAAGTCTGCTTTGTAAATTCCCGTGTACTTCACCTGGCATTCAGCTTGAGCCTGCACAAAAGTGGCAAAGAAAAAAGACAAGGCAAGGGTAAGAAAAACAAGCTTCTTCATAATTTGAATTTTGCGAGAATACGAATCAAAGATCGATTAGGTTTCCCTTATTGAAAACAGAAGTTTAATCCCTTATTTGTGATATCCTCCTTTTAAGTCGTAAATCGCTTTAAAACCTAAACTCTCCATAACCTTACAAGCCTTTCCACTTCTTCCACCGGCTGCACAATACACATACACGGGTTTATTTAAGTCAAGAGTCTTGATTTGCTCTTGGAAATCTTTATCAAAAAAATTGATGTTCTGAGCACCTTGAATATGTCCACTTGCATATTCATCAGGTGTTCTAACATCTATGATTTGAACAGTGCTATCTGATTCAATTTTTTGAATAAACTCCACTTGCTCCAGTTTAATTGAAGATGAAGGTTCTTGTGCGCATGAAACGAACACCGTTAATACCAACGTTTGAAGAAGTAAAATAAGTTTAGACATGGCTGAATTCATTTTCTATTTGTTTTAATGTTTTCTCTATTTCCGCAGGATCCATTTCATTCACCAAAATTTGTCTGAATGGTTTGAAATGATGAATCCCTCTAAAATAATTCGTGTAATGTCGTCTCATCTCAACCACACCTGTTCGCTCCCCTTTCCATTTAATGGAAAAGTCTAAGTGAGCTCGAACAACGTCTACCCTATCCTGAATACTTGGTGCAGGCAAATGCTCTCCTGTCTTGAAAAAATGTTTTATTTCATCAAAAATCCAAGGATAACCAATAGCTGCTCTACCAATCATTATTCCGTCTACACCATAGGTGTTTTTCTTTTCTAAAGCTATTTCAGGAGTCGTTACATCTCCATTTCCAAAGATTGGAATATGCATTCTGGGATTATTTTTAACCTCACCGATTAACGACCAATCAGCCTCTCCTTTATACATTTGAGCTCTTGTTCTTCCGTGAATAGACAAAGCCTTGATTCCTACATCCTGTAATCTTTCTGCAACTTCAACAATATGCTTTGAGTTTTCATCCCAACCCAATCTTGTTTTAACCGTCACTGGTTTGTTAGTAGACCTAACTATTTCCTTAGTCATTTCCACCATCTTCGGAATGTTCTTCAAAATTCCTGATCCAGCCTCTTTACAAACCACCTTCTTTACCGGACAACCATAATTGATATCGATAATATCTGGATCAGCCTTTTCACAAATAGCTGCAGATTCCTTCATGGATTCGATGTCTCCTCCAAAAATTTGAATTCCAACCGGACGCTCGTATTCAAAAATGTCTAACTTCTTAACGCTTTTAACTGCATCACGAATCAAGCCTTCGCTTGAAATAAACTCAGTATACATAACGTCTGCACCATGCTTTTTACATAATGCTCTAAACGGCGGATCACTTACATCCTCCATTGGAGCTAAAAGCAAAGGGAATTCACCCAACTCGATATTTCCTATTTTTACCAAAAGATCAGTTTTTTACAAAGTTAGTAAATACACAAAGGATGATAAGAGAAAGTTTATTTCTGAGGTTATTAGTTGCCGGACTGATGTGGCTAGGTATGTGGATGATAGCAGGAATGGGTATTGCCTTTGGTATTTGTTTTCTCTTTTTTGATCAGCCTTTGAGTGACTATATGAACGTTGTGGCACATGTTGGAAAGCTGATGACTACTGATATATTAAGTGCTGATATTTCTGAAGAAAATTTGTTGAGTCTTGCTGAACAGTTATTCGATGACTCGAGAGCTCTTCAAAAACTATCTGTTTTGATGACCGTTCAAGGAATTAGTTCTTTTACTGGTTTTGTTGTTTCATCAATATTGATTGTTAAAATATATCGTTTCAAAATAGCTGACTTTCTGAACATGCATTTTAACTTCTCTCCAAAGCTATACTTCCTTGTTCCTTTACTGTTTATAAGCGCAGTTCCCTTCATTTCATATACCGGCTGGGTAAATGCTTCATTAAAGCTTCCTAGCTTCTTAGAAGGTACAGAACGATGGATGAGAGAAATGGAGTTTCAAAATGGGGTTTTGTCTTTGTTTTTAGCTTCAGGTGATGGTATAGGAGCTTTGCTTTTGTCTATACTAATTATGGCTGTTATTCCAGCGATAGGAGAAGAGTTTTTATTTAGAGGTATTATTCAGCGAAGTTTGATTGACTTCAAGATAAATCCACATAGCGCTATATTTATAACGGCTTTAGTTTTTAGCGCAATGCACATGCAGTTTTTCGGCTTTTTCCCACGTTTCTTCTTAGGAGTGATTCTGGGTTACCTATACTTCTGGAGTGGCAGTATTTGGGTGCCAATTTTAGGTCACTTTTTTCAAAATGCAAGTTCAGTTGCATTAATCTACTGGATGAAGCATTCTGACCAAGCAGACTTAGGTGAAGCTGTAAGCTCAACACCTCAGGTTGGCATGGCTTTAGTCAGTATCGTTTTGAGTGCTGGGCTTGGTTATGCAATTTTTAAAGCTTGCTCTAAGCCTCTCTTAAATGAAGAGTTGTAAAGCATTACTTAACCTCAACCAAGAATATTATAAAAACCAATGTTGAACCAGCTGGAATACCTGGTAAGTTTCTGTTTCCGTATGCGTTTTCTGGAGTCATTTTAACCACTCTAACATCTCCTGGTTGCATTCTTTTAACTCCTTCAGTAAAGCCTTTAATGAATCCGCCTGCTTTTCCTTTTAAAGGGTCGTTTCTTAAAAAAGAACTGTCGAAGCCTTTTCCGTTTAGCAAATAACCAGCGTAATGCATTTCAATTTTTTGCTTAGGACTATACTCATAGTTCACGAGAGAATCCTTTGTTTTATTCATCCAGATTCCTGGTTCAGCTTCTACCCAGTCCATTTTATCAAAAGCATCTAACTTTAAAGTCGCCTTGTATCTTCCTTTTATCTTGATTTTCTCTACTGTTCCTGAATCGGAATACCAAATGATGTGTTCAAACTGATTTTTCTTTTTAGCCACATTATGAAAACCTTCATGTTTTCCTACCGGAATCTTTTTATTCGGACCACCTTCGCTCACAGCGTATTGTCCTTTATAATCATCCTGAGAGAATAGTAATCCAGAAATAAAACAAAAAATAAGTAGTAATCTCATGTTGGTTTTTTTTGCAATGTATGAAAAATTGACTTCCGATCAGAAAAACAAAAAGGCCTCCTTTTCAGGAGACCTTTTCATATATATTATTTGAGTTGTTAATTACTGCATAACAGTAAAAGCAGCTCTTTCATTGTTGTTTATATCAACTAAGAAATAAGTTCCGTTAGACAACGTTGATGTAGGGATCATATTAACATTGTTATATGAAGCTACAACTTGACCAACAGTGTTCATAACCGCATAATCACCAACTTTACTGATGTTTAAGTCAGCACCATTAGTTGGGTTAGGGAAGATTACTAATTCATCAGACTCTGTCTCATTGATTGAAGTACCTCCACCATTGTTACCGTCTGCTTCCGGAGCATAGATAGCATAGATAGAAATAGTTCCTGACACCTCATTAGAAACAACTAATAAGTCTTGATCTCCTGAATGATCATCAGCAGAGATAAACTTAACACACTCTGGTGCTAAATCTCCAGCTAATGGAGAAGTTGCATCATAGTCGAAGTTTCTGTTGTTGTAATATGTTTCAAATTGAACATCGTTTACATCAGTAACATCATAAACCATAACACCACCCATTCTCTCTAATCCGATGAAAGCATAAGTATGTCCGTTGATAGTACCAACATCGATAGCTTCTGGCTCACATCCTTTATCATCAGATCTATTTTTGAATGAATCGTTATCATCATTCGTAGAGTTGAAGTTTACTGGATCAGCGATTAATAACTGCTGCTCGAAGTCATCTCCTGAATCGAAAGCTAAAGACATATCAGAAGTCTTCCACATAGAGAATGATCTAGCTCCGTAGATATAAACCTCATCGAAGTCACCATCTCCGTCAGTATCTCCTTGCGAAGTAGTCACTTTTAATCTTCCTAAGCTATTCTCGTCTTGGATTGTTGCTGCGTTAGGGAAAGCTGTAGCATCTAATGTAAGATCCTTTAATCTATCCTCTTCAGAATATCCATCATAATCTCTAGCGTCTCCTTCGTTTGCAGTAAATAAGTACTCAACACCATCAACAGTATAAGAAACCATTGCATCTGGCTGGTACATTCCGAAAACAGGAGCTGTTTGGATCGTGATATCATCAGCTTTATCAGAAGGGTCGATTCCGTTTCCTGCAACAGAGTGATCTTTATAACCTAAACCATTAATAGCGTCTAAGTTTCCGTCGGCTAAGTTAATTGTGATAACCGCGTTGTTTTCTTGACAAACTACGAATGCTTTCGTTTGGTCTTCGTTGAAAGCAACATATTCTGGCTCTAAATCCTCAGCAACTGTAGAAGGAGTTCCTCCTTGTTCTCCGAAAATTCTTGTTCCATCTGTAAAAGTTGTTCCATTCCAAGCAGAAAAATCATATGTGTTTGCGTTACTAGCAGAAACTGAAGCAGCTCCTCCAGAAACATCAACAATCGTGATAGATCCTAATGGGTCAACTAAGTAATCATCATCTGGTTCTCCTTCGTTAGCAGAAACAACATAATCTCCATTAGCAGAAACTTGAATGTTATCTGGTAAAGCTCCAGCAGGAACTGTAGTGATGAATGTTCCGTCAAGGTTAAAGAAAGCGATAACACCATCAGCTTGCTTATCATCGTTTTCAACAGCAACAACAAAGTAATCAGGACCAACAGAACAAGCGTTAATTCCTCCTGTAACAAATCCGTTTGTGTTTGCGTCAACTGAATCAGCAACAGATACTGTTTCAATTTCTACTGGTAAAGTAGGGTCAGTAATATCTAAAATTCCAACCGTTCCAGCATCAGCGTTAACATAGTATAATGCTTCTTCATCAGAAGAGTAATCTACGATCTCAGCAGCACCTTCGTCAAATACGTTTGTAGAGAAACCACCTAAACGCTCTAATTCAACATTTTCTACTTCGTCCATCGTGTCATCTTCTTCTTCAACATCTACCGTGTAGATAGAGATCGTTCCAGAAACCTCATTAGAAACAACCAATAAGTCATTTCCTCCAGGGTGATTATCAGCAGAGATAAACTTAACACACTCAGGTGCTAAATCTCCAGCGTCTGGTGACGTTGCATCAACATCAAAGTTTCTGTAGTTGTTATACGTTTTGAATTCAACAGCATTAACATCTGTTACATCATAAACCATAATTCCACCCATTCTCTCTAATCCGATGAATGCATAAACATTGTCACCAATTGTACCAACATCGATAGCTTCTGGCTCACAACCTTTGTCGTCAGACCTGTTCTTTCTAGTATCGTGCTCGTCATTCGTAGAGTTGAAGTTAACTGGATCAGCTATTAATAACTGCTGCTCAAAATCATCTCCTGAATCATAAGTTAAAGACATATCAGACACATCCCAAATAGAGAAAGATCTAGCTCCGTAGATATAAACCTCATCGTAATCTCCGTCTCCATCAGTATCTCCTTGAGAAGTCGTTACTTTTAATCTTCCTAAGTTGTTTTCTAACTGCATGTCAGCAGCATTAGGGAAAACAGTAGCGTCTAATGTAAGGTCCTTTAATCTATCCTCTTCAGAATATCCAGTAAAATCTCCTTCGTAATCTCTAGCATCTCCTTCGTTTGCAGTGAATAAGTACTCAACACCATCTACTGTGTAAGACACCATAGCATCTGGTTGAAACATTCCGTAAACAGGAGCAGTTTGAATCGTGATATCATCAGCTTTATCAGAAGGGTCAATTCCGTTTCCAGATAAAGAGTGATCTTTATATCCTAAACCATTGATAGCGTCTAAATTTCCAGAAGCTAAATCAATAGTAATTACAGTGTTGTTTTCTTGACAAGTAACAAAGGCTTTTGTTTGATCTTGGTTAAAAGCAACATACTCTGGCTCTAAATCTTCTGCAACAGTAGAAGCAACAGTTTCATACTGTCCACCACCTAAGTCAACATTTTTTTGACCAAAGATTCTTGTTCCATCTGTAAATGTTGTTCCGTTCCACTCAGTGAAATCAACAGTCATAGCATTGTTAGCTGCAATAGCGTCAACGCCTCCAGAAACATCAACAATTGTGATAGACCCTAAAGGATCAACCATATAGTCATCATCTGGTTCTCCTTCGTTAGCAGAAACTACATATTCTCCGTTTGGAGAAACTTGTACGTTATCCGGTAAAGCTCCAGCAGGAATAGTTGTAATAAATGTTCCGTCTAATTGATAGAAAGCTAAAACTCCGTTCATTTGCTTGTCGTCATTCTCAACAGCAACAACAAAGTAATCTGGTCCAACAGCAACAGCATTAATTCCTCCAGGAACGAATCCTTGAGAAGCCGAACTTACAAGAACGTTAACCGTTGAAACCTCAGTTGGGCTTGTTGGGTTAGCGATACCTAAAATTCCTACTGTTCCAGCTTCTGCGTTTACATAGTATAATTGTCCTGTACTAGCAGAATAACTTACAATTTCGCAAGCTCCTTCGTCGAATACACCTGTAGCATATCCTCCTACGCGTGTTAACTCAACGTCTTGAGCATTAAGAGCGGTCAACCCTAAAGCAAAAAGACCTAAAGTGTAAAGTTTTTTAAACATAGTTAAATTGATTTGTTCGCGCTAAAGTATAGTTAGGAAATGACCTGGTTTCAACCTTGTCATTAAGAAAAAAGAATCAAATCAATTTCCCAAAGAATAAATATGTAACAAGTGTTACTTAATTGTAAACAAGCTTTTTTTATAACGCTTGCAAGCAAATATCCTTTTTGCGAAAAACTTGGTTTTCAGTCCCAACTCTCTTCACCTAGCTTTGAATTCAAATTAGAAACTATGAGAAAATTAACATTCGTTTTAGTATTTATGATTGGACTTATAACAAGTATTAAGTCACAATCTGGAATTAAATCAACCATGGCCGTTTTAAACTTTGAAAGTGTAGGTCTACCAAATACACCCAATCAATTAGGAGCAATGGTTAGGCTTGAGGTTATGAAGCTTGACAAATATGTTGTTATTGAAAAGCATGATATGTTAGAAGCTTTAGACAAAAACGCTATTAATATTGAAAACTGTTACAGCACAAGCTGCATGAGAAAAGCTGGAGTTGGAATGTCTGCCAATTACGTTTTATCTGGAACTTTTGAAGTCTTTGGATCTAAGTTGGTTATCAATTACAAATGGTACGACATTGCTAAGAGTCGATTAATCAAATCTGTAGCCTATGAATATATTTACGTAGCACAGGATTTAGAGAAAGTGGCAAAAGTTAGTGTACAGAAACTACTGGATCTTGAATTAGATAATCAGGTAGAGAATTTATACAACTACGAGGTATATGCTAAAAGAGAGTTAATGAACTCTGACTTAAAGCGTGTTAACCTAAGCGGACCTAGGTTTGGTTTTGCATACTTAACGGGTCAAGGTTCTCAGTTTATGTTGGATCCAAAAAGCAGAGGTGGTCTTGGTGTAGATATTCCTGTAATGACTCAAATAGGTTACCAGTGGGAAAAAGCATACCTAAACGCAGGAAACAGTCAAGCATTGTTTGAATTCATCACCATGTTTACAGGTATGGATAAAGGAATAATTAATCCATCATTTGTTTTCTTAAATGGATTCCGATTAAACAAAACAGGTTGGGAAATTGGTTTTGGTCCGAGCTTTAGCTTTACAAAAGAATCTTTAGGTTATTATGGTGAGGGAGGTCTTTGGATAGGAAACCAAGATTCTAGGTATGATTATTTATACGCTTATGATAACCCTGATGCTGTAGTTAAACGATTAGACAGAAGAGGAAAGCTACACGCCAATGCAAGCTGGTTAGTTTCAGCTGGTAAAACGTTTAAATCTGGAACCTTAAATGTACCGGTTAATGTTTATGCCAATTTCACCCAGCAAGGAACATATTATGGTTTATCGTTAGGGTATAATATTTCGAAGTAGTCTAGACTTAAGTCTTTGGTGATTAGGGGTTAGTGGCTAGATTGTATTTTAACAATTACGTCAACTAATCCCTAAACACTTATAGCTCATCCCTTACTCCTATTAATCTCCTCTTGCTTTTCATACACCGCTTTCTCCAGTGTTTGAATTTGACGAACAAACTTTTTCTTGTTCATTTGACGAACTACGATAGTATAAATAATCAGAGCTAATAAAGCAGCTGCGTGCTTAATCCAATCCTTTTTTAAAGGATGATCGATATGGATGCTTATTAATTCTACTTCAGCACAAAAACCTCCTTTATTACAAGCTTTAAACTTTACTTCATAGTCTCCATGTGAAAGACCGTTAACTGAAAATGACGGACTTACTATTTCTTCCCAATTTGCTCCATCAATTTGATAGTAATACTTGTTCGCTGAAGGGAATGCCTTTGTGTTTAAGATAAAATCAAATTGATAATTGGAAAAGCTTAAATCTATTTCTGAATCTGTTTGAACCTCTCCATCTAACTTCCATTCTTGTAAAGATACTTTAGGCTCGCTAGCAGACTTTGCTAAGTCTTCCCATGAGTATGTATACAAACCTGTTTTAGTCGCTATAAGAACTCCGCTTTTAAGCCTTACAATTTGATTAAAGTTCCACTTTTTAGAAAGAACCGGGTGTACACTTTTATAAGTCTTATGAAATGCATCTATTCCTAAGCTACTTATCAAATAAATAAAGTCTCCATAATCAATTTCAGAAATGATGTTATCGTTTAATAAACCATCTTCTGTACCGTATTTCACTCCACTAAACGAAAATGTTTTTAGGGTTAGCCCCGTTGCTTTTTTATCAATTTTACTTGTGGCTAACGTTTTCGTATTAATTTTTGTCCAGCCTGCACCTTTCTCTTCTAAGAAAAGTTCATCTGCCGAGTAAGCTAGAGAAACAATGTTCTTTCCTCTGAATAAATCATGCTGAAAACCAAGCATTTCTCTTGTCTTCGTGTTGTACTTATAAACCCCTTTACCATTTGTCGATACCCAAAGAAAATCACCTTCGTATTTACAAATAGCATTAACAGCAACGGAAGTAGCACGGTTCGCTATTTGCTTACCTCCTGTATTTGGGTTTTGCCAATTGATAATTTGACTTACTCCTCTACTCGTAGCCAACCATAAATCGTTATCCACTTGAATAACCTGATTAACATTACTGTTTAATAATCCTTTCGATAGGTTATAAACTTGCTCTCCTTTTGTAGTTTTTAGCAAAAAGAAAGCAGCAATAAATGCTGCTAAAATATGTTTGTCCATAGAAATCATTACTTCATGAAATTTAACTTGCTCATTAAGGTCTCTTTGTAAGAACCTCCTACTGGAACTTCTTTTCCAGATTTTTCCATGATTAAGTTAGAACCTTCTATTTCTTTTATTTTATCTAATCTGATAATAAATGAACGGTGAACTCTCAAGAAATCCTTCTCCGTAAGTTTCGATTGAACATCTTTCATCGTTGAGTGTATAGTATACTTTCCTTTATCCGTGTTGATGATAACATAATCTTTCAACGCTTCTACAAAGTATATATCTGCATGATTTACCTTAACCAACTTTGCCTTCGATTTGATAAAAACAAAATCTTGATCACTTTCGCTTTCAATAAAGTTCGTGTAAATCTCGATTTCCTTTTTCAACTCCATCGTTTTACTGTGCTTATACAAAGCCATTTCAATGGAAGTATGAAGGTCAATTTCTTTAAACGGCTTTAATATATAACCGTAAGGCTCTGTTATTTTAGCCTTTTCTAAAGTGTTTTCATCAGCATTAGCTGTCAAATAAATTACAGGAATTTGAAACTCACTACGCATTACTTCAGCCGTATCAATACCTGTCATTTGTCCTTTCAGCATGATATCCATTAAGATTAAATCAGGTTGATTTTCTCTTACTATTTCAATCGCTTTTTCTCCTGATGAAGCTGTTCCTATTACGTCGTAATCCAACTTTTTAAGACTGTTAGCAATATCTTTTGCTACAATTCCTTCATCCTCTACTACTAATATTTTATTTGACATGATGCTCTATACTATAAGTCTTTAAATCTAATAATAAATTTCAATCCATTTTGATTGATTACCTCCAGTTCTCCGTCTATCTGATCTACTAATGTTACCACCAACTGTAAACCTAACGAGTCACTTTCTTCTACTTTAAAGTTTTCATCTAATCCTTTTCCATCATCTCCTACTTCCAAACAGTACTGATCTTCACCTGTTGTTTTAATCGATACTTTAATGGTTCCTGATTCTTTATCTTCAAAAGCATACTTTAATGCGTTAGATATCAGTTCATTAACTATTAATCCGCAAGGAATTGCTGTATCTAGTTTTAAGAATACTTCCTCAAAATCAAATTCCAAACCTATTGGCTTTTTGTTAGATGAGTAAGAATAATGCAAGTTCGTACACAGGTTTTCTATGTAGTTGTTGAAGTGAATATTGGATATATCTTTTGACTGATAAAGGCTTTCGTGAATGAAGGCCATTGATTTAATACGGTTTTGACACTCTCTCAATAACTCTATGGTGTAATCGTCTTGAACGTAAGAAGTCTGTAAATTTAGGATACTTGAAATCACCTGCATGTTATTCTTAACACGGTGGTGAACTTCTTTCAACAAGACCTCTTTTTCTTTCAGTGATTCTTTTATTTCCTGCTCGTTTTCCTTCAATTTGGTAATGTCTCTAGAGATTCCCATTTCACCTACAATCTCTCCTTTTTGGTTTACTAAAACAGAAGCCGAAAGAAAACTTGGAAACTCTCTTCCGTCTTTAGCTCTTGATCTAATTTCTCCTGAAAACTCTCCATCAATTTCTAAAGCAGCTTTTACCTTTTGATGTTCTTCTATATCAACAAATAAATCACTTGGTGATATTTTAAACGATTCTGCTAAAGTATATCCTAATATAGTCTGTGCAGATTGATTGAACTCTGTAATTTGATTATTTACGTTAGTTGCATAAATCATATCTAGAGATGAATCAATGATACTTCTAGTAAACTGCTCAGCCAATCTCAACTTATTTTCGACTTCCTTTCTTTCATTAATTTCCAGCTCTAATCTTCTCGAGTTTTCTTCAGCCAACTCCGCTCTTAATTTCTCGAGTTCAACTCTTTTTCTATCCGAAATATTTCTAACCACCAGCTTAACTACCGGCTTACCATCCATGATGTATGGAATGTGGCAAGATTCAACCGTTTTAATGCGGTCTTTACCCGTAATCAGCTTACTTTCTTGATAATCAACTTTATCTCTTTCGTTTTGTACTTTTTCTATTCTTCCCTTTACTCTTTCCTTATCCACTGGATGAACGTAGTCTAGAAGCTGAGTACCAATAATATCATCAGATTTTTCACAATCAAATAGCTTAATTGCTTCTGGGTTAGCATAAATAATTGTTCCATGATCATGCAGGATTAACCCATCAGGAAGAATCTCAACGAGCTTTTTATAGTTATGCTCTGATCTAATTAATTTCGATTGTGCTTGCTTTCGTTTAGATATATCATTTACCACATACACCCTAATGTTTTTGTTGTTGTACAAAATCATTTCAGATCTAGATTCTACAGTAAATAAATCTCCGTCTTTTTTAATGTGATTAAACTCTTTGGTTGGGTTTTTATCCTCCTGCATTCTCTCCTTCACAGAATCATGATACTCTGAACTCACAATGTTCATAATATTCATACCAATTGCCTCAGAACGTCTACGGTAGCCATACATTTTTAGAAAACGATTATTAACATCTGTAATAACACCATTATCTGTTAATATAATAGCTTCTAAAGTGACATCAGAAAGAATCTTAAATCTTTCTTCATTCTCTTCTACATTCTTTTCATACAACTTTCTATCGCTAATATCTTCTATAGTACCTATACGACCTATAACTGCACCTTCTTCATTTTTTATAACCTTAACCCTAACACTTAACCAGGTTTCCCTACCATCTTTAATCAATCGGTACTCATAGCTTAAACCTTCTCCTCTTTGGATAGATTCTTCTTTTTTATCTCTAACTCTATCGATATCATCTGGATGAATTAAAGCCATCATTTTTGAATCAAAACTCAACGGATCTAAAGCTCCAAATAACTGAATGATTCTTTGATTTATATAAGTTGTTTGTCCGTTTGGTTTCTGTTGGAAAATACCAATTGGTGCAGACCACGATAAGGTTCTGAAACGCTCTTCACTTTCTTGAAGTGTTTTTTCATATGTCAAACGCGTACTGATATCTCTACCCCTAACAATAACAACTTCCTTTCCGAAATAAGATCCTTTATTTAAAGCTACTTCAACAGGAATACTCTTATCTTTTCCATTTACATAACAATCAAATATTTCCTTGTTATCATTGAATGTGCTCATTAATTTTTTACTGAAATCAGTATGCTCAGTAGTTTTAATCAAAGAAAAGATATCTGTCTCCAACATTTTTTCCTTTGGACTCTCGAAAAACTTGATAACCGTATCATTTACATCGATCAGTTTGAATGATTTATCTACAATGAAAATGAAACTCGTGCTCTGATTAAAAAGCTCAAAATAACTATCCAGTGTTTCCAATTTTTCACTTTCAGCTTTCATTCTAGCTGTAACATCTCTAATCATGTATTGAAGTAATTTTTTTCCTTTTACTTCAAATGCATTTATGCTTACTTCAGTGTCAAATTGAGGACCATTAATTGACCAATGTTTCCAATAATATCTTTGTGATTTTCCTTGCAATGCTTCCTGCATCAATTCGTATCCTCTTAAAATAGAATCCGAACCATCAGGTTGTTTTTCAGGATAAAAAATAAAAGGTGAAGAATTTATGATCTCTCTTCTTTGTCCTTTAAACATTTCAATTGCCTTCTCATTACAATCAACAATTTTTCCTTCATCAACAATTAAAATGGCATCGTTTGCTTTAGAATAAAGAAGCCTAAACTTTTCTTCTGATTCTTTAATTTTTTCCTGAGATTTTATACGGTCGTTAATGTTTCTTACTACACCGAAAATGGTTCTAATATTCCCTTTTTCATTAACCTTTGGAAATAGGTTTTCTTCTACCCAAATATACTCTCCTGATAAACGATGTTTGAATCGATAGGTGACCCTTTTTGGTTCAGGGTTATCCTTTAATCGTTTCATTATTTTCTTAATATTCGGAAAATCTTCAGGGTGATATGCATCTTGAATATCTTGCTGTTTGGTTTTGTATTCTTCTTGAGTAAAACCAAATATGTCCTTAACCTTCGGACTTATATACCCAAATTCCTTATTACCTTCTTCATCAACTTGAATAGAATATACAATCTCGTCAATATTATCTAAAACAACCTTAAGTTGCTCCTCCGTGTTTTGTCTTTCAGTTATATCCTCACTTACTTTTACAAAGTGAGTAATATTTCCTTTTCTATCTACTATAGGTGAAATTTGTGCTCTTTCAACTATTGATGAACCATCCTTTTTATAATGGATTATATCTCCTTTCCATTGTCCTTTTTCTCGAACTACATTAATGTATTCTTCTTCATTATGGTCTTTTGCATAAGTACCAATCATTTCTTCTTGAAGAATACCTGTAACTGTTTCAAAAGTTCTGTTAATGAACTGCACCTTAGTTTGCGCATCATAAATAACAACAATCGAAGGATTTTGCTCAACTGCTAATGATAATTTTTCTAAATGTTCTTGATTCGCTCTTCGTTCAGATATATCAGTCATTCTAATTAAGAAGTACTGCTCATCATTAAAAATAATTTCAGAAACTACCTGATCAACCCAAATAATATAACCATCAGCATCTTTATACTTGATCTCTTTGTGCCATTGTTCATCTTCTAAAAACTCATCTTGAAAAAACTTTCTTCCTTTCTTAAATTTCTTCGAAAAATCTAAATAGTCTTTATCAATAAACTCATTTCTATCTTCTTTTTTAAATAGGTTTAAAACTGATTCATTAACATTTTCAATAATGTTTGTTTCTTTTTTTACCAAGAATAAAGCATCAGGAGAATCTTGAAAAACTCTACTTAAAAGTGAATTATTGAAATCTATTTTACTGTAGAATAAAGATCTAAAACGAGATACAAAAAAGTTAACTACTCCGAAGGCAAAAATGAGCAGTAAATAATATCGAGGTGCTTCTGGTAAATCATATAGCTGATCGGAAAAATAAATGGTAATTCCAGTCATTAACAAAGTCAAAACAGAATATAATGTCGCTAGTTTATGACTCTGGATAATTAAACCAATAAAAAATATAGCAGTTAATAAACCAATAAAGGATTCCAATTGAAATCCAGTATTATAGTTGATATACAAAACATTTAACGTGGCATGTATATATCCTAAAAATAGAATGATGGTAAACTTCTTTTTTACAAACTCTGAGAAAAAAGAAGTGATGAATGCTAAAAAGAATAAAACCATTAACGTAATGTCAATGGTTAATCTTTTTTCATCGTATCCGAATATACCGTAAGCAAAAATTGGTGTTAATAAACCTGCAAACAAGGCATAAATCCTATTGATTTTAATAATGTCTTTTTTAGACTTAAAATCAGGATTAAAAAATGTTTTTATATGCTTTTTCAAAGACATTAGTCTTTTATTTTTTTACCGTTAATACTTTCTTCCTCTCCCATTTTGTAGAGGATCATTAAATTAAGTTCTCCTTGTTTAGTGTAGTATTTCCAAACTCCGTCTTTCAAACCACCTTCATACTCACCTTCTTTATGAACTTTTCCATTATCATGGTAATATTTATGCTTACCAATCGGAATACCTAAAGCATATTCTCCAGAGAATTTAATCCTCTTATCATTATAATGCTCTTCCCATAAACCGTGCATTAAATCATCAATGTAATTTCCTTTGTAGAAATAATCACCCATTTGATAAAACCACTCTCCTGTTTTTAAACCTTCTTCAAAAGATCCTTTTAAACGAATACTAGCATCTTCATGATATTCAATCATTTCTCCATCCTCTAATCCATCTATAAAAAACTCTTCTCTTTCTAAAACACCGGTATCATAATACCATTTCCATAAATCAATCGCATTTCCTTTTGCATTGTATTTACCTTCTTGTTCTATACTTCCATTAGCATGATAATACTTCCAAAGTCCAACTTTAATATCATTCTTATACAAACCTTCCATTTTTAAAGTTCCATCATTGTAGTACTCTTTCCACGGACCATCTTTTATTCCAGCTTTTGTAATTTTTCCATCGCTCTTAATACTCCCTGTTTCGCTGAATACTTTTGATGATAGTAAAGTTCCTTTATTATCAAATTTTCTATGAATTCCAATTGGTTTATCAGCTACAAAACTTCCTGAACTAGCAACAGTTCCGTCATCGTAATAGGTATAATCTACTTCTAATTGTTGAATTTCAGCAGCTTCTTTCTCCTCTTCTCCATTATCAAACTTCTTGATTTCCTTTAAACTACCATCCCTTAGATAATATTTAGCAACACCATCTAAAACTCCGTGATTATAAAACAATTCAGATTCTAATAACTTATCCTCATAAAAAGACTTCCACAAACCATGCTTTCTAGCTGATTTATCCCAACGATTGATATCTTCTCTTTTTAATATAGTTCCTAATTTATAAGTATAAATAGTTACAATATTACCTAGTGTATCATACTCAAAACAATCATCAACTATTTGATTATCAAGGTATTTATACTCTTTAAATATCATTCCATTCGAAAAGTATTCTTTAGCATTACCCTGTTTAAGGTTATCTATAAATTGATATTGAAGCATACAAATGCTATCCAGACTAAAGAATTTTTGAAAACCATTTTTCTTTCCTCTTTTGTACTCAATAATCTCTTTTAGTTTTCCTTCTTCTGTATAGAATTTCCATGGGCCATCTAAAAGAAAACTATCTCTATTTCCTTCCGATTTTAAATGTCCATTTTCATAATACGATTTCCAGTATGCATCCGGTTTTCCATTTTTTAATGTTCCCTCGCTAGATATATTTCCTTCTGAATAATAAAAGGTGTTATATCCATTAGGATCTACATTTTGACAAAATGTAAGTCCAGTTAAAAAGAGTAAAACAATTAAAAAACCTAGCTTCATTTACAGTCCTAGTTTTTCAGAAATTTCCAACATTTTCCAAATCGGTTTTTTAGCTTCTTCAATAACTGAAGCTTCTAATTCAATATGAGGTAATTCATACTTCAAACAGTTATATACTTTTTCTAAAGTATTCAACTTCATATGTGGACAATCATTACAAGCGCAAGAATTATTAGGTGGAGCCGGAATGAATGTTTTATTTGGTGATACTTTTTGCATTTGATGAATAATACCCGCTTCAGTAGCAACAATAAACTTTGTTTTTTCACTCTCTTTCGAATAGTTTAAAATACCCGTTGTTGAACCAATATAATCTGCATGTTGCAGTAAAGAATCTTCACATTCAGGATGAGCCAATAACTCTGAATCTGGATGCTCTTTCTTTAAATCAATAATTTGATCTAATGAGAATATTTCATGAACCATACATGAACCATCCCACAATAACATATCTCTACCCGTCTTTTTATTAATATATGCACCTAAATTTCTATCAGGAGCGAATATTATTTTTTGATCTTCTGGTAAACTCTCAACAATTTGTAAAGCATTAGTTGAAGTACAAACGATATCTGTCATCGTCTTCAAATCAGCTGTACAATTCACATAAGAAATAACCAAATGATCAGGGTGTGCATCTTTAAAAGCTTTAAACTCATCAGCCGGACAAGATTCTGCTAAAGAACATCCTGCTTTTAAATCTGGTAACAAAACCTTTTTTTCAGGAGCTAAAATCTTTGCCGTTTCTGCCATGAAGTGTACTCCAGCAAACAAAATAATATCTGCATCAGCCTTAGCAGCTTTTTGAGACAAACCTAAACTATCTCCGATATAATCTGCTATATCCTGAATATCTGGGTCCTGATAATAATGAGCCAATATGATTGCATTCTTCTCCTTCTTTAATTTTTCGATTTCCTGGAACAAATCTACGGAAGGATCAATCTCCTTGTCAAGGAAGCCTAATTCCTTTACTCTATCATTATATATATTATTCATATTTATTTAAATTCTTCTTTGTTATTATTATATAGTCTGTTAGTAAGCCTTATAAGTTTCAACTAATCTCCTTGAATTTTTCACTTATCAACACTTATTCATAGGTTATTAAAAATAAAGAACTAATTATCTCAATGATTTTTAATGTGTTATGTAGATGTTAACAAACCTGTTAATAAACCTAATGTTTATTTAAAATTTGGAATTTCTATATCTTTAATGTTAATAAGCGTTGTTATAAATTGAGTCAAATTCGGCGGTTATCATTTTGCTTATCTAGTATATTTTTACAAGCGAGTATAAAGTTAAATAAACCAAGCTTTTTTTGTTTTTAATTTCTAACACTTATTATTCTAATTAACACAATATCTGTTAATAACTCAGAACTTAATTAACTTAATATCAGTCGTGTAATTTTTAGCACTTTGTTTAATTGTTAATAATATCTATCAATTGTTAATAAAGACAATTCTTTACCTTTGTAGTACTTCTAATTAACAAAATAGACTTATGAAAGTAAAGAAAATTGGTATCGCAGGTGATCATGCAGGTGTTGAATTAAAACAGAAAGTTATTCAAGTACTTGAGAGTAAGGGTTTTGAATTAGAAAATTTCGGAACTGACTCAACTGACTCTTGTGATTATCCTGATTATGCGCATCCTTTGGCTAAGTCTGTTGCTGATAAAGAAAACGATTTAGGTGTGTTAATATGTGGCAGTGGGAATGGCGTTAATATGACTGCTAACAAATATCCAGAGGTTAGGTCGGCTTTATCATGGACTCCAGAAATTGCAGAATTAGGAAGATTACATAATAATGCAAATGTTGTTGCTATCCCAGCTCGATTTGTGTCAGAGGAATTAGCTATTGAAATAATTGAAAAGTTTGTATCAACTGAATTTGAAGGAGGAAGACACGAAAGAAGAGTAAACAAAATTGCTATTTCATAATTGATGAAAAATCTATTTTTTATTTTACTTATACCTTTTATACTTGATGCTCAAGTAAAAGATAAGGTTGCCGTAAAATATGCGGAAACAATTACTAAAACAGAGTTAAGTCAACATCTTCACGAAATTGCGAGTGATAATTATGAAGGAAGAGAGACTGGAATGATTGGTCAGAAAATGGCTGCAGCTTATTTAGCTGGCGAATTCAATAGTTATGGTATTCAACCTTTTAAAGGAAGCTATTTTCAAAAATTTCCGCTAATACTTCAATATGCATATGGTGTTGATGTAAGTAGTAGTGATTCATCTTTTAAATGGATGAGAGATTTTTACTATTGGCATGAATTGGATAATAAGAAGGTAGATATTAAAGAAATAGCTTTTATTGGATACGGTGTGTCACAGGGTAATTATGATGATTACGCTAATGTTGATGTAAGTGGAAAAGGAGTTATTTTTTATGATGGTGAACCTAGTAAAAAAAGAAGCTTGTTTTTAAATGAAGATGGTTCGCCTTCTGAATGGTCAATGGATCCTTTAAATAAGATCAATTTTGCAATTGAAAAAGGAGCTAGAGCTATTTTCATCGTTAAGAAAAATCATAAATCAATTGTTGAAAATGAGTCTTATCGACATTATATGGAAGATCCTAAAATGTTGTTAAACAAGACTTTAAAAGATAGATTAACTGTTCCGGTTTTGTATATATCTGAAGATATGGCAAAGGCTTTAACAGAAGGACTTTTAGACTTTGATAAAACATTGGCTAAAATCAATAAAAAAGGAAAAGCTAAATCATCTGTTTATACTTTATCGAAAACCTTTTATGTTGATGTAAATCGTCAGAGTGATGATTTAACTTCTGAAAACGTACTAGCTTTTATTGAAGGTTCTGATTTGAAAAATGAAGTAGTAGTTATTACTGCGCATTATGATCATATAGGTAAAAATGGAGATGAAATTTTTAATGGAGCTGATGATGATGGTTCAGGTACTGTGGCTCTTTTAGAAATGGCAGAAGCTTTTCAAATGGCTAAAAGAGAAGGTAAAGGTCCGAGAAGATCTATTCTTATTATGCCTGTTTCAGGTGAAGAAAAAGGATTATTAGGTTCTGAATTTTATTCAGATCATCCGCTTCTTCCTTTAAGAAACACAGTGGCTAATTTGAATATTGATATGATTGGTAGAATGGATGAAAACTATAAGGGAGATCCAAATTACATCTACTTAATTGGGAGCGATATTTTAAGCCAAGAATTACATGATATAAGTGAGCAAGCAAACAAAACGTATTCGAAATTGAAATTAGATTATAGATACAATGATCTAAATGATCCGAATAGATTCTATTATAGATCAGATCATTACAACTTTGCTAAACACAACATTCCATGTATTTTCTATTTCAATGGTGTTCATGAAGATTATCATCAATCTAGTGATACAGTTGAGAAAATCGACTTTGAAAAAATGGAAAAGATATCTCGTCTTATTTTCTATACCGCTTGGGATTTAGTGAATAGAGATGAGAGAATTAAATTAAATACAACTGTAGTAAATGAATAAAGTAATTGTTTTTATAAGCTTGATATTTGTACTAAGTGCATGCAGTGATAATTTAGAATTAGACAATGCTTTTGATGGAGGAACCACAGCTTGTGGAGACTTTGCTGCTATGAAATTTAGTGATGATAATTCTATTGGTATTTGCATTTATGGAGATAGTTCAGCACTAAACTTGACTGATTCATCTCAAATTTTTTCATTAGATACAATGAGTGATATAATGGTAGTTGTTGATGAGTTTAAACAAGATCGTGGTTGGTTTAGTTGTACTATATGGGATAATAACTACATGTATAAAACACATAGATGGGAAGCTACAAGTGGAACCGTTAGTATTTCGGCTTCAGATGCTACAAACCCTGCTTTTGACTATATGGTAAATATAAATTTGACCGATGTTACTTTCAAACATGAGAATAAAGACATAGAAGTAACATTAAATTCATTAGAATTGTCAGACGTTAATGTCGAATAATTATTAACTTTTTAAAAAAGAAAAGATATGTTAACTAAGAAAGTAGAAGATGCTTTAAATAAGCAAATTGAAATAGAAGCGAGTTCATCACAGTTTTATCTAGCAATGGCTTCATGGTCTGAAAATGCTGGTTTCCCTGGAACTTCTGATTTTTTATATATGCACTCTGATGAAGAAAGAGAGCATATGCTGAAATTGGTAAAATATGTGAACGAAAGAGGTGGTACTGCAGATGTACCAGCTTTAGCTGCCCCTCCAAAGGATTTTGGATCACTTACTAAAATTTTTGAGCAACTATTAGCTCACGAAACAATGGTAACAAGTGAAATAAACAAAGTGGTAGACGTTTGTCTTCAAGAGAAAGATTATACGACTCATAACTTCATGCAATGGTATGTTGCAGAGCAGTTAGAAGAAGAAGCTTTAGCAAGAACTATCTTGGATAAAATAAGAATGATTGGTGAAGACAAAGGAGGGATGTACTTATTTGATAGAGATATTGTAAGTATGAGAGGACCTGCGAACCCAGCTTAGTATTCTACAAAGAAATATTTGAAAGGACTGTGAGCAATCACGGTCCTTTTTTATTTAAGAAGGAGTTGTCTTAGTTAAGAAAAATGACTTAGCATAACCAACCTCCTTCAAAGTATAAATTAAATGCAATTTTGTAACATTATATCTGGATACAAAAAGGGGAAGCTGACACATTCTTTTTGGACTAGCTTACCTTTTATAGTTTCAGTGTTTTGAGCTTTGCCTATTGCAAAAGAGAATAATAGCGCAAGTAAGATGACAATGTGCTTCATAGATTGATGATTTATATGCTTGTGTTATACAAGGATTAGGCGAATAGGATTCATTTTTTTAAATTTCTTGTATGATTACAATTAGCAAAGAGACGCTTCAGTTTTTAAAAGACCTGAAAGAAAACAACAATAGAGACTGGATGCAGGATAACAAAAAACGTTATCAAGCAGCGAAGGAAAATGCGCAAGAGTTCGTTACTGACTTAATTAACAGGATAGCAGACTTTGAGCCTTCTGTAATGATGTTGGAAGCTAAAGATGTAATGTTTAGACTCCACAGAGATGTTCGTTTTTCCAAGGATAAAACACCTTATAAAACGCATTTTAGTGCGGCTATTTCAAAAGGAGGTAAGAAAAGTGATTCTGCTGGGTTTTACTTTCAAATATCACCAGATAAGTTTTGGATGGCAGGAGGAGTTTATCATCCAGAAAAAGAAAGATTGTTTCATTTAAGAGAGGAGTTGGCTGAAAATGGAGGTGAATTTTTATCTATCATGAATGACAAAGATTTCAGTTCAACATTTACTTTTTGGGGAGATCAGTTAAAGAGAATACCAAAGGGATTCGATAAAGAAGACCCTATGGAACACTGGATAAGACACAAGGATTTTTTAGTTCAACATGAAGCTCCGGCGAAGATGATAGGACACAAAGACATGCTTGATTATTGCGATGAGGTGTATCGAAAAATGAAGCCTTTTAATGATTATGTGAACAAGCCGTTAGCTTTGAAGGAATAATTCTCAAATTAAAAAACCTTCCTAAACGTCAAGTTAATCCTACCTCCTTCAATTTTCTTTTGAGCTGGAATTTGGTGTTTCCAGTATTTTTGAAGTTCACCACCCATAATGAGTAAAGAACCAGAGTTAAGGTGAATTTGGATTTTCTCTTTTGTCTCTTTGTGTTGAAGATCGAAACGTCTTTCCGCGCCTAAGCTTACCGATGCAATTGTTGGTGTTTTTCCTAGTTCCGGTTCATCGTCTGAATGCCAACCTACTTTATGATTTCCGTGCCTGTAAAAATTTAACAAAACACTGTTGTACAAGTTATTAGGATTAAAATATTCAATCACCATCTTTATTTCAAGCAGTTCTTTTGTCCATTCTTTTGCGGCATGATGGACATTAGAATAGACATATTTAATTCCCTTGTCTCCATACCAAGCAGTTTCACGTGGAACAGGATGCGTTTTTCCAAAAAGGGTTACTTCTTCTTGCTGCCAATCAACGGATTTATTTAAGCGATTATAGTAATCTAAAGCTTTTTGAGGAGACATAAAGTTTCTCATAATTTTGAGCTCTCCATTTGGAATGGGAATCTCTTCAAAGACTCTTTCACTTGATTCAAACAAATCCATTTAACAAATGTTGTAATTTTAATGCAGGCAATAAAATAAGTGTTTTGATTAAAGTCTACGAACATCCGAATAAGTCAGATCATCAGGTCCATTTTGGAATTTCCAGAATGGAGGATATTCATGACAAACGAGGAGGAGTGAGAGACGAGCCTCACAGACATGACTTTTATACATTGATCATAACGAAGGAAGCAAAAGGTAAGCACGTTATTGATTTTCAAGCTTATGAGCTAAGTGATCAACAGGTGTTTTTTGTTTCACCAGGACAAGTTCATCAAGTTATAGAAGAAGAGAAATCATACGGGTATTCGATTGTTTTTTCAGATGACTTTTTAGTCCAAAACAATATCCCTTCTAGCTTTTTGGAATCCATTAAAATGTTTTCCTGTTACGAAGACAATTCTCCCATAAGATATCAGGAATCACAGCAGTCTAGGTTAGTTTATTTTTCAGAAGAGATTATTAAATGGGGGAAAAAAGACAGTCCTTTGAAATGGCCTGCCATTGCTTCAAACCTTCAGCTTTTGTTAATTGAGTGTCAGGAAATGGCCCCTGTAAAGACAAGTAAAGCAGATTTTTCCAATCACTTTTTAAGTGACTTTAAAGCCTTAATAGATCAACAGTACAAACGCTGGCATCAAGTCTCAGAATATAGCCAAGAGATGGGGGTTTCCTCAGACCATTTAAGTCGTGTTGTAAAATCCTTAACGGGAAAAACAGCTAAGGACTTTATCCAGTCCAAACTTATTGTTGAGTCAAAGAGACTCTTGTACTTTACAGACTTAAGTACTAAAGAAATAGCTTACGATTTAGGTTTTTCAGAGTCAAGTAACTTTAGTCAGTTTTTCAAAAATCAGACAGGAGTTTCCCCTAGTGAGTTCTCTAGTTAAAATTCATATCACTTCATCGGATTTTCATATTTCATTGCTAAATCGCTCTTCGGATATTTGAGTAAAGCAATTTCAAATGGACAGAAAAGGGTTTTTAAGAAAAGGATTATTAGTTGGAGGAGCTATTTTATCAGCTCCTTTATTAGCGAGGAAAGTGAGGCTGAAAGAAAGCAATTACGATAAATTGTTAAACAATGTAGGCTTTACTCATCAAGAGGCAATTCAAAAGATTAATAACGATAAACCAACGAATATGAATACAGTATATCATCCTGCAAATAGTCGTGGGCATGCAGACCACGGATGGTTAAATAGCCACCATACATTTAGTTTTGCTAATTATCATAACCCGGACAGAATGAATTTCGGGGTTTTAAGGGTGTTGAATGATGATAAGGTTCACGCTGGCGGAGGATTTGGAACTCACCCTCATGATAACATGGAAATTATCTCAATTCCATTAAAAGGAGATCTGGAACACAAAGATAGCATGGGTAATGTTGCGGTGATTAAAGAAGGAGACGTGCAAGTTATGAGCGCAGGGACGGGAATATTTCACAGTGAGTACAACAGAAACAAAGACAAAGAGGTAGAGTTTTTACAAATATGGGTGTTTCCTGACAAGAAAAATCACAGTCCTAGGTACGATCAAATAAGTATAGCGAACATTAAGAAGAAGAATGATTTCTATCAAATTTTATCTCCTAATCAAAAAGACCAAGGCGTTTGGATCAATCAAAATGCATGGTTTAATATGGCTGATTTTGACAAAGAAACTACAATCGATTATACCCTTAATGATAAGAACAACGGAGTATATTTCTTTGTGCTGGAAGGAGAAGTATCAATTGAAAGTAAAGACTTAAACAAAAGGGATGGTTTTGGTGTTTGGAGCAAAGAGAAAATCAGTTTAAAAGCAAAGGCTAATGCTAGAATTTTAGCAATGGAAGTACCAATGGAATTATAATATATATGGAATTATTAGACAATTTAAACTGGCGTTATGCCACGAAAAAATTTGATGCGACTAAAAAAGTAAGCACAGCAGATTTAGATAAAATTAAAGAGGCGGTAAGGCTGTCAGCTTCATCTTATGGACTACAGTTGTTCAAGGTGTTGATTGTTGATACGGCTGAATTACGTGAGAAGCTAGAGCCAGCTTCATGGGGACAAAAACAAATTACTGAGGCATCACACCTTTTTGTTTTTTGTAATTATTCCAATTATGAAGAGTCACAAGTAGATGAGTACGTTGGGTTGAAAGCTTCGTTAAGCGGATTAAATCCTGAAGGTTTGAAAGGCTACGCAGATTTTGTGAAAGGCGCTTTATCGAATCATAGTGAGGAATCGTATAAAGTATGGACAGCTAAGCAAACTTACATTGCACTTGGAAACCTTATGGCAGCATGCGCTGAGTTGAAAATTGATTCTACGCCAATGGAAGGCTTCGTGCCTGAACAGTATAATGAAATTTTAGGCTTGTCTGAGAAAGGTTTAAATGCAGCAGTAGTTGCAGCAGTCGGCTATAGATCAGAAGATGATGCTACACAGCATGCTAAGAAGGTTAGAAAATCGAATGAAGATCTTTTTGAAGTAATATAATTGCAGAAATTGGAGAGGTTTAGAAATGAGCCTCTCTGGTTTTTATTTAAATCCAACCATCTAAAAAGCGTAAGTAATCAGCCCAAGCAACAGGATATAAAGATCTCCACTCTTGTTCTAACTCTTCGCTACATTTAGGATGTTTTCTTAGCTCGTTAAAGTAATAATCGATTAGTTCTTCTTGATGCAAGATGTAGTTTTCATCTGGGATGCTTGCAAATAGGGTAACGAGGTCTTTTACGCCTACTCCGGATCCTGGATATTGAAAGTCTACAAAGGCAATGTTGTGCTTATCATCATGAAGAATATTTGCTAGCTTGAAATCACCATGAATGATGGTTTGGTACTTTGCTGTATTTAGTTGATGGTCAATAGACTGAGCCTGATTTTTAAGGTTTTGATTTGGCATGGATTGCCATTCGAACAGTCTTTTGTCTAGACTCCAATAACCACCCACCTTCCAAAAAGGATTTTCAATGTCAAGAAAGGTAGCATGAAAACTAGCAAGGGCTTTTAGAATCGACTTAAGAAGCTCTAAGCTTATTTGCTTGACTGGAGTGAAAGAATCTTGAGAAAGATCCTCTATTGCGTAAATAAGACCGTTAGCATGTGAGTCTATTAAAGCGGGTAAACGTACTTGCTTAATCATATGAAGTGATTTGTACCAAGAAAGCTCTATTTCATAGGATTGTTTCTTTCTATTGAAGTCCACTTTTTGACGATCACCTATAGGTACAGGAGGCAATTCTATTTGTTTAATAATTATAGAATTTTCAGAATGGGTATACGCTCTTAATAGCTGACCATACGAAGCCCATAAGTCCTGAATTTTTTCAGTCTTTACAACACCTAAAGAATCTAGAAAGGATTGTGCTATTGCTTCGATTTAAATACTTTTTTCAACACATCAAATTTAAGAGGTTTTGTTAAGTATTCGTCAAATCCTTTTTCTTTAAACGTGTTGAGGTCTTCTTCCATAGCATCTCCTGAAAGACCAATAATCTCAGTTTTAATCCCTTTTGCCCTTAACTCTTTGGTTGCTTGATCACCATTCATTTTAGGCATTCGTATATCCATAAACACTTTTTCATGCTTCTCTTCATCGAATAGACTTAAGGCCTCTAAACCGTCATTGGCAATATCATAGGTCATACCTAGTTTATCGAGCATCAACGATAGTATTTTTTGGTTTGTAAGGTTGTCTTCTACAATTAGGACATGTTGCCCAGAGTCTATCTGAAAGCTTTCAACTTCTTTTAGCTCTTCAGCTTTAGCTTCTTTTAAGGGTAGGCATATGGTAAATTTACTTCCCTCTCTA
>CBFIFL010000028.1:31486-33579 GCA_965661855.1 Flavobacteriales bacterium
GAAAGCTTTCAACTTCTTTTAGCTCTTCAGCTTTAGCTTCTTTTAAGGGTAGGCATATGGTAAATTTACTTCCCTCTCTAAGGGCAGAGGTTAATTCTACATTACCATGCATTAACTCTATCAAGTGTTTAGTTATTGATAAGCCAAGTCCCGTTTCTTTTATTGCTTTTTGGTGTTCCCCTTCAACTTGTTCAAAAGATTCAAACACTTTGTTAATCATGTCTTTTGGTATTCCTATACCGGTATCTTTAATGGTAAAGCAAAGCTCTTTTGTCTCATTAGGTTTAACGCAAATGGTAATGCCTCCCTTTTCGGTATACTTTATAGCGTTACTAGTTATGTTACTTAAGATTTGAAACATTCTGGTTTCATCAAATCCATAAGTCTTTTTGACATCTGGATGAATTTGAATATTCATGAATAAGCCTTTTTCATCAATCCTTTTCATGAAAATATGCTTTACTTGATCAAGCACTCCTTGCAGCGGGTAAGCTTTTTCGTATAGCTTGAATTTACCAGATTTCAGTTTGTTAAAGTCTAATACATCATTAACGATTTGTAGCAAGTTGTCACTAGAGCTAGAAATGATATTCACTAACTTCTTTTGTTCTGGGTTTAAGCCTGTTTCTTTTAGAAGGTCAACAATCCCAATTACTCCGTTCATTGGAGTTCGTATTTCATGAGACATGTTTGAAAGGAATTGACTTTTTAGGTCCGCCTCCTTTATATCAAGCTCTTTTTGAACGCGGTCATGCTCTGCTTTTATTTTATCACTTACGTCCTGGAAAACATCATATACACGTGTTACTTTACCATCAACTCTTTTTACTTTACCAACAGACTTAACCCATTTGTGATTTCCTTTTGCGGTGATAAATGGTAAAGTGATTTCCCAACCCTCTCCCTTTTCGATAGCCTGATTAATAGTATCGTTCAATTGGTCTCTTGCGTGTTCAGGATAAAAAGAAACCGCCTCTTCCATTGTGGCTTGGTAATCAGCTTCCACCTCATGAATCTTTTTTACTTGGTCGTCCCAAATAGGAATATTACGCTCAAGGTCAATTTCCCAACAACCAAGATTAGAAAGTAAAGCCGCTTCCTCGTAAAACATTGCTTTTTGTTGATTATCAGAGAGTAATTGCTTCTTTTCAGTAACCTCATGACGTACGCTGATGTATTGAACGGGTCTGTTATCAACCATTTTAGGCATTATGGTTGTATCTACCCAATATGTTTTTCCGCTTTTACTTTTGTTTTGAATACCCCCTCTCCATAGTTTTCCTTTTCCTATGGTTGACCACATTTCCTTCCAGAATTCTTTGTCGTGATGTCCTGAACTTACAATGTTTTGATTTTTACCTATCAGTTCAGATTCTGAATATTCAGAAATTTCTTTGAACTTGTCGTTTATGGAAAGGATGTCTCCCTTATTATCCGTTATGCTTATAATGGCAGATTGATCTATTAATTTTTTTAAGAAGAAAGCTTCTTCCGCTTGACCTTTAAGCTTGTCATCTTAATGCTTAAATACAGTAGATTCCTCTATATGAATAGCAAATTGATTATTTTCTGCTTGAACAGTATATTTAAATAGTAAAACTTGATTGTTTTGGTTTAAACCTTGATGGTAATTTGAAACACCAGATTCTTCTATATTAAAATCTATTCCTAAGCTTTTAAGGCTTGTGATTTCATCAGAAACACCAAAGTACGCTTTAGCACTTTCGGTGATTAACAACAATTCTAATTCATCTGATACAATTATGTACTTAAGGTTGGGATCGTTTAGGATAAACTTTTTTAGTACCTGTTCCATAAAAATCTTGTATCTGTTAAACAAAGTTAATCGTAAAGCTTAGCTGATTTCCTGACATTTAGGCCGTCTTAGTTAAAGACACTGTTGATTTTTGTAAAACACTGATAATCAAATATATACGCTTATAGCGGTTGTTTGGTGTTTAAGCGGTTTTCAGAAGGTTTAGATGATAGCGCTTCAAAAAACAGGTAGAGTCGTTTTAAAGGCTTGTAACGTGCCTTAAAATCGATTCTAGCTATTTTTGAATGAAAACCATTATTGCTGAAACATCAGCCGG
>CBFIFL010000029.1:0-32993 GCA_965661855.1 Flavobacteriales bacterium
CCTGAATTTATAACATCCTTATTTACCCCAACAGGTGACATAATCGTAGCGATTCCGGCTGCCATATATTGCAAGCCTTTACACGCACACTTCCCTTGTGTCCATTGATTATCAGGTAATGGCATAATACCAATATGAATATCTTGTAGGTCGGTAACTTCAGATCCACTTCTCCATGGAATCCCTTGAATATCCAATTCTTGATTCACATAGTTCGGATCTCCAATAACTTTGAACCTTAGCTTATCACCGTATTTACTTTTAATCCGATTTAAAACCGGAAGTAATGTTTCTAAATGCTGTATCGTTGTGGAACTCCCCGTCCAACCAATACAAATTTGTTCATTTGACTTTTCAGCCGGTTTATACCAATTCGTATCAATTGTTGTAGGAACAATCTTAACATTATCACTGAACTGATTCGCATAATCTTTTAGATATTGGTTTCCTGCAAAAACCATATCAGACATTCGTATTAGCTTCTCAGTCTTTTTAGGATCCTTTAAAAAGTTCAGAGCTTTGTTTCCATCAGATACATTTGGTAGCCAAATTGCATCATCAAAATCAAAAATCAACTTACCACTGAAAATCTTAAATAAACGTTCAAAAAAAGTGGTTCCTATCATGAAAGCTTCTCGTTGCACAAAAACAACATCATACTTTCTAGATTGAATAGCTTGCTTAAGTCTTAAAAAGAAAGCCTTAACAAAAAAGAAAAGCTTAAACATAGCTCCTCCTTTTTTATAGAATCTTTTGTCTTCTTTCTCATTGATAATGAAGGCCAAATCACATTGAACTCCTTGAGATTCTAGGTACTCAAAATACTGTTCAAAGCGATAACGCTGAGAAGGAGAACGATCAAAACGGTGAGCTCCAACAAACAGTACTTTATTCATGCCGCAAATATAACTTTTTAGACTAAAACCGCTTAACCGTGAACACTTCCTAACTTTCCATACTTCTCCATTAAGCCAGCTTCATAAGCTAAAAATGCTTGCCAACGAGCTTCTACATCTATTCCTGTACAGTATTTTCTTGCGAACGATATAAACATCGTATAATGTCTGGCCTCAGAAGCCATTAAATCATGATAAAATGACGCTAAATCCTGATCTTGAATGTTTTCAGATAAGACTCTAAACCTTTCACAAGACCTTGCCTCAATCATTGCAGCTATTAAAAGTCTGTCACATAAGATTTCTTCAGCTCTTCCTCCTTTATGCACAAACTTTAACAGATCATGTACATACTGATCTTTACTTTCTCTTCCAAGACTTAAACCTCTCTCTTGTATTTTTTGGAAGACCATTCTAAAATGCTCTGTCTCTTCGATTACCAATGCAGATAATTTATCAACCATCTCTGTTTTCTCAGGATATTTCAAAATCAAGGAATTCGCGTAAGACGCAGCCTTCATTTCGCAGTAAGCATGATCCGTTAAAATAGTTGGTATATTCTCTTCTACTATGTTAACCCATCTTGGGTCTGTTGGTAGTTTCAATCCTAACATGATTAATCTTTGTTTATTATTTCAACCATTTCTTCAGCAAAGTGATTTAAAAATCTAACCTCAGAAATACTTGCTAATCTCTCTTTCTTAATTATTAATATTTGATCCTTTTTCGACTCAACATGGAAATAAGGATTCCTTTCAAACAGATCAATTAAATCATCTGTAAAGAACCTTTTGATATCTAAATTATCTGCCCCTTCTAAGTGGTAACGGTCAGAAAAATCGTGATGTTCCTTAAATTTCACATGATCCTTATCTGCCAATTCTATTACTCTCTGCTTAATCGATTCTCTATCAAGAGTAAAATCTGGAATATGTTTGTTTTCAAACTGTATCAACAGCATTGTAGCTCTGTACGATTCTTCAACAAGTAACTCCCCTTCTGAATATTCAACGTCAAACGAGTTAAACTCAACATCACCATGAAATCCGTTTACTACGTTGTAAGCATGATCAAGTTTTCTTGTTTGATAAAAAGGAAGAATAGCCAAATTAGGCATGTGATACACAGAATCAGGGCTAAACCACCACCTCTTGTCACTCGCAAATTGCTCTATATCCTTTTGTCTTTTCGTTAAAGAAACTTTACTACTTACTCTTCGTCTTCCTTTCACTCCTCTAGCTGCAAACGGATGTGGAGAATAAGCATCATGAACATCTAAACCAATCACTTCAAAATCACCTCCCTTAGCCCGGTAATCGTTGGCATAGTTGTAAATATGCTCCATCACACTGTGATCAACAAATTCCGTCATGGAAAAGTCTAGAATTACGTGCTCCTTACTTGGAACCTGATCTAACCTTTTCTTCAGCTTAAGAAAATTGACGAATGATGAAAAACCTTTTACACCAATGAAGTACTTGTCTTCATCTTCTTTCATGAAAATCACATTTGGTCTAGACACTGAGTTTAGATATTGCCTAAGATCCTTAGTAATAGAAAGTTGCGTTAAAATTGTAGCTAGAACACCTAAAGCAATTCCGTTTGTTAAATTGGTTAATAGCGTTGCAACAACAGTGATTACGAAAATCCAAAATTGCTCTCTTCCTACTTTCAATACCATTCTCCATTTTGTAGGCTCTGCTAGTTTGTACCCCGTAAAAACCAAGATACTAGCCAATAATGAAGTTGGAACCTTATTTAAATATTGTGATAAGAATAAGATCATCAAAGCCACAAACACAGCATTAAACAGACCCGCTAAACGCGATTTGGCTCCTTGATTTACATTTACCGAACTCCTGGCAATAACAGTCACTACAGGTAAACCTCCTAGTAATCCTGAAATCATGGTCGCTAGACCTACTCCTTTTAGATCTTTGTTAAAGTTTGACTTCCTTTTCTCTGGATCTATTTTATCAACTGCTTTAATAGATAATAGGGTCTCAATCAAGCAAATAAGTGTTATGGATATAACAGCTACGTAGAAATCTGAATGACTGATATTTTCAATCGAAGGCAAGTTAAACTTACTCAATTCCGAAGTATCAATAAATAGTAGCTTTTCTGATGCAATTGGGAATTCTTGTCCCGTAAACTCATAGTAATAATAAAAACCAACACCGATAAGAACAACCCACATTGGAGCAGGCATGAACTTCACAATTTTGTGGTTTATAAAACCATAAAAGAACAAAATCAGAAAGCCGATAACACCCAGTATCCCATCCGCACTCGGGGCTTGAATAAACCCTCGAACCATGTCTGGGATATAGCTAATTATACCAAACGTAGAAGTATCAGATGAAAATGGTTTATCCATTCCTAACATCAGATGAAACTGCTTGAGTATCAGAGTCAAACCAATAGCCACCAGAAGTCCTTGTATGGAGGAGGCGGGGAAGAAATCAGATAGGTTTCCTAATTTGATAAAGCCAAAAATGATCAGCAGTAATCCTGCTACAATAATAGCCGTTAATGTAGAAGCGTATCCAATTGACCCAACACTTGCAGCAATAACTAAAACCAAACCATTACCTGGTCCAGTAATCGTAACGTGAGACCCACCTAAAAAGAACATTACAATACCACCAACTGCAGTAGAGATAACTCCCGCTATAGGACTCACACCACTTGCCTTAGCTAAAGCCAAAGAAATAGGAAGAGCTACCAGCGAAACGCTTATAGCAGCAATTAAATCGTATATCCAACTTTTATTTTTAGCCTTTCCCATTAATTATCAAACCCTCTTGAGTGAACAATCAGCATATTCGTCGGCATTTCAGCTAAAAGATATTCCAAATCATGTGTAAAAACACGATCCAGTAAACCTAGCTTTCTATTCGGTGAATTCACTACTAAAAGATCAGCCTTCTTCATCTCAGTATAATGCCCAATGGTATAACCTAGTTTACCAAACAAACAATCAAACTTCACCTGAAGTTGAAAGTCCATTTCCTTGCTTAGCAAGTCTTGCATCTTAACTCTTTCTTCATTTATGATTCTGTCTCTTTCTGCTTTAGCTTTTTCACATGTTTCGTCATCCTCAACTGTTGTTTTCACTTTAGAAGGATCAATCTCCTCAACCACATCAATTGCATTGACATTCATATGTTTAGCAAAATAGAAGCTAGTCTTTATCGAGAATAAAGTTTTTGGATGTTCGACACCATTAACAACAATTGTGTTATAGTCTGTACCTTCCATTTTTGGCTCTGTTAAAATCAATAAAGAACACTTTGCTTGTCGACATAATTTTCTTGCCACACTCCCTTTGTAAAAGGTCCAGAAGTTTTCTTTTTTTAGTGCTCCAGCAACTAATAAATCAACTACATTTTCTTTGCAAATTTTCAAGATAACATCTACGGTATCTCCTTCTTCCCAAATCGCTTTAATGGTTATTCCATCCGTATTAAAATGCTTAAGCAATTGGTTTAATTCATATTCCTTTTCAACGTCTTTTTGACCAACGTGAATAAGAATTAGATTAGCGCTAAATTGCTTACATAACTTGATGGATTCTCCCAATAACATCTTCGTATTAGGTGAGAAAGAAATTGCTGTAGCAATGCTTTCAAAAGGAAAAGGTGATCTGCCTTTTAAAATTGAGTTGATTTCCTGAGCCATTCTGACAAATATTTGATGTAAAGATGATAAAAAATGTGCATTAATGTATCCTTTCTATAGTATAACCGTATGCGCAAGCGATTAAGAAGAAAGAAGATTTCGTACATGAGCGGAGAAGAAAAAATATACAGCGGTAAAAAAGAGCTTTTCCGATTTTCGGATGACATCACTCAAGAGACCATTGAATATATCCTAGGAAATATTGAAAAGGTTTTAAATAAGCAGGATTTAAATAAAGCCCTGCATCGTAAGGTATTCTATTTAATGGTGGAAGCTTTACAAAATGTTTACAATCATACTTGTAAGTCAGGACCCAAAAGCTGCAAACCTACAGTTGTATTATATGTTTTTGACAATGATTTTTTCATTGAAACTTCCAACTTAGTTCCCAACAAAGAAATTTTAGAGATTGAAACTAAACTGGAATCAATCAATAAACTCAATTCTGAACAATTAAAGCTTAGATATAAAGAAGTACTTAATAACAACATCATATCGAAAAAAGGTGGAGCAGGATTAGGTTTGATTGATATCGCCAGGAAATCTAAGAACCCTATTCTTTATAGTCATACCGAGTACACGGATAAAGAGAGTATTCTATCGTTAACGATAAGAATTACTAGCGATTCCGAAATAATGCTAACCAAGCTTACAGAGAAACGAGAGACAGTTACCAATTCAAATTTAAGACTGGACCCAAGTATTGGACAAACAAAGCATACTCCTTCTATTTCGATTTTTGCGGATAAACGAGAAGTTTTAATTAAAGGAAAAAGTCTTCCGGTCAACGCTTCTAAATTCTTTTCCCCATTGATGCAATGGGTGAATGATTACGCATTTTCAACTGGAAGTGAATTAAACCTCATTTTTCATCTTGAGTATTTCAATACACCATCTTCTTTCAAAATTTCTGACATCTTAAGTATTTTAGAAAAAGAGAAGCAAAAAGGTAAAAAGATCACCATCGAATGGAGATTTGATGAAGAAGATACGGACATACTAGAGTCTGGTAAGGAATTTGAACATATCTTTGATCTTGATTTTGTTTTCAAAGAAATATTGGATGAGGAGTACGATCGTATTTATAGTTCTTAGTGTCTTAAGCTCGTTTACTTTACATAAGTACTTCGTAAGCCTGTCTCAAATTGAACTAAATTCCGAAACAAATAGAATTGAAATAGCCAGTAAATACTTTACTGATGATTTAATCAGAGCTATTGAGGAAGCTAGCTTGAAAAAAGTAAATTTTGGTAACGGAGAACAAGACAGTACCACTCTATCCTTAGTCACTAAGTATTTTGAGAAACACATCCAACTGAATATTAACGATAGTTTATCTATTCCAATGCACCTTTTAGGTTATGAAGATGGGATTAAAGAGTCATGGATTTATTTAGAGTCTGACTCTATTCCTGCTATAGTGCAAGAACTTCGTTTAACCAACAGTTCTTTATTCAATAGAATCGAAGGACAAAAACACATGATTCACTTTAAATTCAAAGACTTTCAAAGCTCTGATATTCTTGGAAAAGATTCCCAACAAGCTACCTTTAGCCTTCCGTAAGTCTAACTTTTCATTAAACAAATATTAATAAACATTAAAAGCCTGACTTTTAAACCCTTTCGACTTTATATTCTGATTAAAAAGTGAGATATTAGTGAGCCCGATTAAAATCGGATTCAATTAATATAATAGCTTTTATGAGAAGAATAGTTGTGTTGATATTAGTTATAGCGAGTGTTATGGTAAACGCTCAGAATACTAATAAAAGTAAGTTCAAGCAGTTAAAAGAAGAATGGAGATCGCCTAATGCATATAGAAATGCAGCTGGAGCTCCTGGTTACAAATACTATCAGCAGCAAGCTGATTATAACATCAATGTTACTTTGAACGATAAAAATCAAAGTATCTCTGGTGAGGAAACCATTACATACACGAACAATTCTCCTGATGATTTAGAGTACTTATGGGTACAATTGGATCAAAACATTAGAGCGCAAGACTCTGATGCGAAGAAGATGACTAACAACTCTATAAAGGGTAAGATGTCTTTCAGAGGTTTAGAAAAGTTACACAATGACTTTGATGGTGGGTTTAAGTTAGGTGCTGTAACTAGCACTTCTGGAAAGGCTTTGGATTACACGGTAGTTAAAACAATGATGAGAATCAACTTGGCTACTCCACTTAAAAGTGGTTCTACTTATTCTTTCAAAATCAAATATGCTTATAACATCAACGACCGTATGAAAATGGGTGGTAGATCTGGATATGAGTATTTTGAAAAAGATGATAATTACCTGTATACAATAGCTCAGTTTTACCCTAGAATGTGTGTTTACTCTGATCTAGAAGGTTGGCAAAACAAACAGTTCCTAGGAAACGGGGAGTTTGCTCTTCCTTTTGGAGATTACACGGTTGCCATTACTGTTCCTGCTGATCATATAGTAGGTTCAACGGGTACACTTCAGAATGCTTCTAAAATCCTTACAGCTAAACAAAGAGAATTATTCAAAAAGGCGGAAACAGCAGAGAAACCGGTGATCATAGTTTCTCAGGAAGAAGCGGAAAAGAAAGAAGCTAGTAAATCGGATAAAACAAAAACTTGGATTTTTAAAGCAACAAACGTTCGTGATTTTGCTTTTGCATCATCTAGAAAGTTTATCTGGGATGCCAAAGGAGTTAAGGTTGGAGGAAAGACGGTTATGGCAATGTCATACTATCCGAAAGAAGGAAATCCTTTATGGGAAAAGTATTCAACGGAAGTTGTTGCACATACTATTGAAGTGTATTCAAAATTCACGGTAGACTACCCTTACCCTGTTGCTATTTCAGTTCATGCTGCACAAATCGGGATGGAATATCCGATGATTTGTTTCAACTACGGTAGACCTGAAGAAGACGGTACTTATTCTAAAAAGATTAAGTATGGTATGATGGGAGTTATCATTCACGAGGTTGGACATAACTTCTTCCCAATGATTATCAATTCTGATGAAAGACAATGGACTTGGATGGATGAAGGTTTAAACACTTTTGTTCAATATTTAACGGAACAAGAATGGGAAAGAGATTACCCTTCTGATAGAGGTCCTTCTCAACATATCACACATTACATGGGCGGGGACAAGAAGTACATTGCTCCAATCATGACTAACTCAGAATCACTTATTCAATTCGGAAATAACGCTTATGGGAAGCCTGCAGCTGCCTTGAATATATTAAGAGAAACAGTTTTAGGAAGAGAGTTATTCGATTATGCATTTAAAGTTTATGCTGAAAGATGGAAGTTCAAGCATCCTTCTCCAGAAGATTTCTTTAGAACCATGGAAGATGCTTCGGGTGTAGACTTGGATTGGTTTTGGAGAGGTTGGTTTTACACAACAGATCATGTTGATGTAAGTATAAACGAAGTTAACTGGTACAAAGTAGACACTAGAAATCCTTCGATTGAAAAACCTTTCAAGCAAGAGCAGAAATCAAAGCAAGCAGAGCAAATTTCTGAGTTTAAAAACAAAACGATGCTTAAAGAAACGGTTACTGAAAAGAATGATTCTTTGAATGACTTCTATAACAAGTATAATCCTTTTGAAGTTACCTTATTGGACCGAAAAGATTATGATTCTTACATCGCGTCATTAAACGATGAGCAAAAAGCTTTAATCAATGCTGGGTACAATTATTACGAGATTAAAATGTCTAACGAAGGTGGTTTAATTACTCCATTGGTTTTCAGATTTGATTTCGTTGATGGATCTGAAGAGATTGTAAGAATTCCTGCTGAAGTATGGATCAGAAACGAAGAGAAAATATCGAAAGTATTCTTCTTCAAAAAAGAGGTTCAAAGTATTAAGTTGGATCCATTCTTAGAAATGGCTGATTGTGACATGAGCAATAACTTCTGGCCACCTCGTATGGAACCATCTAAGTTTAAAGTTTATAAGAACACTAGAAATTACTACAAACAACAAGGTGAAAACTTAATGCAGAAAGCAAAAAGAAACGAAGCCCTAAAGCAAGAGTAAACACTTTGAAAAACATTGCCTTAATTATATCCTTAGGATTATCACTTCTCTCCTATTCTCAATGGGAAAGAGTTGATATTTCTGAGGATATTTTTTTGGATGAAATTGAAGAACTACCTGATGGAAGTCTGGTCGTTTCCGGACATAAAACGGATTTTACGGGAACACGTTCTGGTATCTATAGAAGTACTGATGGCGGTTATACGTGGGACCTCATAAACGATTTTGCATTTGCTGGTCAGCACATTAGTAAAATGAATTGGATTGACAGCCAAACCGCTTATTTCGGTAGTCTTAGTGAATACAATGACGGTGTATTATTAAGTACAGATGATCAAGCTAGCAGCCTTTTTTGGGTTTCAGGATTAAACACCATTACTGGTGTTAAAGATTTAAGTTTTCTTTCAGAGGAAGTTGGTGCTGTATTATCTGATGATGATAAACTTTATCTTACCACCAACTCAGGTCTTACCTGGAAAGAGAAGTCTTATCCAAGTGTTCTGAAAGTTAGTCTAATTGAAATTTTTAATGAGAATATCTTTTACCTAATTGGAAGTAATGTTTCTCAAACTGAATTTAGAATTTACAAAACGATTAATGCTGGTAACAGTTGGACCGAAGTTTATGCAGAATCAGGAATGAATGTTGAAGTAGTTGACTTTCAAATCAAAAACTCTGCCTTTGCTGCATGGAACGCTAATGGAAACTTTAATATTATAAATTCAATTGACGGAAGTAATTGGACTGATATAAGTCCTTCTGAAAACATTGCTAACGCTTCATCCTTTTATGCATATGATAATCAAGAAGTCTACGTTACCTCTTATGATGAGTTAAAAGACAGTAGCGCAGTTCACTGGAGAAAGAACAATGGCGATTTAATCACGGAATACATAACTCAAGATACTACTGCAAACAAATGTGTATTTACCTCTAACAGTCACGGTATTGTGCTGGGAGATTACGGACAAATATTTATAAAAGATCAATTACTTGGTTTATCAAACAGTACTAAACAAATTCCTTTCTTTTATGCTGAAAACAATCTAAGATGGAAAGCTCAGTATGATTTGAGAGGTCAGCTTCGTATTTATCAATTAAACGGTCAGGAGATTCTTCGAAAAGAAATTACTGGTTCTTCATTAGATATAACATCCCTTCCTCATGGCTACTTTATAGCACAAATGATTTGGTCTAACGGACAGACAAGTCAATTGAAGTTTACTCGATAGTTAAACCTTCTTTCTATACATCAAGAGGATTGGCAGTAATGTCATATCAATCAATACTGCAAACAACAGCGTTATTGAAACTAGCAGACCAATGTAATAAGTACTCATAAAGTTAGACCCCAATAAAGTAACAAATCCAGCACATAACATTATTGAAGTCATTATTATCGCCTTACCTGTAGAAATGAAAGACCTTTTAATCGCATAAAGATTAGTTCTCCCCTGTCTTAACTCCATCTTATATCTAGTCAAAAAGTGAATCGTATCATCCACGGCAATCCCAAAGGCAATGGAGAAAATCAAGGATGTCGATATTCTAAGATCGATAGAAACTAATCCCATCACTCCTGCTACAATTAACAAAGGAATCAAATTCACAAACCAGGTTATTAACAACATAGAGAAGGACTTGAAGATAGCTGTCACAATCAAACCAATCACAAAAAAGGCTAAGATCAATCCTAAGAGCATATTTTCCGATAAGTACTCGTTATTCTTATCTATTAAATCCGCTGTCCCTGTAACTCTTAAATCCATCAAATCATCCAACACTTCTTTTTCAACATAAGCATACAACTCGGAGTTTCTTCTGTTTATGACAGTTGCACCAAAATCAGCTACTTTTCCTGAAAATCGTATAGTACCATCATTACTGACCACTAACTTAAGTTGGTTCTTAATTTGATTTTTATTCAAGTTCTTTTCTATAAAAGAAATCACCTTCTCTAATTGTTCATCTGATTTAGGGAATCTATAAAAACGAGATCTACCGCCTCTTAGGGTTTGATTCACTCCTTTCACAACTGAAACGGGAGATAACAAAGCACTGATCTCATATTCGTTTCTAAGGTAGTCTTGTAGCTTATTAAATTCTTTTAATGTCTTCGCAGACCAAAGCTTTTCTCCTTCTTTTAAGATGACTGATATCTCAACCGGTCGAACTCCACTTAATTTGTCTTCAAAGAATTGAACATCTTGCTTTACAGGATCACTCTCTGACAAATCTTCAAGTAAGTAGTTCTCTATTCTAACTTGACTAGCAAATACTACTGCAAGCACGATCAATACAATATTGGCTATTAGAATTTGCTTTCTGTACCTCAAGAGTTTAATAAATGACTTTAATAAAAACGTATCCCATCCTTTAGTCTTCCTCTCTTTTAACACAATCTTAGGGGTCTTTACATTTAACAAGACAGCCGGAAACAACGAGAACGCTAATCCATACGAAATGAAAACCCCAGCACCAGTATACCAACCAAAATCCTTAATCGGTTGAATCGTTGCTATTAACAAGGCGTAAAAACCAACAGCTGTAGTAAACGACGTTAAAAATGTAGCGAATCCAACCTCAGTAAATGACTTCTTCAAAGCATCATACTTTGGCACTCCTTTTCTTAATTCTTCTAAATACTTTGAAAGAATATGAATTACATCAGACATTCCAACGACAAAGATGATTGTTGGCATTAATACTGTCAGTAAGTCAAACGCTTTTCCACTGATCTTCATAAATGTCATAGTCCATAAAATACTCAGCAATACTACAATCAAAGGAATAACAACACCCCACCACGATCTAAATGTAACCCACAAAAACGCAATAAGTAGCACAATGGAAATGGACATAAACAAAGCCATTTCTGTTCCCAGCTTAAGCATATAATGAGATTGTGCTACAATTCTACCAGCCACGTGAAACTCATCGAAGCCACTATACTTTTTCTTGAGTGCTTTTATTGCTTTTATAAGTGGATCCGACTTTTTTCGGGGTAAGTAATCTTCTGTTTTAATCAATATACTGGTTGCTGGAAAGTCAGAAGAAACTAACGTATTCAATAACGCTTCGTGCTGATACAGGTTAAGTGAATCTTTTCGCCAAGATTTACCATTTAAATGAATAAAAGGCTCTTCTTTTATCCCCTCAAAACCTAGCTTGGGATAAGTAATGTTTGTTATCGACTTTACACTTACAACTGAAGGTAAAGCCTCTAAATCTTTAGTTAACGAATCTAATCGAAGTAAGAAATCACGTTGAAATAAGCCTTCGTGATTAAGTAATCCAATATTCAAAAAATCATTATCTGATTCAAACTTTTCTCTATACTCCTCAAAGAAATTAAGATCTGCATCATCCTTAGGGAAGAACTGTTCATACCTATAATCAAACTGAAGATCTGGTTGTATGGAAAACTCTGGTTCGAAATCTATCTTAAAAAATAGACTCAAAAAGAAAACACTCAAAAATGCTATCAGAAATAGAACCAGTCTTGAAACTTTCTTCATCCTTTTCATAACTTTACAAATTAGAGAAAAATAGGTCATTCTACCTAACAAATAATCTCTTGAAAGTACTATTGACAAATGACTGACAGACCATTATTAAGATTAAGTAACCTTGAATTGATTGATATCATTAATCATCCGGAAAGATTCACGGAAGAACTGGTAAATGATGCTCAACAAGAGTTAGAACTTCGAAAAGTTTCCAAGGAACATCAAAACTCTAGAGTCCAATCAGGTGGAATCATGGATACGCTGCTTTTCAAAACAGCAGCTATTTCAACTCCTATTATCGTTTGGATTAACATTTTAGTTTTTCTTTTAGTAGGATTGAATGGCGTTGATTTCTTTACTCCTACCCATACTAGTTTGTTTAGAGTTGGAGGAATGCAACAATATCACTTCTTATCAGGAGATTGGTGGCGCCCAATATCATCGATGTTTCTTCACTCAGGCGTGATGCATATTGGGTTTAATATGTTTGCCCTTATTCAGATTGGTCCAATCGCTGAACATTTAATTGGAAGTAAACGATATACCATTATTTACATTATCTGCGGACTAATGGGAAGTTTAGCTTCTATAAGTCTTGGATCTAATGCTGTTGGTGTAGGAGCTTCTGGAGCTATCTTCGGAATTTTCGGATTAACTTATATCTTACTAAAATCTCCTAAAATCAAAGGAGACAAAAGACAAATTAGAGGACTAGCGAATCAACTTGGTTTTTTCATTGTATTAAACATCGTTATCGGAATGAGCTCAAAAAGTATCAGTAATGAGGCTCACGTTGGAGGATTAATTACAGGAGCAATCATGGCTTTTATCTACTTATTTGAATATCCAATTCAGTATAGAAAGATTGCAGGAAATATTGTTGCCATTGCTTTAAGTACAGTGGTTTATTTTGTTTGGATGGGACAAATGAGTCCTAGAGTATCTATAATCGCAGAGGAATTAAGACTACCGGATAACATCCAAAAGAACTACGGAGGAATTAGTCAACGACTGGTTATATATGATCAACTTTTAAGCAATGATCAATTAAAAGAAACCGATTCCCTAGATCATTATTTCCCTTTAATTAAAAGTGCTCTACCTGAATACAAAGAACTCATTGAATCAAACGTAGAAGGTGATTTCAACAACTATTTCATGTTGTTAGATGAAACAGTTGAACGAATTGAGGGTATGAAGAACTAATGAATTTAAAATCGCTATTCATAGTCGCTTGCATCTTCTTTAGTATATCATCTTGCAATGATAAGGAAGAAGAGAATGAAGAAATCGTTGAAGCTGTAGATCCATTGATTACGACTGGTTTAATACATCAATGGCTACTCGATTCTAGAGTAGTGAATGATGTAACGGACATGGCTATTGAATGCTGTGATTACATCACCTTTTCAACCGATAGCATTGATGATGATCTAGTGGGTAATTTTTACGCAAATGGATTCGCTTATGAAACCAATGGTACTTTCAGTGTTAACACAGATGATAGTGTCATCACCTTTTCATTTCAAGAAAGTGAAGTTTTATATTATTTCGAAGTCAATAATAATCAGCTCTTATTTCGATATAATACCGACAGCCAAAATGTAGACGAAGTATGGCTTAAGCAGTAAGTTCGTTTACTAATAAACGACTTTTACTACTACTCTTCCAATAGTTAATATGTAAGCGCCTTTGGCTCTACCTTCTAGACTTATCTGATTTAACCCTGCTTCAGTATATCCACTTTCTACTAATCTACCCTGCATATCAACTAAAGAAAATCGCTCTCTTTCTTGACAATTAAACTGAAGAACGCCGTCTTGAATAAAGCAATCAATCGAAGGCTTAGCCTCCTTCACTCCTTCTGGACTTTCTATCGTTATTGGTATAAAGTTCTCCCCATTTTGCTCATTGGTAGACAGATTAGTATAAAGCACGTTAATCCCTCCGGAGTAACCCGCTGTAGAGCTTAACAATAAAGTATATCGTTCTCCAGGGAATAATTCAAGCTCATTATTCATCAAAACATCAGGTAGCATTCTTCCATCTGAACAAACTATACGACTTTGCACTTCTACAGGAATATCAACCGTCACCTTTTCATAACCGACATTGGCAATATTAAGTCTTAAAGTATCGACTGTTTCTATATAGATCTGCTCTTTCAAACTATCTAAAAGCATTGATCCAGACATACCATTAACCATGAAGTAAGATGCCTCGTATTGATTAAATGGTCCTGGGTTTAACGGATCTCTATTCCACCCTCTATCCATATCAGAGAATAAATATGATTTCGATTTACTATAGGTCAAACTTTCATCTTCTCCCAATCGCATGTCTTCATCTGCAACTACTATCATTCCATACATCCCCATTGCTAAATGTTGAGTAGTGGCTACATGACAATGATACAAGTAACTCCCCTCATGGTTTGCTAAAAACCGATAAGTAGCCGAATCATTGTCATGCACAGAAAATGAAGTTCCAGGAACTCCATCATTCGCTTGACTTGCGTCTAAACCATGTAAATGAATGGTATGATTTTCAGGTGAATCATTATAAAAATGAAGATAAACAGAATCTCCTTTGGGAATTTCGAGTAAAGGACCTGGCAGCGTAATACTATCTTCAGAGGTATAACCATATCCCCAAAAATTAGTCTGCGATGCATTTTCCAAAGTATGTCTCCCATCCATTCTCGACATTAAATGAATAACAGTGGTATCTTGGCTAAAAACCAACAGAGGACTACATATCAAAATATAAATCAGCTTTCTCATTCACTTATATTTAATCTCGTTAACATTCCTCCTGGATACAAGCCATTATTGGTTACTACAATTAAGTTATGGTCATGTACCGGAAAAACTCCAGCTTGATGAGGCACTAGTTGCAAAAGCTTTGTTTGTCCTTTCTTAAGCGGAAAAGTATCCTTTATCCAATTTGTCATTTGGTCTTCACTATCCCAAAGTATATCTACATGGTATCCGTGAAAATGTAAAGCATGCTCCATAAGTCCTGTATTTCCAACAACAATTCTAATGGTATCTCCTACTTGTTCTTCCACATAAGCTAAAGAATCATTTAAAGTATTAGGATACATTCTTCCATTAATACTAAAAACATCTGGCTGATAAGTCCAAGTGCTATCCAGTACTCTATCCTTTAAATCATCATTAATCACTTTCTGCAGATCAGATAATTGCCAAGAGTAAGTGGCATAACTTAAATCTCCTGCGTACACCAACATTTTAGCTCCAAGATATAATCCTTCGTCTCCTAGTACTTCTAATATATGCACGCCATCCGCCAACGACGTTGAAATCGTTAAGGTATCTGTTAAACTATACTCCGCATCTTGAAAACCAATAGTATGCGATTCAGTATCTCTATTAATTATGGTAAGATCCAAAGTTTCTCCTGAAGACAACTTGCTTAAAGCGCTATAAGGCTGACTTTCTTCTGATTGATTAAACCTTAGATACAGTAAGGAATCGGACTGGTAACTTTCATAGCCACTATTTAGATATACCGTATCTCTTTGCGCTGATAAGCTTAATGAAAAGCTTATGAATATTAATAATCTTATCATACCTTTTTTGCTTCTTGCCATATAGCCTCCATTTCATCTAGAGTCATATCGTTTAAACTTTTATGCTGCCCATTTGCTTTTTCTTCCAAGTAATTGAAACGCTTGATGAACTTTTTGTTGGTTCTTTCCAATGCTAATTCCGGATCGATATTTAAAAATCTGGCATAATTGATCATAGAAAATAAAACATCTCCAAACTCATCCTCCATTTTTTCTTGATCATTCTTTTCAACCTCAACCTTCAATTCTTGAATTTCCTCTTGAAGTTTTTCAAATACTTGATCTTTATTATCCCAATCAAAACCAGCTCCTTTTGCCTTATCCTGAATACGTGTAGCCTTTACCATAGCTGGTAAAGATTTAGGAACACCTGATAGGATGGTCTTCTTTTTATCGCTTTTCTCCTGAAGCTTTAATTGCTCCCAGTTTCTCTTTACCTCTTCTTGATCAGTAACTTTTACATCTCCATAGATATGCGGATGACGATGAATTAACTTCTCACAAACCTGATTCAATACATCGGCTACGTCAAAAGCGTCTTTTTCATCTCCAATCTTCGAATAAAAAACTAGGTGTAGAAATAAGTCTCCCAACTCTCCTTTAATTTCACTCAAATCTTGTTCGATGATTGCATCTCCTAACTCGTAAGTTTCTTCTATGGTTAGATGACGTAAAGACTCCAGTGTCTGTTTTCTATCCCAAGGACAACCTTCTCTTAGTTCGTCCATTATAATCAGCAAACGTTTAAAGGCTTCCTGCTTCTGTTCCATTGAATTTCCGGCCATATGTTAAAGATACTTGATTGTTATCAGGAAGACGAAATTTTTAAAAGGCTTTACTTAACTTTGTTAAAAGGTTTGACTTATGATGCAAGTAATGTTAGTCACTTTCGTGATGTTGAGTTTAGGGTTTGCAGGAATTGCAATCAAAATCTTAGTGAAGAAGAATGGGAAATTCGCAGGTACTTGTGCTAGCCAAAGTCCATTTCTTAATAAAGAAGGAGAAAACTGCAGCTTTTGTGGAGCTTCCCCTGAAGAAAAATGTAAGAAGGAAGAGGATTAAACCTCTGTTGGAATATTGTTTTCCAGAACGCGGATTAAACCTATACTTACGTAGGATTTAACTTGTCCCTCTTCATTTTTATAAATCATATAGATTTCTAGATTGTCTGCTCTGTTGTTAGCTACATAGTTAACTGTCTCAGCAACTCCCATAACCATGAATGCCGTTGCGTAAGCATCTGCTAGAATCGTATTCTTTGCAAAAACTGTTATACTCACAATATCAGATACCACAGGTTTAGCTGTTCTTGGATCAATGGTATGACCAATTTCAACGTTCCCAATTGTTTTCTTCTTTCTATAGTTTCCTGACGTTGCCATTCCAAGATTCTTCAACTCAATTATTGCTGCTCGCCTAGATTGAGTTAAATCATAAGGATTTTCAACTTCAATCTTCCAAGGAATATCATTGGGCTTACTTCCTTTTCCTTTAAGCTCTCCCCCTAGTTCAACCAAGTAATTCTCTAAACCTAATTGATCTAAGTATCTTGCCATCATATCAACAGAATAACCTTGCGCAATTGCATTAAAATCCAATTGATAACTGCTATCAGGTTTACAGATGTAATTGTCTTTAAATGTATCAGCAATACTATCAGAAGCAGTAACAAACATATCTCCTCCTAACTGCATTTCATCCAAATCGATGTAACTTAACAAATGACTGGAAGCAGAATCTAAAAATGCATATTTCATTGAATCCGTGTAAGTTGAATCAAAATCATAAATCTTATTTGGTCCAAACCCCCATAAATTCAATGCTGGTAAAACAGTAGGATCAAAAGCTCCTTCTGTTTCCTCAAATACTTTATAAGCATCCATGTACACATCCAAAAAGTGTCCGTCTATAATCACACAAGAATCACTTAAGTTAAACTCTGATAAAATTGAATTTGGATTATAAGTCGACATTGAGTTGTCTATAGCGTATAAAAGTGAATCTATTCCCAATTTCACTTTTTGCTGAAACTTCTGTTGTTTACCGTCAGGTAGACTGTCAAAATAGACTATGGTATAGGTTGTACCCTGTGCCTCTCCTTTTACTTTAACTTTTTCTAGTCCTTTCTTTGCTTCTTCTGAACAGGAAACAAAGGCAAACGTCAGAATTAATAATAGATTTCGTAGTGTTTTCAACATCCTGTAAAATTAAGAAAATTCGAGTTTTCAGCAACTTAAAAGACACGGATCCGTTAAAGGCGATATGCGATTATACTGGACTGTTTTACTGCTACTTACAAGCTACATTCACACAAATGCTCAAGAAGCTATTTTAGTTCAGGAAGAATCGGTAGAAATAAAACCTGCAAGTCAAACATGTTTTTCTCAAGAATCTAGAGATAACATGATAAAGCGAATTAAATCAAACTCAAATAAACAAGCCGTTGCTCTTCAATTCAGACTCCCTCTTGAAGCTGATTCCAGCTATAAGCACAACGGTTACTACTCTATTTCTAATTTCGTAGATCATGCCCCAAACATTGGAGAAGTTCAAGATTATAACTGTGGAACTCGTTCTTATGATTTGTCTACAGGATATAATCATCAAGGGACTGACTTTTCACTGTGGCCATTCTCTTGGGAAATAATGGATGAAAACTGGGTGCATGTAGTAGCATCAGAAAGTGGGACCATCATTCAAAAAGAAGATGGAAATCCAGATGAAAACTGTAGTTTCTCCAATCCTCTTTGGAATGCGATCTATATTGAACATCAGGATGGATCTGAATCCTATTACGGACACCTAAAGAGAGGAACTTTAACGACAAAACAAGTTGGTGAATCCGTTGAAAAAGGAGAACATTTAGGATTTGTAGGTTCCTCTGGTCAAAGCTCCGGTCCGCATTTACACTTTGAAGTTTACAATAACCAAGGAAATTTAATTGATCCTTTTAATGGTGACTGCAATCAAATTACGACCTCTTGGGATGATCAATTAAATTATTATGATCCAAAGGCTTTACGATTAGATTGTCATTCGGAAGCTCCTGTTATAGGACAATGTAAGGGTGAAACAGCTAGAAACAGACAACATTTCTTTCATCCAGCAGACTCTATCTATTTTGTGAGTTACTATAGAGATTTAAGTAATGATTTAACCAATATGTACACCATGTTGACCCCTCAAGGAAATGTATACTTCTCGTGGGATTACAACAGCACTATGGAATTCAACCACTCCTCGTATTTAACTTGGAAAATACCTTTACCAGCAAATGCAGAGCTAGGTTTGTGGGGAATTCAATTGATTTATAATGGTGATACGTTATTGGATCATTTTGAAGTAGTTGATTCTCCAGCGAGTATTGAGAACCAAATGAAAACTATTTCGATGAACGGAAACACTTCCATTAACACAAATGCAGATAAAATATTGATTTACAGTGTAAATGGTCAATTAATCAGAACCTTAAACAATTATCAAAAAGGGCAAAATTTCAGCTTAAACCAAGGTATTTATTTGCTCTCTATCCAGGTTGATAACCAATTTTATCACCGTTCGGTTAAAATCTAGCACCTCTTCTTTTGTAACATTCTTGTCATCAGTAATTTCTTAGTCTTTAATTCGCCTCATAAATCATATCTTTGCCATTCGAAATCGAGTTTATGAAGACTTTTATAGGAATATTATTACTGTCATTTTCTTTCCTTTTAAATGCACAGAATGCCGCTGATGTTTTAAAGAATATTGATTCAGAAAAAAGTTCAAGCTTTCAAGTTATCAATACTATTGACAGTGCTGAAGTAAGCATTGAGATTCCAAAGGTTTTAATCTCTGGTGTTAACACCGATGGAAGTATTGAAATTCTTAGAAACGATTTCCCGAAGCATTTAACCCTTTCAGGAACTATCAATGGTGAAAGCACCTCATTCGAATTCGTAAACGGAAAAGCTAATTATCAGTTTAAACCTGCTGAATCATTTGACCTGGAGGTTTACTCAACGCAAATAAAATACCATCGCGATCAATCTTCAATTCCTTTATGGCTTTCTATTCTACCTCCTCTTATTGCTATTTTCATGGCACTTATATTTAGAGAGGTTATTTCATCTTTATTCTTAGGTATCTTTTTCGGGGTGTTTTTACTTTCTATGTATCACGCCGATCACACCGTATTATCAGGTCTTTGGTTTTCATTAGTAGATGTTTTTGAATCATTCTACCTCCATGCATTAACCAAATCCAGTCATCAGTCCGTTATCCTCTTCTCTATGACTATTGGAGCAATGGTTGCTGTTATATCTAAGAATGGAGGGATGCAAGGTATTGTGGATAGAATATCAAAATATGCTAAATCTGCAAGATCAGGACAAATGGTTACTTGGTTCTTAGGTGTTGCTATCTTCTTTGATGATTATGCGAATACTTTGGTTGTAGGTAATACAATGAGACCCGTAACGGATCGTTTAAAAATATCGCGTGAAAAACTAGCTTATTTAGTGGATTCTACAGCTGCTCCGATTGCAGCAATTGCTTTTGTTACCACTTGGATTGGTGCTGAATTGGGTTACGTTCAGGGTGGAATTGATAAAATTGCAGCTGACCCAACTATTCAACCAATCAAAGAAGGAGCTTACGGAATCTTTATGTCTTCGCTAAAGTTCTCTTTCTATCCAATCTTTACCTTATTGTTCATGTTGTTCTTAATCTTACTAGGTAAGGATTACGGACCAATGTTGAAAGCAGAAAGAAAAGCGCGTGCTAGAAGTACAGATGCTCAATTGGAAACTTCGGATGAAGAAATCTCAGAAGAGCTTGAAGAATTTCAGATTAAAGATGGAACGAAAGCAAAAGCTTACAATGCTATTCTACCCGTTTTAACAGTAATTGGCGTTACCTTATTTGGTATCCTTTACACTGGGTTTCATGCTGCCGCAGAGACACTTAATTTACCAAAAGCAGCTTCTTGGGGAGAAATTTGGAATGGACTATCTTCATTACCAAACAACCCTGCACACTCATTTGTAGAAAGAATCGGATCTATCGTTGGTATGTCTGATTCATACGTAGCCTTATTATGGTCTTCTTTAAGTGGACTTTTGGTTGCTCTAGGATTAACTCTAGGTCAGAAGATCATGAAGCTGAGCGAAGCAATGGATATCACTATCAAAGGATACAAAACAATGTTGGGTGCCATTATGATTTTAGTTTCTGCCTGGGCATTAGCTGATGTTACTGAACACTTACATACTGCTGATTTCATTACAGGATTGTTGGGTGACATCCCTGCATGGTCTATACCATTCATCACCTTTATACTAGCCGCAGTTGTTGCGTTCTCAACAGGTTCTTCATGGGGAACAATGGCAATACTTTATCCGTTGATGCTACCGGCAGCTTGGAAGTTATCTTTAGAGTCGGGAATGGATTATGATTCTGCTATGAGCATTTTCTACAATGTAACTTCTTGTGTACTTGCTGGGTCTGTTTTAGGAGACCACTGTTCACCAATTTCGGATACAACCATCCTAAGTTCTTTATCTAGTTCTTGTAATCATATTGACCACGTTCGAACTCAGTTACCTTACGCAGCTATTTGTGGGGTAGCAAGTATTGTTTTCGGAACGATCCCAACAGCACTTGGAATGCCTAATTGGGTGTCTTTCGTCTTAGGAATTGGAGTCTTGTTTTTACTAGTGAAGTTCGTCTTCAAAAAAGTGGAAGTTCAAACGGTCTAAATGAATCAAAAAGCAGTCGTTTACATGCTGATCTCATCGGTCTGCTTTGCAATCGTTAACACTATTGTTAAGTTTTTGGAATTTCCTGCTTTCGAGAAGGTCTTTTTCAGATGCTTGGTTTCTTTGATCATTACATTCACCTTGCTTGGAAGAAAAAAAATTCCCTTCTTCGGAAATAACAAAAAGTATTTGATCTTAAGAGGATTAAGTGGTTCTGTAGCGCTTACCATGTTCTTCATAGTTTTAGAAAGAATTCCACTAGCTTCGGCTGTCACCCTGCAGTACCTATCTCCTATTTCCACGGCTTTCTTTGGAATCCTTATTTTAAAAGAAAAGGTAGCATGGAAGCAATGGTTATTCTTCGCCATCTCATTTAGTGGAATCATTGTTATGAAAAACTTTGACCCGAACATGGACTTCATTTCTTTTATTATAGGGATTTCTTCAGCTGCTTTATCTGGAATAGCTTACGTTTCTGTTCGAAAAGTAAAAGACACAGATCACCCATTAGTTGTTGTACTGTACTTCCCTTTAGTGGCAACTCCATTATTACTTATAGCTATTCTATTATTTGAATTTGTCCCAAGTTTAAAAGCTACTGGTATAGAAATGTGGAGAACACCACATGGATACGAATGGTTTTTATTGATTCTCCTTGGTTGCATAACTCAAATTGCTCAAGTGACCATGACGAAAGCTTTACAAAGCGAAAATGTAGCTCAAGTAACGAGTATAAAATATGTCGGCAGTATATTCGCTTTGATAATCGGTTACTCCATTTTCGATGAGACTTATAGTACCATGGCACTTATAGGTATTGCTTTAGTGTTATTGGGTGTTGTTTTTTCAATTCGTTACAAGACAAAAAAATTAAGCCTCAAAAACTAAGAATCGACTTCGTATCTTAGATAAAAATTCATTGCATTGAAAAAGTTAATCATCTTATTATTCTCCATTTTATTGATTGCTTGTGGATCTAATGATACAGAGAATAAACCTTCTGAATCTGCCTTAAGTGACCTTGATTTATTAAACCTAGCTGTAAAAGACAATAGTCTTGAAGCACAGCCTTATATCGACAGATCAGATTACTTTGTTAAAAACAAACAGTCATCTCAAGCCCAAAGTGATTTGGAAATGGCGGTAAAATTAGAAGCTGATAATGCTCAAGCTTTACTGAAGCTTGCTGAACTTCTATTTCAACAAAACAATACAAGAGGAACTAAGGAATTATTGTATCAAGCTATTCATGCAGACTCCTCTAGTACGGATGCTTACCTTAAATTGGGAGAGTTATATATGTATTTAGCACAGTATGATTCTACTTTTAAATATGTAAACATTGCATTGAAAAAGGATGACGAAATTGCTAAAGCTTACTTCTTAAAAGGAATGGCTTACAAGTATTCAAATAACTTAAAGTTTGCTAAGTCCAGTTTTCAAACAACCGTGGAACTTGATCCTGACTACTATCATGCTTTTATTCAATTAGGAGCTTTATCAGCATTGGATAATGATCCTTTAGCCGTTACCTATTATCAAAATGCATTAAGTATTAATCCGAAAAGCGTTGAAGCATTGTATCACATGGCTTACTTTCTTCAAAGTAACTCAGACACACTTGGGGCATGTCAAGCTTACGAAGCCATTCGTGATATTGACCCTAACCATACAGATGCCCTTTATAATTTGGGATATATTGAATTTGAAATAAAGAAAGACACCGATAAAGCTTTGGCTTACTTTCAAGAAATCTTAAAAATTCGTCGTTCTCATTCAAAGGCATTATACATGATTGGTTTATGTTTTGAAACGAAAGGAGAATTAGATAAAGCTCAATCATACTACCAAGAATCAGTAGAAAGCAACCCGGCTTTTAAATTAGCAAAGGAAGGACTGAACAGAATAAAATAACGTGGAAACGTACTCAAGCTAAACCAAAGATATTCTTGCAGGAAATGAAAAAGCTTTCGAAGCTTTTTTCCATGAGCATTATGCCGCTTTGGTTAATTATGCTTGTAAAATAATTCAAGATGCAGAAGCATCAGAAGATATTGTTCAACAACTCTTCGTTGTTTTTTTGGGAAAAGAAAGACTCTTTTGAATCCGACTTAAATATTAAGTCATACTTCTACAGATCGGTTCACAACAAGTGTTTAAATGAACTTAAGCATTTAAAGGTTAAGCAATCTTATAAGGAAGACAACGAGATTCAAATAAATACTGAGGAGCTCAACAACGATGAAACTAACAATGAAACCCTGAAAACTAAATTGAAAAATTAACTGAAGAGTCAACTTTTAACTGAAGTAGCACATTTTTAATTACATCTATTGTGTTCTCATACAAACCTGGAATACTATATCGAAACATTTCTAAAAACTCTATCCATTGTTTTTTTCTAATAGAAATGTCGATACAAACTTGTTCTTCTGGGATCTCTAATACTTCAATTATACTTCTCATGGAGTCAATTTAGACAGAGACTCGGACAGAATGTGTCAGAACAATAGAAAGAGGGTTAAGGTTTGATTTAAACTTTTCAACTACGCACACTTTTACTAACACCTTACTAACAAGAAATAATAGTCTAAAATGAGCCGAAAAAGTTTTGCATGAGCCTCACATGAGCATGGGAATAAAAAAAGGGTTCCAATTTCTGGAACCCTTTTTTCTGTAGTCGGGGCGGCAGGATTCGAACCTGCGACCTCCTGCTCCCAAAGCAGGCGCGATGACCGGGCTACGCTACGCCCCGATTGATAAATGAAGAATAAATTCTCCCAACCGGACTGCAAAGATATGCATTATATTTTACTGACAAAACATTTTGTGATTTTATTGACAGATTTGTTTTGGCTTAAAATAACTGATGCTTCCATGCCTTTGGTACACTACTCTTTTTCAATAGAATAGGAGAAAAAAAAAGTCCCGATCTAACCAGATCGGGACTTTCAATAATTATCTAAAAGCAATTATGCATCAATGTTTGCATAAGTAGCATTCTTCTCGATGAACTCTCTACGAGGTGGTACCTCATCTCCCATTAACATAGAGAATGTTCTATCAGCCTCAGCTGCATTATCAATAGTAACTTGACGTAAGATTCTTGTTCCTGGATCCATTGTAGTTTCCCACAATTGCTCAGCGTTCATTTCCCCAAGACCCTTATATCTCTGAATGTTAATTCCTGATTCTTTTCCTGAATCACCAACCATTCCTTTTACTATCATGTCACGCTCTTCATCACTCCAAGCATATTTAGCTTGCTTTCCTTTCTTTACTAAGTAAAGAGGTGGAGTTGCAATGTAGATATAACCTAAATCGATAATCTCTCTCATGAATCTAAAGAAGAACGTTAAGATTAGCGTAGAAATGTGAGAACCATCAACATCGGCATCACACATCACCACAATCTTATGGTATCTGATTTTTTCAACGTTCAATGCTCTTTCGTCTTCTTCTGTTCCTACCGAAACACCTAAAGCCGTGTACATGTTTTTGATCTCCTCATTTTCGAAGATCTTATGTTGCATTGCCTTCTCTACGTTTAAGATTTTACCTCTTAATGGTAGAATAGCTTGAAAGTTTCTATCTCTTCCTTGCTTCGCAGTTCCACCTGCTGAATCTCCCTCGACTAAGTAAACCTCGCATAAAGCAGGATCTTTTTCAGAACAATCAGACAGCTTTCCTGGTAAACCAGAACCTGACATAACGTTCTTTCTTTGAACCATTTCTCTAGCTTTCTTAGCTGCGTTTCTCGCTTGTGCTGCTAAGATTACTTTTTGAACAATTTGCTTTGCATCATTTGGATGTTCTTCCAAATAATTTGTAAGCATTTCACTTACCGCTTGATCAACAGCAGAACTAACTTCACTGTTACCTAACTTTGTTTTTGTTTGTCCTTCGAATTGAGGTTCTTGAACTTTAACAGAAACAACAGCAGTTAAACCTTCTCTAAAGTCATCTCCTGATATATCAAACTTCAACTTATTCAACATCCCCGATTTATCAGCATAAGTCTTTAACGTTCTTGTTAAAGCTCTTCTAAACCCTGTAAGGTGTGTTCCACCCTCGTGCGTGTTAATGTTGTTTACGTATGAAAATATGTTTTCAGAGAAAGAAGTATTGTATTGCATTGCAACCTCAACAGGAGTTCCATTCTTTTCACCATCCATATAGATAGTATCTTGAATTAAACTCTCTCTTCTATCGTCTAAGTAAGTAACGAATTCTTTCAATCCACCTTCAGAGAAAAAAGACTCAGAAATCTGCTTACCATCAGCATCAGTCTCTCCTGTTCTTTCATCAGTTAATGTGATTCTAATTCCTTTATTCAAGAATGATAATTCTCTCATACGATTCGCAAGCGTTTCGTAAGAGTAGTCATTCTCCATGAAGATTGAATAATCAGGATGATACGTTACAATTGTACCCGTTTTATCTGTTTCTCCAATAATCTCTACTTCTGTTTGAGGAACACCTTTAGAATATGTTTGCTTCCAGATCTTCCCATCTCTGTGAACAACAGCTTCTAAATTATCTGATAATGCGTTTACACAAGAAACCCCAACTCCGTGAAGTCCTCCTGAAACTTTGTACGTATCCTTATCAAACTTACCTCCGGCGTGTAATACAGTCATTACCACCTCTAAAGCAGACTTTTTCTCTTTAGGGTGCATTCCTGTAGGAATCCCCCTTCCGTTATCTTCAACTCTAATTACGTTACCATCTTGAATAGCAACCATAATTGTATCACAATGTCCAGCTAAAGCTTCATCAATAGAGTTATCAACTACCTCATATACCAAGTGGTGAAGACCTTTTACACCGATATCACCGATGTACATCGCAGGTCTTTTTCTTACCGCTTCTAAACCTTCTAATACCTGAATATTACCGGCTGAATAATCCTTCTTTTCTTCGCTCATATTTTATGGGAATAATTATATCAATTCAATAGCAATAAAGATACGTTTTTGAGAGGGCTTAAAAAACGAGAAAAGCCCAGCATTCACTGGACTTTTCAACATGTAATTAACAAATTGTTAATCTAAAATTTATAGTTCGCTCCAACTAAGAAATTAAAGCCTGTGCTAGGGTAGTTTTGCCATAGCAAATAGTTGTTATTCAAAACATTATTCAAGCGAATAAATGCCTGTAAATTCTTATTGTAATTGTACTTAATATGAAAGTTCATGTCCATAAAAGGATCAACCGTTTCTGGAGATATAGAAGTAGATAAAAATCCTGGTGTCATTTTTCTAGGTCCGACATAGTATAAATCAGCGCCAACCTTGATTTTATCTTGCAAGTTATACGAGGTGTTATACTTTACTTGATAAGCTGGTCTATGCCATGCTGCTAGAGCTGTTACAGTAGCGTACGTATTTACTTCACCATATAACACATTCTTCCACTTCTCCCCATCATGTGATAATTCAGCATTAAACTGATTCATTTTCACGTTATCAAAGATCACGTCTAATTCAAGAGCACTAGAATAAAAAGAATTTGCAACAAATAAATAATCGTTCTCTTTTGAAGAATACCTGTATGCTAGTTTATAAGTCATTCGCTTAGAAAAGGCTCCTCTAATACCTGCTGATAAATCAATCACGGTTTTAGTTGTCATCATCCCTTCATTGAACCTAGAGAACGGGTTTTGTGCAATCAAGGCGCTGTACGACAATCGGTCATATCCTCCATCAGCAGTAGCAAAAGCGTTAAGTACTTTATTCACTATTTGATAGCTAGCGTTAAGTCTTGGAACAAACATCACTTTAGAACCTGCATCGATCAAGTTTCCTGAAAGTCCACCTCCAATCTCTACACTTGCCTTTCCTTTTGTACGCTGAATAGTTGGTACTACGTCAAAAGTACTTACCTCTGAAACATTTGCAAAAGCACTATAGTAGTTGGCATTGATATCAACTCTAAGTAGATCTTGTTCGATCCATTTCTTCAACTCTCCATCCAGAGCAATTTGATGCTCCATATTATCGGCTTCATCAAAGAAGTTGATATACGAAAGGTCTACTTGTTGATTAACCTTTGCTGAGTCTTTATAATTACTTACATAACCTAAATTAGCTGTCCCCATTGAATAGGCAGAGCTTAAATTTCCAGCAACAGGTAACAGATTATTTATTTCATCTTCATCCGAAATACCATATAACGAATATTGATCATAAGAATAATCTAAACCAGCGTAGAAGGTATACTTATGTTTAAACCTCTTGTAAGAAAGAGATAAATCATTATCCATCATTTGATTATTCCTTGAATAACCTTGAACATCTGTTTTCGCCGAGAAATGCTTTGCATGAGCACTAAAAAAGTGTTCTTTATTTCTCTTCATATTGAAACCATATACCAGCTCTGGATAAGCGTTCATTCCAAGTCCAACACTTGCATAATGAGATTTCAGCTTTTTTAATGGCACATTAACTTTCAGCTTAACCGGAGGAATCTCCTTTGGTTTATATGCCGTATTAACATGCTTAGGTACTACTGAATATTTTAAATCAACCTCTGTTTTGATAGTATCAACCAAGGTTGGATTCAGATTTATTTTATCAGCCTCTTCAATTTTTGCTTCATAATTAGAAGTAAAATCAAAAACACCCTTTTCATCTTGAGCAAGCAAACTCCCACCTATCAACAATGGTAATATAAATAGTAACTTTTTCATTATTCTACTGATTTAATAGGTGAAACAATTGTGTCTTGAGGCAATTCAATTACAGTAGAATCAACAGCCTCTTCTGTATTAAAATCAAACTCCCAATCATCACTCTCTTCCAATAATTCTTCTTCCTCTCTCATCGAGTCTATTTCAGCCATTTTCAACATTGCTAAATCCTTGATCTCTTCCTCTTCTTCATTTTCTAGGATCATTTGAAGCGTGTGTTCCGCGTGAAATAGATCTTCCTTAGCAATGTAATTATCCGCTAACAACAAGAATCCTTTAGAAATCCAATAACGATAAGCAGGAATCTGCTTGGCTAACTCAATTATAGTCGCTTTAGAGGCATCATAATCTTGCTGAGTGTATTGAATCAATGCAACATTGTACTTTGCTTCTGCACCAATCTCATTCTTGGTTAAATCAACGGTTGCTTGATATTCCTTCAGAGCTTTATCTAAGTCGCCCATGTCATGAGCACACTTGGCCATAGTTAAATGAGCCTCGAATTTCACTTCGTTTGGTACTTTGTTGTTTCCAGCTACAATCTGAGCATATCTGCTTGAAAGCTTTTTATTTCCTGACTCATAATAAGCTCTCATTAAACCGATTCTAGCTTCTAATCTGTTTGGGTAATAATCGGTTACATCTTCCAGAATTAGGTACTTGAATACGACTTGTTCCCACTCTTTTCTCTCTACATGTAATCTTGCCGCTTGAAGCACCGCATCTTCTGTATAATCACTTATTGGTTGAACCACAACGGAATCATAATGAGCAAGGGCCAAATCATTCTGCTTTAATTTCAAGTGACAGTCCGCTTTAAAGTAATTCGCATCCACTTGATGTAAACCATTTGGAAACTGCTCTAAATAGGTTTGAAAGCTTACCACTGATTTCTCAAACTTATTGTCTAAGTATTGCTCTCTCGCTACATCAAATAAGAAACTATCTTTTTCTTTCGAAGAGTATTGAGGCAGACCCAATTTAGCATACCAATCAAAGTAAGCCTCTGTGTCTCCTAGCTTCGTATACACTTCTTGAATTCCTTCTAAAGCTTGTTCAGAAACTTTATTTCTAGGATTCATTTCAATCGCGTTTTGGAAATTCCCAACCGCTCCTTCCAAGTTCTCTGTTTGATAATCAATTAATGCTAATCTAACCAAAGACGTCTGTCTAATTCCTCCTGCAACTACATCTCCTTTTTCAATTAAGGCAGAGTAATAAGTCCTTGCTTGATCCAAATCATTCAATCCAAAATAAGCCTCTCCAATCAAAAAGAAAGCATCATCTAAATAAGAAGAGGTTGGATAAGTAGTAACCAACGCCGTAAGGTTTTCAATTTTCTCTTTGTCCTTACCCAAAACACCGTTTGATTGAGCCAACTGCATTAAAGCATAATCAGGATTAAGTTGATTCAACTTCACCGCTTGCTGATAGAAGTCTGCCGCAAAATCAAAATTTCTTTGAATGAAATAAGAATCCGCAATTCTTAAGAAAGCATCGTTCAATTTTAAGGTATCTCCGTGTTTCGAAACGGTATACTTCCTAAATGCTTCAATAGACTTTCCAAGAGCTGAATTTGTTTTCCCAGTCTCCCCCTTAGTCTGCTGCATACCTACTTTATAATAAGTATATCCTAAGTTGTAATCAATGATCTTACTTTCTTCTGTATTCGATGTGGCTGGTGAGTATTTGAACTTCTCAAACAAAACAACCGCATCCGTATAATTGTGAATCTTATAGTTAGCCTCTCCCATCCAGTAGTAAGCTAAAGCAACTAACTTATTATCGATTTGATATTTAAGTGATTGCTCGAAATAATCAATAGCACTTAGGTATCCTTTCTTGCTACTAAGCTTTGAACTAAACGTTTTTTTCTGATTGTTAAATACTTCAACTCCCTTTGAATAGGCAATCTTTTGATAAGCTCTTCTCAGTTTCAAATCCTTCAGTTCAATTTTATCTAAAGCAGATAAGGCTTGATCGTAATTCTTGGTATTCACATAAACATCTAATAGATATCTATAAGCTTGATCTTTACGACTTGAGTTTGGATACTTCTTTAAGAATAATTCGAATGATTTAATCGCTTCCTGATAAGGATCGTATAAATCATAGGCCAACTTCGCATAGTTAAACAAAGCATTTTCAGCTAATTCTTCATCAAAATAAACAGAACTAGCATACTTAAATGCTACCCTAGCTTTTTCCTTTTCATTCTTCTTAAGAAAGATATCTCCCAAGTAATAGTAACTCAATTGTCCGAGTGTATCCTTCTGAGAAGCAAGTCTTTCAAAGCTTTCAATAGCTTCATTACTTAAATTAGATTTATACTGTGCGTAAGCTAATTGATACAAGTCTTCAGAAGCTATATTTCTTTTCTTATCAACGTATTGCTTTAAGTAAGGAACCGATTTTTTATACTCTTCGTTTCTATAATAAGCCTCTCCTATCATTCTCGCTATTTCGCTTTCTCTTTTAGCCGAACCTGACTCTAACAAAGGAATAGCGTATTCTAGCAACTCTTCGTTCTTGTTTTGGTAATAATAGATTTGCGTAATGTAATAGGGAACAATTGCTTTTAAAGAAGGATGACTTTCTAGCTTTTGAAATCCGTTTAAAGCAGTTTGATATTTCCCTTTGCTATATAATATATGTGAGTGATAATAAATGGCTAAAAGCGCGTAAACACTTTCATCACTTTTAACTTCATAGAAAGCTGCTTGAGCCTTTTCTAGGTAATCTTTGTGTTTTTGCCTTTGATTGAAATAAGAAAAACCAAGCTTGAAGTAATACTCTTCTTTAGAGTACATATCTAACTCATACTTATCCACTTTCTCCAACCATTCGATGGCTTTTGAATATGCTTTTCTCTGATAGTAATATCTACCTAATTGATATTCAACAATTTCAGATTTATTGGTATGTGGGTGTTCTTGTAAAAACTCCTTTAACAATTCATCAGTATCCTTGTTGAATAATTCCAAAGCACAAAGAGCCGAATAATACTGAGCATTCTTTCTTAACTCTGAATGTTCATCAACTGTCTCCATTACCTGCTCAAACATTTGCTGAGCGTTTGAATACAAGCCTTTTTCGTATAAAGACAATCCCTCCAAATAGACTTGATTAAAATCTTGATGAATCGATGATACCTGTGCTTGTATCCCTATAGAACACAAGATCAATAGCCACGCTAAAACCTTTCCTTTCATTACCATATTATATAACCTCATAAAATTAACGAAGACCATATGCGTTATAGTGTTTACATCATGGTATTTATCAACGTAAAACTGTTGAAAGTATGCGAAATGTAAGATTGTCTTACATCCAAAAGAGAACATTATATTTATATCTAAATTCGGTTTATGTCAGAGCAGCTAGTAGAAATTAAAAATGTGTCTTTTAAAACAAAGGATTTACAAATTTTAAAAGGAGTTAACCTGGAGATTAACAAAGGGGAATTTATCTACTTGATTGGTAAAACAGGAAGTGGAAAAAGTTCGCTTCTAAAACTACTTTACGCCGACAATAAGCTTACCGAAGGAGATATTAAATTTAAAGAGTTCAGTTTAAATAAACTTAAAAGAAGAAAGATACCTAAGCTTAGAAGAGAGCTAGGTGTGATCTTTCAAGACTTTCAATTACTGCCAGACAGAAATGTGGAAGAGAATTTAAAGTTTACCCTGAAGGCTACTGGATGGAAGAAAAAACTGGAGATCCAAAACCGAATTAAAGAGGTTTTAAAAATGGTTGATTTAGAGGGCATGAATAAAAAGTATCCGCATCAATTATCAGGAGGAGAACAACAAAGGGTTTCTATCGCTAGAGCACTTCTTAATAGTCCTGAGTTAATCATTGCTGATGAACCTACAGGAAACCTAGACCCAGAAACTACGGACGGAATCATGCAGTTGTTAAATGACATCAAAGCTGAAGGAACCACAGTTGTTATGGCTACACACGATTATAGACTATTGGATAAATACCCGGGAAGAATAGTTAATTGTGTTAAAGGTGAATTTGAAGAAAAGGTTGATCTATAGGTAATAGTTCCTTGCGTTTGAATATGCGAACCGCGATGCGGTTCTTTTTGTTGACTGCAAGCTATAAGCAGAACAGGCTATTCAGATATAAGTAATCTTTTGGCTGCTGTTAAACTACATTTTTGATATTTGGCATACGCTCCTGCAGCAACTTCCCTGACTTTTTCAGAACTTTGTCCTTTTACATATACTCCAAACGCATCGTGCAGGATATAAGCTTCTGGAGCCATAAGCCCTGTGGACCAAACAAGCTTATTTATGTTTTCACTTTGCAAGTAAGGTTTAAAATAAGTCTTACTAACACATGCCAAAATAATCATATCCCTTTGTTGACTATCAACAGCTTTATAGTCCGTATCCATTTTAAACTCCATCAATCCATCATGACCAGCATAAGCTATTAATTTAGAATTACCATATGCTCCAAGTTTAATTCCATTGCAATCGATGGAATCTTTCTTCATTCCCCAACTACTCTTTAAAAAATCATCTGTGCATTTTTTGATATATCTACCATCATAAGCATCCGCTATCAAGTATACATTTTTGACTTTGTGCTTAAAGAACACACGTTCTAACACTATTGAGTCAACTTTTTCAGACTTAATATAAGTCCAGTCGCTTGATGATTTTCTAAAATGTGTTTTAACTCCATACAAAGCACCCCAGTATAGGTTTAATCTTGGATTTTGACCATTACCTAAATCTTTAGAAACTGGATAAATTCCCTGATTTTCATTATCACATAAGGCTACAAAAGTGTAAATAGTAGTTATTGAATCCTTTTGTCCTTTAACAAAGGAATAGGATA
>CBFIFL010000030.1:0-32320 GCA_965661855.1 Flavobacteriales bacterium
CACTACAATAGTATTTCAAAAGGAAGAATCGACACCAGAGATGTTATCTACTTCTTAAGTCTGATTTCCTTTTTTATCATTTTAACCAAAACCGTTATAAACAGTAGGAAATGGTAAAAAAGCACTCTAGAACATATGACCTTTTTAAGCTCTTCGTTTGGCTTTTAGTATTAGTCGCTATTAACTACGTAGGATCATTCTTTTTTACTCGTTTAGATTTAACGGAAGAAAAAAGGTTCACATTATCAGATCAAACAATCAACACGCTGGATTCTTTAGAAGAAGAGTTGATTATCACCGTCTATCTGGAGGGAGATCTAAATTCTGGATTTGTTCGTCTTCAAAAGGAAACGAAGGAGATGCTTGATGAATTTGAAGCATATGCTGATCAAGGTTTAACTTATGAATTTGTTGATCCTTACTCTTTAAATAAGGATCCTAACAAGGTTTTTGAGCAATTAGGAAAAAAAGGACTTCAGCCAACTAATGTTCAGTTGAATACGGAATCAGGATCAGAGCAGCAGTATTTATTTCCTGGAGCGATTATATACTATCAAGGAAAGAGCTTACCCGTTCAGTTATTAAAATCAGAAACATCTCTACCTCCTGAAATTGCTTTAAACAAAAGTATCGAGTCATTGGAATTTGAGTTAAGTAATTCGATAAGAAAACTGAGTCACCCTAGTAAACCAGCTGTTGCCTTCACATCCGGACACGGAGAATTTATAGACGAGGAAGTATGGGATTTTGCTACAGGTCTTCAAGAGTACTACAATGTATTTGAGATCAAAATCGATTCGATAGAATTACAGAAAAAGAAGGTTATATCTAGGGTTGAATTGAAAGAGAATCAATCAGGTCAGCTGGATTTTCAACTATTAGAGAAATTCGAAGCAATCGTTATAGCTGGACCAAAGGATAATTTTAGCGATAAAGAATGCTTTCTAATTGATCAGTTCATCATGAAAGGTGGAAAGGTGCTTTGGGCTTTAAATGGAAATACGGCTAATATGGATAGTCTTCAAACGGGAAGAATCTCAATGGCGTTTCCTGTTCAAAACAAGTTATTTGATTTAAGTTATAGTTATGGAGCTAGAATTAATCCAAACATTGTTCAGGATCTTACGTGTGGACCTGTACCTGTTTTTGATGGATACCAAGGAAACCAACCTAGATTCACAAGATATCCATGGGTATATGATCCTTTATTGATCAGTGACAACAGTCATTTAATTAACACCAACCTTGATCCTATCCGAAGTAATTTTGCAAGTACAATTGATACTATTCCTGTTCCTGGTATTGATAAGCATGTGATACTTAAAACCAGCGAGAATTCTAAAATCTTAAAAACTCCAGTTAGAGTTAGTCTTCAAACGGCGGTTAGAAAACCAAGTGTAGAGCGATTCAATAAAGGAAGACAAACTATTGGAGTTCTATTGGAAGGTAAATTTGAATCCTACTACAAAAACAGAGTAGTTGATTTTCCAATGAAAAAGCAAGGAGAATATAGTAGAATGATTGTACTTTCTGATGCTAGTATCATTAAAAATGATGTTACGAGAGAAGGTAGACCTTATCCCCTTTCAGTTAATAAATTCTACTCTGATCAATTCTACGACAACAAGAAATTCTTAATGAACTCTATGAATTACTTATGTGGTGACGAAGACTTAATTCCGATGCGAAGTAGAAAAATACAGCTTCGTTTATTAGACAAAAAGAAAGTTAAAGAAGAAGGTTCTTTTTGGAAGCTAATCAACTTATTGGGACCATTATTGATGATGTTAATCATTGTGACTCCTATTACTATCATCCGAAAGATGAAATATTCGAAATAAATGAAGTACTTATTCTATTTAAGCCTTGTTGTTTTTGCCATATCATGTAGTCCGAAGAATCAATCGATTCAAGGAGAGCAAGCACGTGAATTTTCAGTTAAAGCATCAATCGTTGATGAAATTTACCTATTCGATCAAGATGGAAAGAAAGTCCATTTGAAAAAAGAAGGAAGTAATTGGCGTTTGAATGACAGCTATACGGCCAGACCAGATGCTATAGCGCAGTTATTGGAAACAATGGAGTACGTGAAATTTAGAAACCCTGTTGCTGAAAAAGCTCATGACAATATGGTCAAGAACCTGATCTCAAGACACATTAAAGTAGAAGTGTTTTCAAAAGGAGAAAACATCATGTCATACCTAGTTGGAACACAAACTCAAGATGGAGCGGGAACCTTTTACCTTAAGGAAGACACAGAAACAGGTGATAAAGCAGAAAGAATGGTAGTTTGTGAGTTACCAGGTTTCAATGGCTACTTAACACCTAGATACATCATTCAAGAAAGTTTATGGAGAAATCGTTCTGTATTTCAGTACGGTAATGGAGAAATCAGCAAGCTTACAGTCAATTATCCTGCAAACTTAAAAGAGTCTTTTTCTATAGAAATAAAAGACGGTGCGGTTAAGCTTTTCGACCATGAAGGAAAAGAAGAAAGCAATGTAAATGATTTAGCCGTTAAAGAGTATTTATTAAACTACAAGCAAGTCAACTTTGAAGCTATTGCAACAAAAGACATGTCGGTTGAAATCGATTCACTGCTTTCAACAGACCCGTACTTCTCAATTACCGTTACTAATTCCGAAGGAAAAGAAAACCGTTTAGATAGTTATAGAAGAAAGCCATTAAAAGAAGAATTAGACATTAATGGTAACCCGCTTCAGTTTGATACTGATCGTCTTTTTGCCTTACAAAACGATAAGAAAGAACTACTTGTTATTCAGTACTTTGTGTTCGATGCTTTGACTATTCGAAAGACAAGTTTTCTTCAACCAGCTAGCTAAGATTTCAGCTGTTAATAAGTTTTAAAAGTTAGCTCTTAATCTAGCTTTTCTAGCCATTATATTTGTTGTAATAATTTTAGAATTAGTATGAATTTCATTGTTTCTAGTGGCGCTTTATTAAAGCAATTACAAAAGATTTCAGGAGTTTTAAGCTCTAACAACACTTTACCAATTTTGGATAATTTTTTATTCGAGATTAACGGTAGTGAATTAACAATCACAGCTTCTGATTTAGAAACAACAATGGCAGTTACAATGCCTGTTGATGCTAAAGAAGATTTTACAATTGCTATTCCTGCAAAGACTTTGTTAGATACATTGAAGCAATTACCGGATCAACCTTTAACTTTCTCAATCGACAAAGATACTTTCAAAGTAGAATTTGTTTCAGACTTCGGAAAATACGGAAGTGTTGGTCACAACGGAGAAGAGTTTCCTAAAACACCATTAATTGAGAATGCGAGTAACATCACTATTCCTTCTGCTGTTTTAACAAAAGCAATTAACAAAACATTATTTGCTACAGGAAATGATGAATTAAGACCTGTAATGAGCGGTGTGTACTGTGAATTTTCAAACGATAACATTTCGTTTGTTGCAACTGATGCTCATAAGCTAGTTCGTTTCAAAAGAGACGATTTTACAGCTGAGGGAGGAAGTTCATTCATCTTACCTAAAAAGCCTTTAAGCTTGCTTAAAAACACAGCTGGAAATAATGAAGAAGTAAGTATTGAGTACAACAACTCAAACGCTATTTTCAAATTAGAGAATACTAAGTTAATCTGTAGATTGATTGAAGGAAAGTATCCTAACTACGATGCGGTTATTCCTAAAGACAATCCAAACTTATTGACGTTGAACAAAGCTGATTTCTTAGCTTCAATTAAGCGTGTTGGTATTTTCTCTAACAAAACTACTCATCAGATTAGATTGAAAATCTCTGGAAGTGAATTACAATTATCTGCAGAAGATTTAGACTTCAATAATAAGGCAAATGAAAGATTAACTTGTCAGTACGCTGGTACAGACATGGAAATCGGATTTAACTCTAAGTTCTTAATTGAAATGTTATCTAACATTGATTCAGAAGAAATAAACATTGAATTATCTGCTCCGAACAGAGCTGGTATTTTATTACCAAAGGTTCAGGATACGGAAAGTGAGCATATTTTAATGCTTGTAATGCCAGTTATGTTGAATAACTAGTAGTCCCGATCATATTATTAAAAAAGGCTGTCTTTGGACAGCCTTTTTTGTTTTTAGGTAAACGGGCACCCGCAGGGGGGAGCCCCTACCGTTATAGATAATATATTTTCCATAACAAGAGGGTTGCGGTCCCTATTAGAGGACGTAACCCTATATTATTGGACAATTTTTTGTGCGATCCACGATGCGGATCAAAACACGGCTCAATGGTTTTTCTACCATTATATAAACCGCGATGCGGTTTTCTTTTGAAGAAAATTCGTCTGATTATTACCGAACGAAGTACTATCTAAAATCTGTGTAATCCGTGAAATCTGTGGTTAAAAAAAATAATCCAATGCATCCTGATTTTTATGTTAAAAGCAAATAAGGATACTACAAGCCACGTCATGTAAGTAATCAAGAGTTATTTCACCATCCATATATCTTATCTGATTAATCCAGAAGGGATTTTCCCTTGGTAGCCCAGGTCGGTCTAAACAGAATTATCCCTGAAGGGAATTTCCAAATACAGGAGATTCCCTTTAGGGATATTGTTTTGGATGTACATTAATTCTACCAAGGGAAAATCCCTTCAGGATAGAATAATATAGGGTTGCGTCCCCTAATAGGGACCGCAACCCTATATTATTGGAGAACGTTTTATGCGATCCATGATGCGGATCAAAACATGGTTCAATGGTTTTACTACCATTATGTACACCGCGATGCGGTTTTACAAATTATTGTTAGTTAATAGTAAACGTTACATGTGAAAAAAAATCTGTGAAATCTGTGGACAAAAAATTAACCAGTTTAATTGTATAATGGTTAGTTAAGGATATTTATTGTTCGGGAACCCGCAAGGGGAGCCCCTACGATACTGGATAACAAATATAAATAGGAGATCCTTCGACAAGCTCAGCACACCACAATATGATTAATTAAGAATAATACCGATTTCTTTACTTTATCCCAAAAAAAACGCAAGCCTTAAAGACTTGCGTTTCAATCTATATTTCAAAACTCTTATTCTTTGATAATTCTACTTGTGTAGACTTTGTCTTGATGACTTACTTTAATCAAGTATATACCTGCTGTGAAGGAAGAAATATCGAATTGTAGACCATTTGTCCATTCGCTAGTTAGAAGCTTTCCTTCCATGCTATAAACTTCAATATTCTTATCTCCTTCTAAATCAATATTCAAAATTCCATTAGTAGGATTTGGATAAATCCCTAATTCGTTGAATTCATCATTAATTCCGGTAGTCTTTGCCTCAACAACAAACTTACTGTACTCAGAGACATCTGCACAGGTATACGATTCAGTAAAAGGTATTACTGACCAACGATAATACGTATCTAATTCCAAGTTTGATGTACTTATTGTATAGTTTGGATTAGTCGTTACAACCGTTTCGATGTTTTCCAATGATACATCAACAATATGATGAGATCGATCAATGGTTAACAAATAATTACTAGCTCCGTCAACAGCATCCCATGAAATGGTCAAGTTACTACCATGTTCAACAGACTCTGAAGCTGTTGGACTTGGGTTTGACAATACATAAGGGTCAACGGTATTTAGGTTCGGTGCAGAAAAGTTTGACCATCCTCTTGAGAAGATATCCGCTATAATCGCGTTCTCTTGATCATCTGAAAAAGTACTTACACATTCATCATAGTAATAAGACATAATGTTCGTCTCATCAGGATCTAATGATTCTCCATAACGATCTCTCAAGTCGTAGGTCATTGGACACGGTGCTCTAAATGAAACGTAATCTGCTTCAGTTCCACAAAAGCCATCAGCCGCGGAATTACAGTTACCTCCTGATCTTCTAACAGATTCAGCTCTTGCCCAGTTAATATTTGAAGGAATCGATTGTCCTGCATAATCTCTGGCATCCATATCCTCCCAACCGTAAAAAGTATGAGGTAATGTGAAAAAGTGACCTACTTCGTGTGTTAATGTATACTCTCCATATCCCATCATTTGATCCAATAGGAAAACATAGTCATATCCGTTTAAGTAATAAGACGATACCGGTGAGTCAACAGAAGGACCAACAAAAATGTTCATTTTATTGTTCACTGTAAGATTTCCGAAAATCGGATAAGCATCTTGATTATGTGAGTTATTGTAAATGGTTGAGTTGTTCACAAATCGAATTGGTAGATCGATATAAAACTGAACTCCGAACTGAGTATAGTCTTCGTTCAACTGACAAACTGAACCGAAAACCTCGTCGATATCAGCATACCCTGTTCCATCGTCCTCACCAATCATGTGAATTTGGATAGGAATGTAATAATTTGCTCGACTCGCCTTGGCCGACTCAATAACATTGTGTGGAATTGCAGCTCGGTTTGCTAGCATCCTGTCTTTAGTAATGGAATCATTACTATGGTTTACTCCGCATTGGAATGTTGATTGGGCTTTACTGCTTCCAAAAAGGAACAATAATCCTAATAAAGTAAATAGTTTATTCATGTGTAGTTAGGTTAGATTACCTAAAAGATAGGTATAAACTAAGCTATTTCAAAGAAATAGAATTCCTAAATACTTGATAACAGAGGGATTAAGAGTGGTTTAGTCCTCTGAAGAATCTGTCTCCTTCTTAACACTCACTAAAAACACAGGCTCTAGAACAGCAGTACCCATCTGTCCGTCTCGAGACGTTTTTCTATATTCCTTACAAACCTTTGCAATGATTTCATATTCGTCCTCTGTTTGAGGATCTTCGTATTCTATTAAATACTTCACACAAGGGTTTTCATCAGTAGCTCTTTCCAATGGAGGTAAGTCTACTTCTCCATTTCTAATAAAATGTCTGATATCCGAAATATTCAGTCCTAAACCTTTTAAATCTTCAGCCGCTCCTTCAGTAGATTGAATAGGTTGTGTTGGGTTATATAAAAGATTTCTCTTTACCTGATTTGAAGGTAACCACTCTCCTTTCCAGAAGATTGAAATCATCAGTAAAGCGGTTACACCAAACGATGAAAAGAAAATAAATAGTCGTCTTTTTTTTGAGATTGCCATATTAAAATGCTGACATTAATAAATCTAAATCTTTGAATGGTAGTCTATAGATATCTGCCAAAGCCTTGTTAGTTACACAACCTTTATAGATATATACTCCATTTCTTACTCCTGCATCATTTTTGAGCAAGTGATCAATACCTGAGTACTCTCCTGCATCTTTCAATAAAGGAGCAAACACGTTACTTAATGCGTAACTCGCCGTTCTTGAAACCCTTGCACCAATATTAGGAACGCAATAATGAATTACACCATAATCTGAATAAGTAGGCTCTTTGTGATTCGTAACTCTCGAAGTTTCAAAACAACCTCCTTGATCAATTGAAACATCAACGATAACAGATCCGAATTTCATTTTAGAAACCATTTCTGAAGTAATAACACAAGGAGTTCTTCCTTTCTTACTTCTAATCGCTCCAATAATTACATCCACATCTTTCATCGAGTTAGCCAGAACATCAGGCTGCATAATGGAAGTAAACACCTCACGTCCTATGTCATTTTGTAATCTTCTAAGTCTATGAACGGAGTCATCAAACACCCTTATAGCTGCTCCTAAACCAATGGCTGATCTTGTTGCATACTCTCCAACGGTACCTGCTCCTAAAACCATTACTTTAATAGGAGGTACTCCAGCTACTCCACCAAATAAAGTACCTCGACCACCTATAGTGTTACTCAATAATTCTGAAGCAATTAAAACAGAAGTTCTTCCTGCTATTTCAGACATAGCACGTACTACTGGAAAAATACCACTAGCATCCTTAATATAATCGTAAGCAATTGCTGTTACTTTCTTTTCAACCAGACGCTTTAAATACTCATCTGATTGTGTAGATATTTGAAGAGAAGAAATCAAAGTCTGACCTCTTTTCATGAATTCAATTTCTTCTATAGTTGGTGGAGCAACTTTCAGTATTAAATCAGCTTGATATACTTCTTGTGCATCATAAGCTATTTTAGCTCCAGCTTCAGAGTAATCTTTATCTACAAAATTTGATCTTTTACCAGCTCCTGTTTCTACAACAACTTCGTGTCCTACCGAAACTAAAACCTTAACCGCATTAGGAACCAAAGCAACTCTATTCTCTTGAAAAACACTTTCCTTCGGGATTCCGATATAAAGTTTTTGTCCTTTATTCGCTACTTCTAACATTGACTCTTGAGGCCGAAGAGCCTGATTAGACAACATCTTCAATAAATCATCGCTATAATTCATAATCCGGTATTTTCAATAAAGATAAGGCATTTTTGGAAGTCTAATATTCCTGACATTGAATGTTACGAACACCATCTTGTACATTAATTTTTATCACCACAAAATGCTCTGGCAAGAGACTTTCTATGCGTTCAGGCCATTCGATAAAACAATAGTTTCCGCTATCCAAGTAATCTATCATCCCTATACTTTCAGCTTCTGATTCGTCCTTCAATCTGTAGCAATCAAAATGATAAGCCAGTTTAGAACTGACTTCATATTCATTAACAATTCCGAATGTTGGACTCCCTCCAGGATTTGATACTCCTAGTTCTTCCAATAAGCGTTTGGTAAAAGTCGTTTTACCAGCCCCCATCTCTCCATGTAAAAGAAATACTTTATGCTCTTTAAAACGACTTAATACTTCGATTGCTATAGACGTGTAATCTTCAAGTGACTTGGCAGTATAGTTCATTATTTAGGATCCAATACAATTAAAGGCACCATCATCTCCTCCATAGAAACACCACCATGTTGGAAAGTGTTCTTATAATGTTTAACGTAGTAATTGAAGTTATTTGGGTAAGCAAAGAAATCAGTGTTTCCTGCAAAAATATACTTCGATGATACATTTAACCTTGGTAAACCAATTTCATCAGGATTATTTATCTCAAACACTTCTTTTGCCTTGTACCTTAAGTTTCTTCCTTGCTTGTATCTTAGGTTATTAGAGACTTCTTTTTCTCCTTGAACCTTCAGTGGCTTCTTTACTTGGACAGAACCATGGTCTGTGTTAATTACAATCTTACCTCCTTTTTTGGCAATTTTCTTCATCATTTCCCATAACGGTGAATGTTCAAACCAAGAAGCAGTAATATCTCTATACGCTGCAGAATCATCTGCTAACTCTCTAACAATTTTGAAATCGGTTCTTGCATGAGATAAAGCATCTACAAAGTTGTACACAACAACGTTTAGGTCATTTTCAAACAGATTATTCACAGAAGATTCTAACTTTTTACCTGAAGCTAGATTAGTCACTTTATGATAAGACATTGAAATGTCTTTTCGAGATCGTTTAATCAGTTCATTCAAGAAAAACTCCTCGTGAAGATTCTTTCCTTCCTCTTCATTTTCATCCACCCATTTGTCCTTATACTCTTTCTTTATATCTGCTGGTAATAAACCTGAAAAGATTGAATTTCGACAGAATTGAGTGGCGGTAGGTAGAATCGAAAACATAATATCCTCTTCTACTTTATATAATTCAGAAACCTTTTTCTCAATAACCTTCCACTGATCATATCTCAAACAATCCAAAAGAATATAGAATACTGGTCTACCCTTTTCCATTAAAGGAAAAACCCTTTCCTCCATCACATTGTGTGACAAAAGTGGACCTTCATCTTCTTGAATCCAAGATTCGTAATTGTTGGAAACGAACTTGAAAAATTCATTATTGGCTTCCGTTTTCTGCATTTGCAGCACCTCTTCCATTCCAGACCCCTCACTCTTATCAATTGCCAATTCATGATAGGTAATCTCTTTATAGATATCCTTCCACTCCTCATCATCTAGATCTTGAGTAAGCTTCATGCCTATATCACGAAATTCACGCTGATAATCTGAAGACGTCTTGGCGCTTACCAACTTTTTCTCATCGATATTCTTTTTTACTGTAAGCAACAATTGATGAGGATGAACAGGCTTAATCAAGTAATCAGCAATCTTTTGTCCAATCGCCTCTTCCATAATAAACTCCTCTTCACTCTTAGTAATCATTACTACGGGAACATGAGGATGAGATTTCTTAATCGAAGCTAAAGCTTCAAGACCTGAAACACCAGGCATGTTCTCATCTAAGAAAACCAAATCAAAGTAATCGTCGGCTATTAAATCCAAAGCATCATCCCCACTATTTGTGCTTACCACTTCATATCCTTTCTCTTCTAGGAACAAAATATGAGGCTTGAGCATTTGGATCTCGTCATCCGCCCATAAAATCTTAACTTTACGCATATATGAATTTCTTAATCTTGAAAATAACAAAAGGGTGAATAAGAAAAAACTATTTAACGATCCGGTATATGGTTTTATTTCCATCCCTTTTGATATCGTTTTCGATTTAATTGAACATCCTTACTTTCAAAGGCTTTGGAGGATTAAACAATTGGGCTTAACTCACATGGTTTATCCTGGGGCTTATCACACCCGTTTTCACCATGCTTTAGGTACAATGTACTTAATGACTCAAGCTATAGACGTGTTGCGTTCAAAGGGTCATGACATCAGTGAAGAAGAAGCTAAAGGTGTTACTATTGCTATCCTTTTACACGATATCGGTCACGGACCTTTTAGTCATGCTTTAGAGAGTACAATTGTAAAAAGCATTCACCATGAAGAATTATCTATTCTTTTCATGGAGCGTTTAAATAAAGAGTTTGATGGGCAACTTACTACTGCTATCTCCATCTTTAAAAACGATTATCATAAAAAATTCTTACATCAGTTGGTTTCGAGTCAATTAGACATGGACCGATTAGATTATTTACGAAGAGATAGTTTTTTCACCGGAGTTAGTGAAGGAGTTGTTGGTACTGGTCGTATCATTAAAATGTTGACCGTACATAACGATCAATTGGTTATTGAAAAGAAAGGAATACATTCCATTGAAAAGTTTTTAATTGCCAGAACAATCATGTATTGGCAGGTTTATCTTCACAAAACCGTTTTGGCTGCTGAGTTTTTATTGGTTAGAATTCTTGAGAAAGCAAAGACACTTGATTCAAGTACGCTATTTATGACTCCAGCTCTGAAAGGGTTTATAGACAATCAATACTCATTAGAAGACTTTAAAACCAATCCAGAGTTATTAGACAGCTTTGCTGAATTAGATGACACTGATATTTTGTCGGCGATAAAAGTATGGTCTAAGCATGAAAATGCATCACTGGCTCAACTTTGTCAAAGATTAATCAATAGAGAACTGTTTGGAGTTAAGATTCAAAATGAAGCTTTTTCAACTGAAGAAATTGAAGCATATAAAAACAACATTGATTCTTCCATTCCAGAAGAAGATCATAAATTCTTTCTTTTCTCAGAGCAGATAAATAACAGAATGTATAATCCTAACGGAACTAGTATCAACCTAATAGATAAAAATGGTAAAATAGAAGATATCGTAGAGGCATCCGAGCAGCTAAATTTGTCGTCTATTGACCAAGCAATACATAAGCATTTCATATGCTTTCCTAAAAAACGAGATTAAATGGAATTTTCAGCAGAACAAATTGCAACGTTATTAAATGGAACAGTTGAGGGTAATCCTGAAGCAACGGTTAATAATATTGCAAAGATTGAAGAAGGATCAGAGGGTAAACTTTCATTCTTAGCTAATCCAAAATATGAGTCTTACCTATATGATTGTAAGTCTAGTATTGTATTAGTAAACAAAGACTTAGAATTAAGTCAAGAAGTATCAACTACCTTGGTAAGAGTTGATGATGCTTATGGAGCATTTGCTGGTATATTAAGAGAATATCAAAAGCTTAGAGGACAGAAATTCGGAATTCATCCAACAGCAGTCATTGAAGATTCAGCAAGTCTTGGAGAAGACTTATACATTGGCGCTAACGCTTACATCGGTGAGAATACGGTTTTAGAAGATGGTGTTAAGATTTATGCAAACACTAGCATCAATGACAATGTTAAAATTGGTAAGAATACAGTAATCAATAGTGGCGTGAATATTTATCATGATACTGTGATTGGAAATAATTGTACTGTTCATAGTGGAGCTGTAATTGGAGCCGACGGATTTGGATTCGCTCCAAACGACAACAACGATTACGAGAAAGTACCACAGATTGGAAATGTGATTTTAGAAGATAACGTGGACGTTGGAGCTAACGCAACTATCGATAGAGCAACCATAGGATCTACCTATATCGAACAAGGAGTTAAAATTGACAATTTAGTTCAAATTGCGCATAACGTTAGAATAGGTAAAAACACAGTTGTTGCCGCTCAGTCAGGCATTGCTGGATCTACTAAAGTTGGTAAAGACTGTATGTTTGGCGGACAAGTAGGAATCTCAGGTCATTTAGAAATTGCCGACGGTGTTAAAGCTGCTGCTCAGTCAGGTATCCCATCTAGCATAAAGGAAGAAGGGAAAATTGTTCAAGGAACGCCTGCTTTCGACGTGATGGATTTTAGAAAGTCATACGTGTATTTTAGAAAGTTACCAAAAGTCCTTAGTGAGTTAAAAAAGTAGTACTTATCTCTAATAAAGATTAAAACAATTAGCTTTGTACGAAATCATTTTAGATGTCAGATAAACAAAAGACTATAAAATCAGCTGTATCCATTAAAGGGATTGGTCTACATACTGGAGAAGAAGTAACGCTTACTTTCAATCCAGCTCCTGTAAACCATGGTTTTAAATTTCAAAGAATTGATTTAGAAAACCAACCTATAATTGATGCATCTGTTAAAAACGTTACTGATCTATCTAGAGGAACTACGTTAGAGCAAAACGGCGGAAAAGTTTCTACTGTTGAGCACTCGCTAGCTGCTTTAACTGGATTAGAAGTAGATAACGTTTTAATCGAAATAAACGGTGGAGAGGTTCCTATTTTAGACGGTTCATCAAAACCATTTCTTGAGGTATTAGAGCAAGCAGGAATAGAAGAGCAAGAAGCTGACCGTGATTACTATGTGGTTAGAAAACCTATCAAATACGTTGATAAAGAAAGAGGTGTAGAATTAATGATTGTACCTGATGAAGGATACAGTATTTCTGCAATGATTGATTACAATTCAGAAGTATTAGGTTCTCAGCATGCTGCTATGAGCAGTTTAAGTGAGTTTAAAAGCGAAATATCTAGTTGTAGAACTTTCGTTTTCTTACACGAGCTAGAAATGCTTTTAAGTCATAACCTTATTAAAGGTGGAGACTTAAGTAATGCGATTGTAATCGTAGATAAAAAAGTAGAAAAAGATGAACTAGACCGATTAGCAAAGCTTTTTAACAAGCCAAGCGTTGAAGTAAAATCGGAAGGAATTCTAAATAATATTGATCTGCATTTTGCCAATGAACCTGCAAGACACAAGTTACTTGATGTTGTAGGAGATTTAGCATTAGTAGGAAAAAAGATAAAAGGAAAGGTTATTGCAAAAAGACCTGGACACGCAGCAAACGTTGAATTAGGAAAATTAATACTAGAAACTATGAGCAAAGAATCGAAAGAAGTTTATTTTGATTTGACAGCCGAGCCACTTTACGACACTGTTCAAATCATGGGCTTATTACCTCACCGTCCTCCATTCTTATTGGTTGACAAAATCATGGAGTGTGAAAACGACAGGGTTATCGGTGTGAAAAACGTAACAATGAATGAACCTTTCTTTGAAGGTCATTTCCCAAAGGAGCCAGTAATGCCAGGTGTATTACAAATTGAAGCAATGGCTCAAACGGGTGGTATTTTAGTATTAAGTCAAGTTGAAGATCCTGAGAACTACATCACTTATTTCATGAAAATTGACAAAGTGAAATTCAAAAGAAAAGTGGTTCCTGGTGATACTTTAGTTTTTGATTTAAGTTTACTTTCTCCAGTTAGAAGAGGGATCTGTCACATGGGTGGAAAAGCTTATGTTAACGGGAAAGTTGTAATGGAAGCTGAGATGATGGCTCAGATTACTAAAATGAAGTAATATGAATCAACCTTTAGCATACGTACATCCTCAAGCCAAGCTAGCAAAAAACGTAGTTATCGAGCCGTTTGTAACGATCGATAAAAATGTTACCATTGGTGAAGGTACTTGGATCGGTAGTAATGTAACTATCATGGAGGGTGCTAGAATTGGAAAGAACTGTAGGATTTTTCCTGGAGCAGTTATTTCTGCTATACCACAAGATTTAAAGTTTGACGGAGAAGACACAACTGTTGAGATTGGTAACAATGTTACCATTAGAGAGTGTGTTACTATTAACCGTGGAACAAAAGATAAAATGACAACCAAAATTGGTAACAATGTGCTTTTAATGGCATATGTTCACGTTGCTCATGATTGTCAGATTGGAAACAATTGCATCCTTGCGAATGCAGTAAACTTAGCAGGACACATTACTATTGATGATTTCGCAATCGTTGGTGGAATGTGTGCCGTTCACCAGTTTGTTAAAATTGGTAAACATGCCATGATTTCTGGGGGGTCTTTAGTTCGTAAAGATGTACCTCCTTTCACCAAAGCAGCAAGAGAGCCACTTTCTTACGTGGGTATCAATTCTGTTGGAATGAGAAGACGTGGATTTACAAGCGAGCAAATCAATCAAGTTCAAGAATTATATAGATGTCTTTATTTAAAAGGACACAATAACTCTGCTGCATTATCTATCATGGAAGCTGAGTTTTCAGCAACTGCAGAAAGAGACGAAGTAATCTCCTTCATCAATAACTCAAGTAGAGGTGTTATGAAAGGATATTTCCAGAGCTAAATGATAATAACATTAAACGATACGGGAAAAAAGTTTGAACGAGAGTGGATTTTTAAATCACTCTCGTTTACTTTAAAAGCGGGTGATCGTATAGTTGTTAAAGGAGGAAATGGTTCTGGAAAAAGTACCATCCTTCAAATCTTACTTGGTAAATCAATACCTACCAAAGGAAGCATTGAATACAAGTTAAACGATACGGTAATTGAACCTCAAAAAGTTTTCTATCAAACCTGTATCGCTTCTCCTTTCTTAGAATTAATAGAAGAATTCAACTTAGAAGAAACTATTGATACTCACTTCGGATTAAGGAAACTACATCCAGAAATTACAAAAGAAGAGATTCCAAGTTTGCTTTATTTGGAAAAAGATCAAGCCAAACCACTAGAGCTTTTCTCGTCAGGAATGAAACAAAGAGTTAAACTGGCCTTAGCTATTTTAACTGATGCTCCTATCCTACTTTTGGATGAACCATGCAGTAATTTGGATCAAAAAGGAATCGATTGGTATCACAGTATGATTGATAGATTTGGTAAAGACCGAATTATTGTAGTTGCATCAAATGAAAAGAAAGAAGAATATCCTTTCTGCAACCAAGAATTAAACATTGAAGATTTTAAATAATAAGTATTTTTATACTTACTAAAGAATAAATTATGGCAGATACTTCTGATATCAAAAATGGACTTTGTTTTGAGCTAAAAAGTCAACTTTACAAAGTGGTTGAATTCTTACATGTTAAACCTGGAAAAGGTGCTGCATTTGTTAGAACGAAAATCAAAAACTTGAATAACGGAAAAACAATTGATCATACTTTTAACGCTGGTACTAAAATCAACGTTGTAAGAATTGAAAATAGAGATTACCAGTTTTTATACAAAGATGACATGGGGTATAACTTCATGAATACTGCTGATTACGAGCAAGTATCAATCATGGAAGAGTTAATCAACGCCCCTAAGTTTTTAAAAGAAGGTGAAATTTGTGATGTAATGTTTCATGCTGAAAATGAAACACCATTATCAGTAGATCTTCCTCAGTTTGTTCAAGTGGAGATAACTTATACTGAACCAGGTTTAAAAGGTGATACTGCTACAAATGCAACTAAGCCTGCAACAATTGAAACTGGTGCGGAAGTTAGAGTTCCATTATTCATTAATGAAGGAGATTCTATCAAGCTTGACACCGCGAAAGGTGCATACGTTGAAAGAATTAAAAAGTAATGAAGTTTCAACAAACTTTAACACTTGAAGATATAGCGTCACAACTGAACCGAAAGTTCATTGGTGAAGCTTCTTTTTTGGTAGAAGGAATCAATGAGATTCATCGTGTAGAAAAAGGAGATATCTGCTTTGTGGATCATCCTAAATACTACGATAAGTGTTTGAACTCAGATGCTTCTATTATCATCATTGATAAAGAAGTGGAATGTCCTGAAGGAAAAGGGCTAATTATTTCTCCTGAACCAGCTTTTGACTTCAATAGAATCAATATTCTGTATAACCCTTTTATAGCTTCCAAACATAGCATTGCAGAATCAGTAAAAATTGGAGAAGATACGATCATTCAACCGAATGTCTTTATTGGTCATAATGTTACTATTGGAGATAATTGTATCATACATGCTGGAGCTTCCATCATGAATGACACAGTAATTGGTAACAATGTAATTATCGGAATGAATTCAGCTATTGGTTCGGACGCTTTCTATTTCAAGAAAACGGATAAATACAACAAGCTTCATACTGCTGGAAAGGTTATCCTTGAAGACTTTGTGGAAATTGGAGCCATGTCTACTATTGATAGAGGACTAAGCGCTGAAACCATTATTGGTGAAGGATCTAAACTCGACAATCAAGTTCACATTGGTCATGACACTGTAGTTGGTAAAAACTGTCTTTTCGCTGCAGGAACTGCTGTTGCAGGTTGCTGCGTTGTTGAGGATGATGTTATGATGTGGGGACAAGTTGGTGTTTCGTCATCAATTACAATTGGAAAAGGAGCTAATCTATTAGCTCAATCGGGTGTTACTAAGGATTTAGCTGGAGGAAAAGCATATTTTGGTACTCCTGCTGCTGATACGAAAGAATACTATCGCCAGATGGCGTTTCAAAAAAGACAGTATAAAGAGTCTTTAAAATAATCTCGAATGGAATCATTAAGTGTATTTGATATTTTCAAAATTGGCGTAGGTCCGTCTAGCTCTCATACTATGGGACCTTGGCTTGCGGCACTTAAGTTTATTGAATCCATTGACTCTAACTTTGATAAAATTGAAGTACATTTATTCGGATCCTTATCTAAAACGGGTAAAGGACACGGAACGGACTTAGCAGTGATGCTAGGTTTAGAAGGATATCATCCTAAAACGATTGACACCGCATTAATTAATACGCGTGTTGATGAAATTATTACAAGTAAAGTTATTCGAATCAAAGATCAAGAAATTGAATTTGACAAAGAGAGTAATATCATCTTTCATAATACGCGACTAGACTTTCACCCAAATGGAATGCAGTTTAAAGCATTTTATAAGGACACCGAAATAGCAAATCAAACCTACTTCTCGATTGGTGGAGGTTTTATTTGTCAGGAAAATAAAATTCGAGAAAAATTAGATAAAGAATCTTGTCCTTTTCAAATCAACTCTGAAAAAGACTTATTAACCCATATTGACGGAACAGGCTATTCAATCGCTGAGCTTGTTTATCAAAACGAGTTAACCTGGAAGTCAAAAGACGAAATAACTAACGAGATATCGTCTCTTTGGTCTACTATGTTGGAATGTATATTCATAGGATGTCACACTGATGGTCATTTACCAGGAGGTTTAAACGTTAGAAGAAGAGCTGCAGAATTAAACAAAGAGTTAATTGCTGATCTTAAATACGACAATGCTGACGAATGGCTAAAAGTAGTTCGTTACGGTAAGCATAGTTTTCAAAGAGTCACCAAATGGGTCTCTTGTTTTGCTTTAGCCATTAACGAGCAAAATGCAAGCTTTGGAAGAGTAGTAACTGCTCCTACCAATGGTGCTGCAGGAGTTATTCCGGCTGTATTAGCTTATATGTTATGCTTTACAGATCATCAATCTGAAGAAGATATAAAAGACTTCATTTTAGTCGCTGGAGAAATAGGATCTCTTTTCAAAAAAGGATCTACCATTTCTGCTGCTCTAGGTGGATGTCAAGCTGAAATTGGGGTTTCATCTTCAATGGCCGCTGCAGCTTTAACTCATTGCCAAGGAGGTACACACAAACAAGTTCTTCAAGCAGCTGAAATTGCTATGGAACATCACTTAGGTTTAACCTGTGATCCTATTGGCGGACTTGTTCAAGTCCCATGTATCGAAAGAAATACCATGGGCGCAATGAAAGCGATTACGGCTTCTGAAATGGCTTTATCCTCTAATCCAGAGGAAGCTAAAGTAACTTTAGACGGTGTAATCAAAACCATGAAGGAAACCGCTGCCGACATGAATGAGAAATACAAAGAAACTTCAGAAGGAGGTTTAGCTATTTCTGTTATTGTACCGGAGTGTTAAACATAGGGGACGCAACCCTAAAAAGGATTGCGTCCCCTATGTTTATCCTGCCATTTTTACTTGAGACACTTCTCTTATTGGATAAAACGGATTACAAACATTGAATTCAATAGTTACTTCCAATCCAGGAATTAGATAGTCAACGTAAGGAATCACATTCTCTTCTTTCCAAACAAATCGCTTATAACTGGTTCCATCCTCTACCTCAACATGGTATACTCCTCCTCTATTTTCTACTGAAGTGATTTGACATTTTACGTTCAAGCGCTTATCCGGATATTCCCACCAATGATAAACGTACTCTGATAACTTTAACTGTATGCTCTTTTCCATATTCCCTTACGATTTGAAAACAAGTTAAAAGAGAAGAACGTAAAGAATTTACGGTGATAAATTATTCCGGAAATACTATTCTATTTTGAAATAAGCTTTGCTCTAATTTCTACAAGTAAAACTACCCCAACGGTAAGATACTCTAGTAATACCAAATACAAGTTCTCCTTGTAAACGTCACTTAAATAAGTAGCATAAGTCAATAAAATCAAAAGACTCCATAATACCATGGATCTAAAATTATTAAGTAATCCGAGTAACAAGGCTAAAGAAACATACCACGGATGAACAGTTGTACTAAACAATAGAAAAACCAGAAAGATGACCATACTACGCCATACAAAATCCTTCATCTCCACTCCCCTTTTCTTCCAAGACACAATCAGTATGGTCAACACAGACAAAAAAGAAAGTATGGGTCCAACCGTTTTTATAACATCATAAGCTAAAACACTAAATCCTACTTCTCTTATCAGGTAAAACAGACTTGCATTGAACTCAAAACTCTGGAAGTATAAAGTAAAACTGGATTGCATGTTTTGAATCAATTCCAAATTAATGAAGGGTAGAAAACTCATCATCAGTAAGAATCCAAAAACCAGAATGAATTTCAGAAACTGTTTAAAGGGTATAAAAGAGAGTAGCAATGGAATAAACATTAAGGTGTGTAGTTTTCCATTCACAGATATAAAAAAAGCCAAAGCGGCTATTAAATATTGCTTTCTAAACAAGAAGATTACCATCCAAACAAAGCCAGCTAACATGATGCTTTCCATATGAACGTTAACGAATAACTCCATGATAATCATAGGATTCAAAAAGTAGTAAACCACCAAAGAGGTATCTAGCTTTAAACTTTGCAACAATTTAACAAGTCCTTTAAACAATAGAATTTCAGAGACTAAAAGAAATATCCTGATTACTATCACTCCTCCTAGCACATTCGATCCAGATATTAAATTGGCCAAGTAAAAGATCAATTGATTTAAAGGAGGATACACGCTGAAATACGCTTTTGAGTTCATCCCGTTATAGAGTTCTTTCAGATAGCTTGAATGGACAAACTTATCGATATATACTTCTGGTTGACACTCGAATGGACTCACCCCGTTCATTGTCATTGAACCATCCCATAAAAAGCGAAAATAATCATCGGACAACATCGGTATTTCAAACATACACAGCAATCGACAAATAAGTCCGATCCAGAAAACTTCTTTAAGACTAAAGCTTAGTCTTTTCATCATTTCCATGACAACAAAGGCAATAGTGAATAGTACGATTAGAAGGGTAAATTGCTCTCTCGAAACAAAGTAGGTCAAGCCCAATAGTAAGCCAATAAATGAAATAATTAACAGCTTTTTCATTAGGCTAGTTTTCTGTAATCTCTGATGGAATGATAACTCACAAAGGAGAATCCTACTACAAGCATGATGTGATATATAATCAATCCGAAATCATTTATCCAAAACGCCAAGCCTATTCCCACCGAAGCATACAAGGCCATTGCTATTTCCAAAATAGCTAAAGGATTTAACTGCTTTTTCACATAAACGTTCTTATTCCACTTATCTCCTTTTCGATTTACATTAAACTTTGGGGTTCTAACAAAAGGAGTCTTTTTCCCTATATAAGCTTCAATCACAGCAATTGAATTATGAAGACTTAAGCCCATTGACACACATAAAAAAAGAGGAAAATGAAGAAGAAAGTCTAGGATGCTTTTTCCGGTAGATTTATTGATAGTTAAACGGGATACAAAATAATAGACAGCCAAAAACAAAGAACTCAACAGTAATATACTAGCCGCATTAAACACCCAAGCATATTCAGGATAAGAACTTTTGATGAGTAGAACAGGAACACTTAACAAGGCTGTTACAGTAATACAGATAAATAAAAAAGAATTCATCAGATGGAAGAAACTATGAAATTTACTTCCAAGGTTTACATTATCACTTTTAAAAATCAATTTCAAGTTTTTTACAGAACACTCCGCAGCACCTTTTGTCCATCTATATTGTTGCGATTTTAACGCACTCATAGCGGCAGGCAATTCTGCAGGAGATTCAAATTCTTCTAAGTATTTGAACTTCCATCCTTTTTCTTGAGCTCGATAACTCAAATCTAAATCTTCAGTTAAAGTATCTGCTTGCCAACCACCAGCATCATTGATGCAGTCCAGTCTCCACACTCCAGCAGTTCCATTAAAATTGATAAAGTGTTTCCCGAAAGATCTACCCGATTGCTCTATCGTAAAATGAGCATCTAAACCAAAAGCTTGAAGTTTTGTCAATAAAGAGTAATCCTTGTTTATATGTCCCCACCTAGTCTGAACCACTCCAATCCTTTCATCGTTAAAAAAAGGAATTGTCTTTTCTAAAAAATCAGGAGACGGAATAAAATCAGCATCGAATATGGCTATGAATTCACCTTTCGCAATTTCATTTCCGTATTTCAGCGCTCCGGCTTTGTACCCAATTCTTTCTGGTCTTCGAACATGCTGAATATCGATTCCTTCAAGTGTCTTTTCTTTTACTTTGGCAGCAATAATATTTACTGTTTCATCTGTAGAATCATCTAAAACTTGAAATTCTAATGCATCTTTAGGGTAGTCGAATTCACAAACGGCATCTATCAAACGTTCAATCACATACAGTTCATTATAAACAGGCAATTGAACAGTTACTTTGGGATAATCACTTATTACAGGTGTTTCATCACTCAACTTCTTTGACTTCCAATAAAGTACAACCAGGTTTATCTGAGTAAAACTGTACATTAAAATGAACAGTAAAAACAAGCCGTATATTATCAAGATGATCTCTTCCAAAGGATAGTTTTTATCAAAAATATTGAATACTTACAGATACTTAAAGATTGTAGTTATGATTTTGTACCCTGCTAATACAGTCCCTTTTAAGGTTCCTGAAATTTTAGATTTTCCAACTCTCTTTCTATAGTTAACCGGGACTTCGGTAAATGCATAATCTCCTTTAGCCACTTTTAATTGCATTTCTACGGTCCAACCATAGGTGGTATCTTGCATTTTAATCTCCTCCAAGCAATTCCAAGTTATTGCTCTGAACGGACCCAAATCAGAAAACTTCTTTCTATAAAACAGCTTTATCAAGCCTGTTGCCAACCAATTTCCAAATATCTGCTGCGGGGTCATTGATCCTTTCTCTTTTAACCCTAACGATCGCGATCCAATCACCAAATCATTCCCCTTCTCGACTTCATTCAAAAGCAAAATCATTTCTTCTGGATAATCAGAATAATCCGCATCTATAAAAACAATCGTGTCTGTAGACTCATCAAGATTCCGAACATAATCGATACCTTTCAAACAAGCATAACCATAACCTTGTCTTTCTTCTCGAAGGACAGTTGTTCCAGCCTCTAAGGCATTAGCTTCTGTATTGTCATTCGAGTTATTGTTAACCACAATAACTTCATTCACATGAGATAAAGGAATCTCTTTGATAACCTTGGCTACAGCGTTTTCTTCGTTGTATGCAGGGATAATTACTCTAACTTTCATTATTCTGGAATTTCAATTAACTCCCATTTTCCTTCATTCCTTTCTCGCCATTGACCAACTGGCATTCCATTTGAATAATACCCCGCCTTTATCAATTCTTGTCCATTATAGAATTCCCACCAATCCTCTCGCTGATTTAAAGAAAAATGTCCTTTTCCTAAAACACCATTCTCATATACATTCCAATAACCATCTTTTTGTCCGTCTATATAATGACCTTCCGATTCAATACTTCCGTCCTCAGCGTAATACCGACACCAACCTTGTTTCAAATCATGTACAAACTCTCCTTCAAACTTTATCTGTCCGTTTTCATAAAAATGCTTCCACCAACCTTCCTTCAAACCCTTGTGATATCTACCCACCGACTTCCATTTCCCATTTTCGAAGAATTGTTGTTCGTATCCTTCCTTCATCCCTTCATGGATGTAGAAGTAAACAGAAGTATCTCCATTAGTGAATAAACTTAGGTTATCACCCTCCTTTTGGGCAAAACATAAAACAGAATGAAGTATAAATAAGATAGCTAAGGACTTCACAGGTTTAGATCAATTTTACCATTCTTAAAACTAAGCGGTTTAGCCTCATTCACTCGATCCTTCTCTGGTCCGTTCTCTAGTTTCAAAACTCCTCTCGGGCAAACAGCCGAACATACCCCACAGCCCACACATGATGAACGAACTATATTTTGTCCTTTCTGCGCATATGCTCTCACATCAATACCTTGTTCACAATACGTAGAGCAATTACCGCATGAAATACATTGTCCTCCATTGGTTGTAATTCTAAATCTTGATTTAAATCGTTGAACAATTCCCATATAAGCGGCTAAAGGACAACCAAACCTACACCAAACTCGATTCCCTAATATTGGATAAAAACCAGTCCCTATTACCCCTGAAAAAATGGATCCAATCAAGAATCCATACCAGAACTGAATATCATAGACTTTCATTCCTAAGAAATATTCTCCTCCCCATAAAACTCCAACAGTCATGAAAATGGCAAACAGTAAAACGATGTGAATGATATACCGTTCAAACTTCCATGCTTTAATACTTTTATCTGAATGCTGACGGTAAGGATCTCCAACTGTTTCAGCTAATCCTCCGCAACCACAAACCCATGAACAATACCATCTTTTACCATAGAAATAAACCATCACTGGAACAATTATCAAGGTCATCAGTACTCCCCAAAACAACATAAACATCCCTAGATTACCTCCATTGATTAGCTTATCGACATTCCAATCAAAAAAGAAAGAATAATCTAAAGGCCAAGCACTCTTGAAATCGTACCATGGCTGATTGAATTTCACCAATAGTTCAGGAATTAGAAAAGCAAAAGTCAATTGAAAAAACATCACGGAAATGGTTCTCACTATTTGATATCGATTGTGTCGGTATTTTATGATCATTCTTATACCCATCACCGTCATGAATGAACAGTACAATAATCCGTATAAAAACCATTGAGACGCTTCACCACCGTTTAAGACTTGACTTATGGGATCTGCAATCTTTATTTGATTTACCAACAAATCCGGCACAAAATAAAGTGTAATGTAAAAGCTGATTAAATAAGCAAAAACCAGCCATGCTACCCAACCTTTATTACTAACTGCATTTTGAAAAATGCCATTATTTTTAATTCCTGGAGATCCTTTTAATTTAATGTCTGGAAGAAAGTACAGCAAGCCTCCAATCATCCCAACAATGAAGGTTAAAACAAACAACAATAGCTTATGATCAACCACAAACCCTTTAGCAGATTTCAACACTAGTGGATAAGCGTAATCTCCATGTTTCTTTGTCGACTTAAGCCATAAAACCTTAGACCATTCTTTGTTAATCGTATCCTGACTTAATCCAGCTTCTTCAAAGCTTTTTATTTTCTCTCGATGGTAGTTGTGAGACTCTTCTGCAATGGATAATATTTCTGTGGATAAAGACCATGAATTGGTAAAAGTTTTACCTAGCAATCTTTCTTCCGCATGCTCTTCGAAGTATTCACTTTTGATCTGTTTCTCTGAAATAAAATCTTCTAAAGCTTTTCGTGTCACTTCAAACTCTCCAAGAAAAGTCAGTGCATTAAAAACGACCAAAGCCAATAAAAACAATCCTAAACCACTATTTTTTATGAATCTCATTTAGACCAGTTTAAAATTCTACTCCAACTTTTCGACTTCACCTTGACATTAGCCCCCGTTTCATTGTTAAACTTCCTAACAATTTCATCCTCGTAATGCTTGTATAACTCTGGATCAAAATTAGCATCCTTTAATTCTGCTAAAACCGTTTCAATCTTGGCTTGATTATCTAGATGCTTCTCGAAAACCTCTTGACGCATTCTTATTCCAAAGGTGTTAATTCCCTTGAAAACTTTACTCTGCTTATCATAAATTAAATGGACCGCTATTTCTCCATTTGAATGCTCCCAATAAAACGCTGATTCATCACTTCTTAACTCTGAATTCACCCAGCCATAAGTCTGGTATTCAATGTCAAAAAACTTTGCTGAGTTAAACCAATGACCTGGTAGATATTCCGTTCTCTCTTTGCAAATTGATTTCGCAACAACTTCACCCATCATCTTACCTGTATACCAAACCTGCTCTATTTCACGTCTTCCATTATAAACCGATTCAAACTCCGCACAATCACCAATGGCATAAACATCAGGCATGTTTGTCTCTAAAGCTCTATTCACTTTAACACCACGATTAATAGCTAATTCGGTATTCTTTAAAAAAGAAACGTTTGGACTTACACCAGCTGTTAAAGCAAGTAGTTGGCAAGATATCTCTTCTCCTTTTTTAGTTTTAATTGCCTTTACGCGACCTGATTCATCACCCAAAACTTCATCCAACTCTGTTTCAAGTATTATTTCAAGTCCATGAGCTTTAAGATGCTTCATGATTAAAGCAGATGATTTCTCAGGTAAAACATTCCCCCAGAACCTGGACTCTCTAATTAGAAAAGTAACTTTAATCCCTCTAGAGATTAACATTTCTGCAACCTCAACACCTATCAATCCTCCTCCTACAACAATTGCCGTTTTAGCATCAACCGTATTCTCCTCCAACTCCTGAAGGTCTTGATAAGAATAGAAACCTTGAACTCCTTTTAAGTCCTGTCCCTTCCATCCAAACTTGTTTGGTTTACTTCCTGTAGCAATGATTAACTTATCATAAGTAATTTTTTCCTCAGAATCGAGAAACAACAGCTTCTTGGAATAATCAATCTCAGTTACCCAAGCCTTCAGTAAATCAATTCGATTCTTTTTCCAAAACCTTTTCTCATAAGGTTGAGTATGCTCGTACTTCATGTGTCCCATAAAGACATACATCAATGCCGTTCTAGAAAAGAAATAATCGCTTTCTCCTGAAATGATTAAAATCTCATGATCGGAATACTTCCTGATATACCTAGCTGCTGTTACACCGCTAATTCCGTTTCCAATTATGACGATTTTACTCATTGAACAAATCTAATTTTAAAATGTGAATATAGCTGTCAACTCAATGACAGCATTTAAAGATACTAAGCTTTAAATTTGATCCAATAATATGAGAAAGCAAGTTCTATTTGTAATTGGTGTCTTCTTTAGTTTTTTGACTATCGCTCAAAATGCATCTAAGATTTTAACCAATACTCCTTCTTCGCTGTTGAATAAAGGGCAATTCGAAATTCAATCTTATCAAAACCTTTACACTCAGGTTGATTATAGAAATGGACAAGGTAATTATCAGTCCGGGAATCAGCGTACCTCTTACTTTACCAGTCTGAACTACTTTCTGATAGGAATCAATGAAAACAAACGAGTAAACTTAGGCTTAGACCTTAGTTTTCGAACAGTATTTGCTGATACTGAAATCAATTCACCATTGAACACTTTTCGATTTAATGGTGAGAATAGACAAAGAAGTGGAATAACTTCCATCGGGCCGAAAATCAAATTCCTTCCATTCAAAAACCTAAAACAGCTTTCCGTGCAATCGGCAATATGGATTCCGATTATGGATAGTTTAGAAACCAAGATAGATAAACCTTGGCTTGATTGGGACCGATACACTTCTTGGACACAACTATTCTATGATATTAAAACGGATAAATTTCAATACTTCTTTGAAGCAGATCTTTTAGCTCGGTTTGGAAGAAAAGATTCTGATCATGGAATTCAAATCAACACTCCCTTAAGTTTTTTCTTAAGCTATATCCCTAATGGCAAATTGATCTTTTACGGCATGACACAATACACGCCAACCGTCACTCAAGAAAACACTTACTTCATTCAATCCGGAATTGGAAGTAAGCTTCAAGTAAATAATCACTTTAATTTGGAGTTCATGTTCTCTGACTTTATTGCATCAGGAAACTGGGGAGGTGCTGGCCAAACCTTTAATATTGGTCTTCGATGGATAAAATAATCGTTAAGAAATTATTTTATTAAAATTTAAATATCTGTAAATCAAAAATTTACAACAACACACCTTTTCATTATTGAATAAATTTGAAAACATATATGATTTTAGAATAAATTTGGCCTATTACTTATTCATTTGATTATGAGAATTTGCTTTATCATGTACCCTTGGGAGGACATCGACACAAAAGTTGACTCTACCCTTAGAATTATTCATGAGTGTGTTAAAAGAGGTCATGAGGTTGCTATTACCCAACCTAGAAATCTGACGATTCGTGAGAGTGTTACCTTAAGTTTATGCAACACTATTTCTGTTGAAGGAAAGCTATCGTATAGCGCTAATACCTTTTACAAGACAGCGAAGTTCAAAAAATCAATGGAAGAGCTTAGTGGTTATGATGTGATTTTTATGAGAGACAATCCTCCTCTAGATCCATTAGTCCTAAACTTCCTTGACTCAATCAAAGATGACGTATTCATCATGAACAACGTTAATGGATTAAGAGAAGCAAATAATAAGATATACACGGCTGCCTACTATGATCCGGATAGAGAGATTATTCCAGCAACTTATGTATCAAAAAACATAGACTATTTACTTAGTGTAATTGAAGAGTCTAATCAAGACAAAATGATTCTTAAGCCTTTAGATGGTTTTGGAGGTTCAGGTGTTATTGTCATTGAGAAATCTGCAATGCACAACATTAGATCCCTACTGGATTTCTACATCAACCCGGATAAAAACAAATCTAACTATGTGATTATTCAAGAGTACATTGAAGGAGCTGAAAAAGGAGATGCTAGAATTCTAATGCTAAATGGAAGACCAATTGGTGCTATTAGAAGGGTTCCTAAATCTGGGGAACATCGATCTAATATTTCACAAGGTGGTCATGCTGAAAAGTACAAGTTAACAGCCGCTGATAAAATCCTTTGCAATAAGATTGGTAAAAAATTAGTTGAAGATGGAATCTACTTCGCTGGTTTAGATGTAATTAACGGAAAACTAGTTGAGGTTAATGTTATGAGTCCTGGAGGACTTGTAGAGCTTAATAAGCTTTACAAAACAAAGATTCAAGAAAAGATTGTGGATTACTTAGAGCAGGTTGTATCAATACGTAAGGACATGAAGAGTAAATTTAGGCCAGAAGTATTGTTAACTAATGGAAAAGCTTAAAATAACCGAGATTATTAAATTAATCTCTCTTGGAAAAACATTTGAGGCTCAAACACTTGATGGGGCTCTAACTATCAAAATCAATCGTTACACGCCATACATCTGTACGGCGATTCATGATGGACATCAAATTCGTAAGGAGTTAAAAGATAAAATAGCCCTGAACGAATATGAAAGATGGTATGAAGAAGACCCACACACTGGTCAGTTCATAAAGTCTTTACCTATCACAATCGTTGCGCATGATTCTAGATTCGAATACGATTTAAATCGTGACCCTGAGAATTGCGTGTATGAAGAAGCTTGGGGTAAAAAAGTTTGGAAACGAAAGCTTACAGACAGACAGAAAAAAATCAGTCAACAAAAACATAGAAATTACTACAACATACTTCAAGTTCTGATCCAGCAAATTGAATCTAAATTTGGAGGATGTGTTGTTTACGACTTACATACATACAACCACAAGAGATGGGATCGTGAAGTTCCTCTTTTCAATGTGGGTACTGAGAACGTAAATCAGAGTAAATACAGAAGTGTAATTGATCATTGGTTAAAAGAACTTGGAAGCATTGAATTGAACAATGTAAAGAATGACACGCAGGAAAACGGTGTCTTCTTTGGCCGAGGTTATAACCTGAAGTTTGTAACTGAAAACTTTACTAATACGATTGTACTTGCTACGGAGGTAAAAAAAGTATTCTGTGATGAAGAGACTGGAGAAATATATCCTGAACTGATTCAAGAGATTCAAAAGAAGTTGAAAGTAGCAATTACCAACAATGCGCTATTTTACACGAATGATTATTCTACTTGGAATAGTAAATCGAGCTTTAACTTACTTGATAAAGGAGACGATCCTGAATTATTAAAAGTTGACAAAAAACTATTTAATTTATTAAGGAATTTTGAGCTTTTAGCTTTTGTGAACCCTAATAACACTAGGCAAGAACAAAAGAAATACATGCGTAGCAAAGCTAAACTGAATCCGAAGTTTACCTACGCTCCTATCAAAATTCATCCATTTGAATTAAAAAGAGAATTAAGTCAAGTCAATCTGCAAAAAATATCTGATGTCAACATCAGACACATGTACGAAGATGCAGTAAACGCACATTTCGACAAAATTGACATGCTTGGAACTTTAGACAGCAAGAAGTTTTTATATAACTCCTTGAGGTATTTTGGTCGTCCGAGTAACAGGGATTTAAACAATGCCAATTACTTGATACATCTGCCAGAACTTCCTGAAGAGCAAATTAAAGCTCCTTTAATGGATGCAAAGACCTGTGTAGACTATTTCAATAAGTCTTTAGAGGATTACAAAATGGAATGTAATGTTGAATTAAGTAACAAAGTAATTGCTGAAGTGATGGTTCTTAATTCGATTCAAACGGTAAGAGTTCGTCCGGATGCCATGTTCAACAAAAAAGAAATCAACGGCTTAATTGAGCATGAAATCGGAGTTCACATGGTTACAACCAAAAACTCTGCTAGTCAAAAACTGAAAATATTCAACCTGGGATTACCGGTAAATACAAGAACTCAAGAAGGTTTAGCTATTCTTTCGGAATATTTAAGTGGATCCATCAGTATCAAAAGACTGAAGCAATTAGGATTAAGGGTAATCATGGCAGACATGATGTGTAACGGAGCAGATTTCGTTGAGTGTCACGATACATTAATCGAAAAGTACAATCAAGATCCTAATGAAGCCTTTACGATGGTTACCAGAATCTTCCGAGGAGGTGGATTCACCAAGGATTACTTGTATTTAAAAGGCTTTGTAGACATTCTAAACAAATGGAATAACAACGAAAACCTAGATGCTTTATTAGTGGGTAAAACCAGTCATTTCTATCAAGATATCATCGAAGAAATGATTCAACGAGAAATGGTAGAAACACCTCACTTTATTACAAAAAGCTTCACTGATCCTAAGTATGATAAAATCAATCAGATTCACAAATACATTTTAAGTGGATTGAAGTAGAATGAGATAATTGCAATTGACTTGGGCTTTTGATTTCATTAGCCTAAGTCAATTACATTTTACTTAGAATCAACTACTTCAACAAAAACTCCATCACATCAACCCCATCAGGATAATCCATTAAACCTGGTTGTTGCGCTTCTCCGAAAGGAATGTAATCTTTACCAACTACACATTGAATTGCGTTGGACTCTTTATTTATAAAGCTTTCTACTTGATCTTTTGAATCGTAGAACTCGTAGTTTAAAATTCCAACGGATGAATGCAAACTTTGATCTTCTTTTAACAACAGCGTACCTCCATCTAAAAACTTATGTCTGTTGATTAATAAGATCGCTTTATTATAATCAACATTGTTTACATATTTAGAATTCTCTCCCACCTTATCAAAATTCATCATAGCTCTGAAAAAGCCATCAAAATCATATTCTTTAGGCACCATAAGTTTGGATACATTTCTACATCCTAAACCGTAGTAAGAGAAAATATCTCTTCCTAATTCAAAGAAATCTTTCTCTGATTCGTCTCCTGACAAAACTGCTACCGAACTTCTATTCTTTCGAATAATGTTAGGATACTTCCCAAAATACTGTTCAAAATACTTAGACGTATTGTTTGACCCTGTTGCTATCACCTTATCAAAACCAGCCATTCTTGATTCTGTAAACTCGACCGTATCTTTAAAATCAGATTCAATTTCAGTCAACTGATGATGAACAAACTTTAACAATAACGGATCTTCACTTGATAGCTTAGCTATTAAATTGTTACCTGAAAGCAAGACAGCCAAGTAATCATGAAATCCAACTAAAGGAATATTTCCAGCCATGATAACCGCAACAGTCTCCTTCTTTTGATTTTCAAGTCCTTCGGTATATGTTTCAAGCCAAGCTCTTAAAGCTTCTTCTGAAAGCCACGTAGAAATAGCTGATAAACTTTGTTTAATCGAATCTTCAGTAAACCACAGATTTTTAGCAATTGAAATTTCCAATACTGTTTTAAAATCGTTTGTTAATTCCTGATCGCAAGTTTCATTAAGAATTGACTTTAGTTTAATTCCCAATGCTACAAATGCTTTAAGCCTCTGATTTATATCCATGATAAACTTAGAATAAAAGTTATTGTTGTTATCTTTGAAATACAAAAGTACAATTTAACTAAGAAGAATCATGGCGATTATCATTACTGATGAATGCATTAATTGCGGGGCTTGCGAACCTGAATGTCCAAACAACGCAATTTATGAAGGTGGTGTAGAATGGAGATTATCTGACGGAACATCTGTGTCAGGTGAAGTTACTACTCCAATGGGAAATGCTTTACATGCAGATGACGAGCAAGAACCAAGAGAAATGGATGTGTATTACATTGTTACTGACAAGTGTACAGAGTGTGTTGGTTTTCATGACGAACCACAGTGTGCGGCAGTTTGTCCGGTAGATTGTTGTGTTGACGATCCAGATTTTAGAGAGACAGAAGAAATCTTAAATAAAAAGAAAGAGTTCCTACACCTGTAGTTCTTAACAAATTTATGTTATAAATGCCATGTGCTAATACTAATGCACATGGCATTTTTTTATTTATACTCGCGTGTAATAATTATATTAGTATACCGTTGAATCAGCTAATGAGAAGTTTACTTTTTCTGGTCTTAATCACTGTCTTTTCTGGAGGTCTTTCGGCTCAGAGAAAAATGACTATTCAAAAGCCTTTTGGATGGTATGAAGACACGTTGACCAAATTAAGCAAGGTTATAGTAAACGGAAGAGGTGATTCTGCTAAATATGAAGCGAATAAGACTTTTCTGGGTCTGTTAAAAGAAGCTTTATCAAAAGAAGGTGCTTTTGACTATCCTTTTGATTCGATTACTTATCTAGGTAAACTAGTTGCTCCTGATAATAAGTTCAAGATTTTCAACTGGCATATCAGAAGAGAGAATGTCACCTTCGAATACTTTGGATACATCCTATGCCACAACAAAGCAAAAAACAAATATTACGTAACTCGACTAGAAGATAAATCAGAAACGATTGTTAAGGGAGAATACGCTAAAAAACTAAACAAGGATAAGTGGTATGGTTGCCACTACTACTCTATAGTTGGAAATAAAAAGAACAATTCCTTTTACACTTTGTTAGGTTGGGATGGTAACTATTACAATATGAATCGAAAGATCATAGAAACCGTCCGATTCAACTCTAGAGGTGAACCTTTATTCGGTGGTTCTAAAATCTATACGAAACGTGGTTCTAAACAACGTTACTTCATTCAATACTCTTCTCTTGCCTCTGTATCATTGAGGTACGATAACGATCTTAAAATGATCGTTTTTGACTATTTAGTCCCTCCTCATCCAAGTATGAGAGGTCGTTATGATAAATATCGTCCGAGTGGATTCTACGATGCTTTTGCTTTAGAAAACGGTAAATGGAGATACAAGCATGATATTGATGCTAGAGCCAAAGACCTATCCAACAAAAAAATCAGTCAGAAAAAGATTGAGAAAGAAAATATAAAAAGGCGATTAGAAGCTG
>CBFIFL010000031.1:0-32148 GCA_965661855.1 Flavobacteriales bacterium
AGAAGGTAGCTTTAGATTTAAAACCAGCCCGTTTTCCTATTTCTTCCACAGATAAAAACTCGTTTGACTTATCTTCCAATAATAGTTTTGCTTTCGCAATCCTCTTAATGTTAATTAAATCTAAAAAAGTAAATCCCTGAGCGTTGATTGCTCTAGATATATATTTGTAATTCGTTCCCATTTCCTTTGCAACATCAGCAATGTTTAAAGTTTGATTCAAATACAATACTTTACTTGTTATAAGCGCATCTACTTTCTCATATAAATCCTTATGCTTCTTTGAAACACCATGTAAATCGATATCACCCTTTCCCAAAACAAGATTTTGTTTAACGTTCTAAACGATTAAAATACAATCTAGTTTTAGTTTAAAAAGACAGGAATAACCAGTATCTAGTTCAAATAAAGGAATTAAAAGTATAGATACGGGAAAAACTACTTATAAAGACTTTCGAAACATAGAAGGTGTTTGCTTGTACCTCTCCTTAAAGTATTTGTAGAAGGTAGCTTTCGATTTAAAACCTACTTGTTTGCCAATTTCTTCGACGGATAAAAACTCATTTGACTTATCTTCTAGCATTAGCTTAGCCTTTGCAATTCTCTTAGCGTTGATCAATTCTAAAAAGGTTATCCCTTGAGCATTTATCTCTTTGGATATATACTTGTAATTAACACCAACTTCCTTTGCAACATCGGCAATATTTAACGAGGGATTCAAGTAAAGGGATTTGCTAACAATAACATCATCTATTCTTTCATACAACCCTTTGTCCTCCTCAGATATATTATGTTGAACAGCATCTTCTTTGGTCAATGAAAGAAAATCTTGACTTTTATTTGACTTAAAAATATAATCTAGAACTAACAGAGATAAATAGGCAACAAACAATTGAATAGCAAAGGCTTGAAGTGCATAAAACAAGAATAATTCGTTTAAAACGATTAAGCCTGCCAAAACCATAAAAGCATAAGACAACTTTATAATCCACCTCATTTCCATCCCCTCGGTGAAAGAATAATGATCCAGTAAAACCTTTTTATATTCTCGTATAATTTGAAACAACTTAATAACAAAAAAGACAGAAGACAAGACAAACAGTATACAAATAAGAGCAATAATAACCTCCGCTTCGAAAAGTTCATATGCGCTTCCAACCAATACAAGAATGGTCATAACAATCATTAAAACTAATGGGCTAATTATATAACCTAGAATGATCCTACGGGATACCACTTGAATTTTCGAAAAAATAAACAAATACAAGAAAGGCAGTATTAAAAAGATACCGGAGCATAGTATCATAAACTCTATACTGGAAAGTATTAAACCTCCACGTCCTGGAATGATAATGTTCCACTTCTCGATAAAGGTAATGAGCTGAATGGAAAAGACTGAAGCATAAAACAAGTATAAGAAGTGAGATCTTCTTTCTGCAGTTCTTTCTACTATGAAAATAACTAGGAATGAGAATAAAGTAATGATTAAACCTCCAAACTCGATGAAAAGATTAATATTCATAACTACAACACCTCAGTATACAACACCTTCTTCGTTTCAAAAAACTCTTCTTCGAAAACAGAAGAAATATCATGGGTTTTAAACTTATTCCTTACTTCTGAAAGCTCTTCATGAAGATCACCACCTTTTAAAAAGATGTATCCATTTCTAAAACCGTTGTAAGCACCTTTTTGAACTTTATTTCTTACCCATGGCATGAACTTATTCATTCTGGTAACTGCTCTAGAAACAACAAAATCGAACTTACCTTGAACTTTCTCTGCACGTTTTTGCTCAGCAATGATATTCGTTAAGCCTAAGGCTTCTTTTACACCGTTTACTACTTTGATTTTCTTCGCAATAGCATCAACAGCATAAAACTCTACATCTGGAAACATTATTGCTAGCGGAATACTTGGAAAACCTCCTCCACAACCAACGTCTAAAATTTTCGTTCCAGCTTTGAATGGATAAAACTTCGCGATAGCTAAAGAATGTAAAACATGACGCTCTAACAGCTGATCCAGATCTTTTCTAGATATAACATTGATTTGATCGTTCCAATGTTTGTACAACTCTGGTAAACGACTAAACTGTTCTTTTTGGTGTTCTGTAAGATCCGGGAAATACTTAAGTATTATGTCCATTAAATCTTTCCTTCTTGATTTTTTAGGATGTTGAACAGAAACTCTCTAGCTCTAAATAACTGAGCCTTTACAGTTCCTATAGGAAGCTCTAATTCTTGAGATATTTCATAATAAGAAAACTCTTTGAAATACCTTAATTCAACTAACCTTCTGTAACGTGGTTTCAATTTCTTTGCCACATCTTGCATTAGCTTGATCTTCTGCTCTCTGATATAAACTTCTTCCGGGTTTAATCCGTCTGATTTTAAATCAATCCCTATTTCTGATCCTTCATCATTCTCATAACCTTTATCAATCGAAAAAGTACCTTGTCTCTTTTTCTTCTTTCTAATAAAGTCAATACAGTTATTAGAAGCAATTTTAAAAAGCCAAGTTGAAAATGCGTAATTAGGAGTATATTGGTGTAGTTTTTTGAAAGCCTTACCAAAAGCTTCAATTGTTAAATCATCTGCATCATCACGGTTATTCACCATCTTCAACAACATGAAATAAATAGAATCTCTATATCTATCCATCAATTCTGCATAAGCCTTTTGATCCTTAGAATCAATTGCAGCACGAATCAAACGATAATCGTACATGGCCTTGTCTGATAAATTTTTACCTGCTTCTATTTCCATTTTTTGCTAGGACTAACAATGTTCCTCAATAAGGTTAAAAGCTGTAATAATAGCGATAAAACCCGATACAAATTAGACAAAATCCAGTTTTTTTTCTCCCAATTGAAGTCGGTCATTGACCTAAAGATAAAGAATTGTATGCATTCTTTAGCGAATAAAAGTAACAAACAACTGAACAAATCAACCTCAAATCCAATCGCTAAACCAAACAAAGTATAAAACGCAATTGGCGTTAAGAAAAAGGACCCTAGAATAAATACATCTAACCAATTATATGCTTTACCAGATCTATTGTGTCTTGATTTTTGCTTCCAATATTTACCGAAACTAGAAACGGGCTCAGCATACGTATAGGCTTCTCTATCAAAATTAACTCTAAGCTTAACTCCTGATCTAGCCGCTTTGTTTACAAAGATATCGTCATCGCCTGAAGGAATGTGATAATGAGAGTCAAAGTCGTTGTACTTCAAAAACAATTCTTTTTTCACAGCCATGTTCCTTCCTACTCCCATGTAAGCTCTTCCCCAACCTGCCATTCCAACATATTGAGTTAAGGTATATAGGGCTTCCCAACATATCCAAGCATTCAAGAATCCTTTATTGTACTTATAAGGACTTAATCCAATAATCAGATCATTTCTCCCCAGCATGTCACTCATTTTCTTCATCCAATAAGATGAAGCGGGCTGACAATCAGCATCAGTAAAAACCAAATGATCGTATTGAGCTTTTTCAACTCCTTTTAATAAAGCGTATTTCTTTCCACTCCCCTGCTTTTGATTTTGATCAATGTTAACCAAGGTATATTGAACACCAGTTGCAATGGCTTTTTCTTCTAGAATCTGAACACTGTTATCTGTACTGCCATCATTTACCAAAATGATTTCCCATTCTCGAACACCAAATTGTCTTAACCAACGATCGGCATACTTTCGAATATTTTCTTCTTCGTTTTTAAAGCAAATGATGAGACTAACACCATGTATTTCGCTTTGTAGCTTGTATTCACGCTTTTCTCTCATCCCTAATCTCAGGAAGATTAAGATGGCTAGATCTAAAACTGCGTAAAAAACTAAAGCTACTTTAAGTACAGAAATCCAATCTATTTGTGGCATTCAGAGATATCTTGTGCGACGAAGATAAGCAAGCAAAGCTTATATTTGTTAAAATTTTTCGTTTTGGATTTCACCTTACTACATACCGATAAAGATTCTAAAGCAAGAGCTGGAGTCGTTAAAACAGATCACGGAACTATTGAAACACCTATTTTCATGCCTGTTGGAACAGCTGGTACAGTAAAAGGTGTGCACACTAGAGAAATCAAAGAAGATATCAATGCTGATATCATTTTAGGTAACACGTATCATCTTTTCTTAAGACCTGGATTGGAAACTTTAGAACAAGCGGGTGGTCTTCATAAGTTTAATGGTTGGGATCGTCCAATTCTTACAGACAGTGGAGGGTATCAAGTTTATTCTTTGGCTAATAACAGAAAGATCACAGAAGAAGGGGTAAAGTTTAAATCACACATTGACGGGTCTTATCACTTTTTCACTCCTGAATATGCAATGGATATCCAAAGAGTAATTGGAGCTGATATAATGATGGCATTCGACGAATGCACTCCTTATCCATGTGATTATGAATACGCTAGAAAGTCGATGGAGATGACACACCGTTGGCTAAAAAGATGTTGCGATAGATTCGATGCTACAGAAGGTAAATATGGATACTCTCAAACTTTATTCCCTATTGTTCAAGGATCTACTTACAAAGACTTAAGGACTAAGTCCGCAGAAACAATAGCTTCTTTCGAAAGAGAAGGAAATGCAATTGGAGGTCTATCTGTTGGAGAACCTGCAGAGGAAATGTACGAGATGACAGATTTAGTTTGCTCCATATTGCCAACAGATAAACCAAGATATTTAATGGGAGTTGGTACTCCTGCTAACATCTTAGAAAATATTGCTCTAGGAGTTGATATGTTTGATTGCGTTATGCCTACTCGAAACGGTAGAAATGGAATGCTTTTCACATCCGAAGGTTTCATCAATATTAAAAACCAAAAGTGGGAAAATGACTTTAGTCCTATAGACCCAAATGGTACCAGTTTTGTTGACCAAGCTTATACCAAAGCATACGTTCGTCATTTATTTAAGGCTGGCGAAATGTTAGGTTCTCAAATTGCTTCTATCCATAACCTTGCCTTCTATTTATGGTTGGTTAGAGAAGCTAGAAAGCACATTATTGCTGGAGACTTCACTTCTTGGAAAAACACTATGGTTAAAAAAGTAAGTACGCGTCTTTAATGAAGAAACTCGACCTATATATCATTAAGAAATTTCTGGGGACATTCTTCTTCATGATTTCTTTGTTCGTGGTTATTGCGGTCATTTTTGACATCTCTGAAAAAATCGATGACTTCCTTGAAAAAGAGGCTCCGTTTTCAGCGATCATAACTGAATATTACTTTTCATTCATCCCCTGGCTTTATTCTATTCTGAGTAGTCTTCTGATCTTTTTGGCGGTGATTCTTTTCACTTCTCAAATGGCTCAGCGAAACGAGATTATTGCCATATTATCCAGTGGTATTCGTTTTAAGCGAATGTTATTTCCTTACTTCTTGTCAGCATTAATACTATTCTTTATATCCATCTTCTTGAATAATTGGGTAATTCCAAAGACTAATCAAGTGAAGCTAGACTTTGAAAGCAAGTACTACAAGACTAAAAGTTACAATGTAAGAACCCATCAAATACACAGAGAAATCAGTCCCGACTCTTATGTATATATCGATAACTTCGATGGGAAGCGACTGAAAGGATACAAATTCACTCTAGAAAGATTCGAAAACGGAAAAGTGGTTGAATTCTTAAGAGCTCAGCAAATCAAATGGGATGAAGAAAAACAGCTTTGGACCATCATTAACTACCACACCAGAGACATTGTAAACGGTGTTGAAACGCTTAGCAAAGGATCAAGAAAGGACACTACTTTCAACTTTACTCCAAAAGAAATTTCTGCCAAGGTTAGCTTTATTGAGGCAATGGATTACTCCGAAATCACGGAATACATTGATCAAGAAAGAGAGAGAGGTTCACAACGAGTAAAGTTTTATGAGTTTGAACATTACAAGCGATTTGCAATTCCATTTGCGATTTTCCCATTAACCTTAATCGGCTTATCCTTTGCTTCTGTAAAAAAGAAAAGAGGTGTTGGACTGCACTTAGCAACAGGGATTACCATTGGAGCGTTTTACGTTTTCTTCAACAAAGTTGCTGAAGTATTTGCTGTAAAGGGAGGTCTTCCAGCAGATTGGGCGGTATGGACTCCCAACATAATCTTCTCTATTATTGCTGTTTACAGCTATTTCAAAACTCCTAAATAGGAGTTAAATCTCATTTTGATTTCTTAGCTCGATTGCGTAAAATTGGGTCAAATAAAAACAATCCAATGAAAAAAATCATCCTTTCATCAATGGTTCTTGTACTTGCATTAAGTGCTTGTAATAGAGCGAATAAAAGTACTGCAATCTCTGAAGACAACGACAAAGCTGATTTAATCTTTACAGATGTTTTCAACGTTACAAGTAACGAAGTTAGTGCAGCTGAAGATGATGCTTTGACAAATAAAAACAATCAATTTGCTGGATTAGCAGTTCATGATTCATGTGCTACTGTAACTTACTCTTTTTCAAACGACAGCACGTATTTAGACACTATCGTTATTGATTATGGAAACAATACAACTTGCGAAACGAACGGTAGAGTTAGAAGAGGAATTATAAATGTTTACTTAGCTGGAAGATTCAGAGAAGCAGGAAACTCTTTTACTGTTGTACCAGAGAATTTCTTTGTGGATGATCATCAAGTAGAAGGTTCTAAAACAATCACAAATAATGGTTTTGAAACTGGAACACTTAACTGGCAATATTCTGTTGATGTTAGTAATGGTGTTGTAACAACCCCTGATAACGAAAGAATAGAATGGGAAAGCAATAGAACACATACTTGGAGAATTTTTCAAGGTGAGTTTGTTATTGAAGGAACTGCAAGTGGAGTATCTAGAGATGGTACAGCTTATTCGTTAGCTGTTACAAATCCATTAATTCTTAAATGGGGATGTAGATATATTACGGAAGGGACTTTAGAATTAACTCCTGATGGATTAGATACAAGATCTATCGACTACGGAACTGGAGATTGCGATGCGAATGCAACCGTTTCTATAAACAACAGAGACTACAATATTACTCTTTGGTAATAATTGTTCTTAACATTTAAAATCCGAAGTTTGAAGTGACTGGTTTATTCCAGAACTTTAAACTTCGGATTTTTTCGTTTAAATCAATTCATATGTCGATTCAATCAAACCTTAAGAATATTCAAGCTTCCATTCCTGAACACGTTACTTTAGTGGCTGTTTCTAAAACAAAACCTAGTTCTGATATTGAAGAAGCTTACGCATCTGGACAACGAATTTTTGGAGAAAACAAAGTTCAAGAGCTTTGTGATAAGTTCGAAGTTCTTCCAAAGGACATTGAATGGCACATGATCGGACATTTACAACGGAACAAAGTCAAGTACATCACTCCTTTCGTAAGTTTAATACATGGAGTTGATTCGGAACGTTTACTTCGTGAGATCAACAAACAAGCTGCTAAAAACGATCGAATAGTTAATTGCCTGCTTCAGTTTCATATCGCTAAAGAAGAAACAAAGTTTGGTTTTTCTCGAGAAGAAATACTTGAACTAATAAGTACTGGTGTGTTTAACGAATTGAAAAACATCTGTATTAAAGGGGTAATGGGAATGGCCACAAACACGGATAATCAGGATGAAGTTGCAAAGGAGTTCTCTTCGTTATCAAGCTTGGCAAATGAGCTTCAGGCACATTTCGGAGATGATTTTAAAACGGTGTCAATGGGCATGAGTGGCGACTATTCATTAGCTATAGAGAACGGATCAAACATGGTTCGAGTAGGAAGCTCAATTTTTGGACATAGAAACTACCAGAAATAAGTAATTTTGTACAAAGGCTGAGAATATGAGTTTAAGTAAGAAAGTGACCGAGCAAAAGCAATCTGAAAAAGAGGAGCAAAAAATAAAGTTGGAGAAAACTTGGATCAAGAATTTAGATAGTTCTGATGAAAAGGTAGTGAGTGGAGCTTTAAAAAACATTGCTAAAAATGGTACGATTCTATCTGCTGACGCTTTACTGAAACTTTTAGTTTCTAACAGCTCTTCTGAAAAAATTCAACAAGAACTTAAAGACATATTAAAGTCGGTTAAGAGTAAAGCCATGTTAGAAGTTATCATTCAATGGTTGGATGATGAAAGATCTAAAGAGCATAAAGCATTCTTAATTTCATGTATCTGGGAAGCAGGGTTTGAAGCTGAAGGTCATTTCGAAACACTAGCAGAACATGGAATCAAAGGTGATTACATGACGATGTTGGAGGTTTTAACGGTAATCGAAAACTTTGAAGGAGCGATTCCTGAAGGACAAATTATTAATGTTAATCTTTCTATTGACGAAGCTTTAGAAGAGGGTCAAAACGATAAAACAGCATTACTTTTAAGTCTTAAAGAAGTTATTCAGAATTTAGGATAATGAGAGCAGTTATCTTATTTGTTTTAGCTAATTGTTCAACATCAATCACCGAAAGCTCTATTTAGAACTTAAGTTAATTGACGGTTTAGGTCGTGTTGTTTGGTCTGAATTAGTAGAGCTTAACTCACCTGAAACGGTTATAAACCTGAGTCCTTCACTTTCATCGAGCACTTATTTTTTAATAACGAATCTAACGTAAAAGTTATACTTTAGTATTTACTAGCTGTTTAATGCTTTACAACTCGATATTATTTAATGAAAGTTTTAGTCGTTATATCCATATTATCTCTATCCTCATTAAGTCTTAATTCCCAAGTAGGAATTGGAACTAGTTCACCAACTGTGGAACTGGATATAGAGTCTTCAGGATCTACAACCTCTATCGATATTAACAACACTGCTGCCGATGGAGATCCACAAATCAATTTCCAACTAAATAATACAACTACCTATTCTATGGGTATTGATGATACGGATGATTTTTTCAAAATTGGTACAACCTCACCTGCCACATCCAACATGATTACTTTGAATGGTTCAGGACAACTTGGTATTGGAACGGAAGCTCCATCTAATGTTTTGGATCTTGAATCTGATGCTTCAACAACTTCACTAGACATTAATAATACTGCTGCAGATGGAGATCCACAAATTAATTTCCAATTGAACAATACCACTACATTTTCTTTAGGAATTGATGATACGGATGATATATTCAAATTAGGAACAACGGCTCCAGGTACTTCTACCATTATGGCAATTAACAGCTCAGGACAGGTTGGAATTGGTACCAGCTCACCTACTACTGATGTCATTTTAGATCTTACATCTACAAGTCAAGCAATGCTTTTAACGAGGTTAACAGCAGCGCAAGCCGGTACCATCACGGGAGTAAATGGAATGATTCTATACGTAACGAGTACTGATGTAACGTTCACATCAATAGGCTTCTGGGGATATGAAGGAGGTAGCTGGGTGAAGCTTTAAAAATCATATTTCATTAAAAAACTCATAAGGTGATTACTGAGCTTGAACCGACTCAAAAAACGAAATAACAACAAGCTCAAATTGAAGTATTAAACAATCAAGTTGCTGAGTTGAAAGATGAAGTACAAGATCAATCTGTTCTGGTAAGTAAAAGAAACTAACTACTTCCTTCTAACAATAGAAAACAAATAAAACTGTTCTGCGAAAAGGAAGGATGCAAATACCAAATGAACCAATTGCATTAAGCCAGGAACGTCGATATAATACATTACAGCTCCCGTTACAATTTCCACTACAAGAGTGATGAAAATCCAATTGTTCATTCGTCGGATTCGTGTAAAACGGAACTGTGGTTGAAGCTTTCTATAAACCATGTAGTTAGCTAAACAAACTACGATTGAAAATGATCTATGAAAATAGAACAGCACTAGCATAGAGATATTGGATGACATCCAAGTCTCCCCTTTTAATAAATCAAACCACTCTCCTCTATCCGAAAAGGACTTAGAAACAATACTCAATCCTTCACGAACTTGTGTACCCATTAAGATTTGAACTACTGATAAAATCATAACTACCCAAAGCCATGCATAAATGCCCTTTGGTCTTTCAAACTGTAAAGCTGCACCACTATTATACTTTGCCCTCATCCAGATAATTAAACCAAGTATAAAAAAAGCTCCAATCATATGCAGACTTATAACAACTGGCTTAAGAACCGATTCAACAACCTTCATTCCTAACCATGCTTCAAAAGCAATTAGGAACACAACTAATAAGGATAATAATATCTTCAATCGAGACCTTTTACTTTCGATTATCGAACCAACTAACATGATCATGGAGAATATTCCTAACAAAGCTCCTGCAAGCCTATTCACATACTCTGTCCAAGTGTGCGCAACATTAAACTTTGCATAATCGTGCTTGGTGTACTTTTCCCAATTATTGATATTGAATTCAGATCCACTTGTGAAATCAGCTTTAGCCATCCATAAAGCCTCTGATTCAATAATCATTTGTCGTTTTTCATAAGAGGTATTCCCCTGAAACTCCAACTCACTTTCATCAGTTGGTGGAATCAAATGACCAAAACACTTTGGCCAATCCGGGCAACCCATTCCACTTCCTGTCATCCTCACAAATCCTCCAGCAAAGGTTACTACCAAGGTGAATATCAATGTCCATTTCGAAAATATAGGGAATAGCTTGTTCTTCATGATTCAATAATTCTTATTCAAAGTTACTTTTAATACATTTCGTAATCCTATCATTTATCATTTTTTTCTAAGCTTTTAGCGATAAATTTGCAGCATGAATAAATCTGTATTAATTATAACAATGATCATCACATTATGTTTTGATTCATTTACACAAACTATCGATAGAACCGGTTCAGGATATTTCTATTGGGGGTATAATAGAGCATTTTACTCAGCATCAGACATAACTTTTACTGGAGAAGGTTATGACTTCACAATTGACAGAGTTTTAGCTTACGACAAACCAACACCATATAAATCGAGTATCTACTTCAACCCAGCAAAGCTTACGATTCCTCAATTTAATTTTAGATTAGGCTGTTACATCAATTCAAAAACGAGTCTTTCATTTGGGTGGGACCACATGAAGTATATTGTTGATGATTTCCAGGTAGTTAATATTAACGGATCGATAGAAGACAATACCAGTACAGCTCATGCAGGAAACTACAACAATGAGAATATTACACTTAATCCTAGTAGTTTTCTTCATTTTGAACATACCGACGGATTAAACTATATCCGTTTTAATATTGATCATCATCATGAGATCAAAAGCCTTTGGGAAGATAGAATTCAACTTAGTTTCGTTTTAGGAGCTGGTGCCGGTTTAATGATGCCACAAACAGATATTACTCTTTTTGGAGATAGAACGAATAACAATACGAAAAGCTATGTTCAAGGATTTGCATTGTCCTCAAACTATGGTTTGAAAGTAGATCTTTTCAAACACTTCTATATTCAAATGATTGCTCATAATGGATACATCAACATGCCTTCAATTAGAACTAGAGGTGACAACGCCGATAGAGCCAGTCAAGAAATATGGTTCATGGAATACATGGGTGTTTTCGGTGTTTATTTTCCGATCAAGAAAAAAGAGGACCTAAAATAGATCCTCTCTCCTTTATACTTTGAGGTAATTAACTAGCTATTCTCGCTATTATCTTTACCCATTTCATTTCCCAGGAACACTCCATTCATAAGTTGAGACTGAAAATCAGCCATGGCTCCTGGAGAGTTAGGAATCATAACAGTTGTATTCTTCCCATTGGATCCAATATTATTCAACGTATCGAAATACTGAGTCAATAAAACGAACCTCATCACTTCTTCATGACTCACAGATTCCAATGAATTTTGAAAATCTTCTACTGATTCTTTAAATCCTCTTACAATTTCCAAACGTTGTTGTGCTGTTCCTTCCCCTTGTAATCTTTTCGACTCAGCCTCTGCCTCAGCCTCTTTCACAATATTGATTTTCTTAGCTTCTGCTTCTTCTAAAGCTGCTTCTTTATCTCTCTTTGCAGCATTAATTCTGTTCATCGACTCTTTAACATGAGCATCAGGATCAATATCGGTGATTAAAGCCTTAACAATGGTAAACCCATACTCCTCCATTGATTCGCTAAGGTTTTGCTTAACTGCAACAGCAATATCTTCTTTCTTTGCAAAAACATCATCTAAATCCATTTTAGGAACTTCTGCTCTAACGTCGTCAAAAACATAAGCTGAAATTTGTGACTCTGCATCATCTAGCTTATAAAACGCATCTCTCACAGCAGTCTGTTTGATCTTATACTGAACAGACACTCTCATGTTAACGAATACATTATCTTTCGTTTTTGTTTCAATACTTACATCTAACTGCTGCACCTTTAAATTCACGGCTCCAGCTTTCCCTTCAATAAAAGGTATTTTAAAGTTTAAACCAGCTTGTTGAATTCTGCTGAACTTACCTAAACGTTGTATAACTACCGCAGTTTTCTCTTTTACAATTACAACTGATAAAAACAAAAACACAACGGCTCCTGCTATAATTAAAATCCCTTGAAATGACATGATATATTGTTTTAGTATTTACTTAGAAAGATAGTGATTTTTAGAATGGTCTTATACCTTTTTTACATACAATAAGTATGGAATTGCACTTAACGTGAAAATCCCTCCCATTACTAAAAAAGTAGTTTCAATACTGTATAAGTCCATTAACGGACCTAACAAGGCAAAGCTTACAAAAGCGAAGAGTATTCTGAACAAAAATGCTCTTACGCTTAAAGCCGTTGCTCTTACATTCGACTCTACCGATTCATTAATCCATTTTCTGAATAGCGGTGTAACTAATCCTCTTGCTGCATAGAAAATAAAGAAGGAGACTATTAAAATGATTGGTGTATGAAAATTCAAAGTCACGTATGGCACCAATAAACCTAATGCTATTAAATACACGGTCAGCTTACCTAATTTTGAATAGATTTTATTCGAGCTTATTGCAAATACACCAACGATACTGTTAAGAACAGACCAAAGAAGAATCCAAGCCATTCCATTGGTGGTCATTTCCTTCCAAGTGGCTGTGAAGAATTCACTCAAGGGAATTGCTTCACTGATAGACCAACCCAAATGAAGTTCCATATATGGTTGAACCAACCAAGCCATGCACAGCGAATTCACTCCCATAAAAGAGCTAAATAGCATGATCTGACCAAATCGTTTATTCTTAGTCATCTCAGTAAACAAGAAAGACAGTGCTTTCCAAAAAGATATTCTTTCATGCTTTTGTGCCTGCGATGGTTCTTTGCAGGAGATCACCAAAAGACAAGAAAACAAAAGTAAACAGCCTTGGACCAGTAGGTTTGCCTCAATAGAAAAGTAGATTGCAATAAACCCTCCCACTATTGCCGCTATCGATTCAGCGAAATTTCCAAATGCAGAGGCTTTTCCTTCAAACTTTAGGTAATCTCCTTCCCTCTCTAAGTCCATTAAAGTATCATACAACAAAGCACTATCTGAACCAGAAATAAAACTTGTCCCTACCCCCATCAGAATTGCTGCCAGTATGAAAAATTCAAATTGACCGGTAAAATAATAGGTTAAGAACCCTGATCCGGCTAAGAATGTACCTAAAACCAAAGATGTTTTTCTGGTCAATCTATCACCAATGTATCCACTAGGAATCTCCATTAAGAAAGCAGCTCCATTATAAACCCCTTGAATGATAAATATTTCAGAGAATGATAATCCTGCATTCTGAAAAAACAAGAAGAAAAATGGCATGATTAACAAAAACCACTGGCTCATTCTAACGAAGTATAACTTCCAAATATTTGCTTTTAAACCGAACACGCCGTCAAACTTAAATAGAATAAGTGGAACCATTGACTATTCCCTTCGTTATGTCCACCGTGAAGAAAATCATTTTTGCAACTTTGGGTCTATTAAGCTTAAGCTTGGCTATCTGGGGAATTGTACTTCTTGGCTTAGCAACGACTCCACTTGTGTTGGTTGCTGCCTATTTCTTTGCCAAGTCTTCACCAAAACTTCATAATTGGCTGTTAAACCATAAATACTTTGGTCCGTTAATTAAAGATTGGAAAAAACATCAATCCATTCCATTGAAGATTAAAGTCATTGCATTGAGCTTGATGTCCATTATGTCTTACCTAGCGATTTTCCATTTGATCGACTTCTTCCCTGCAAAGATTATGGTAGGGATATTAGCAGTTATAGCTTATATAGTGGTAGGCTTTGTGATTCCTACTCGGAAGAAGACTTCTTAATTCTCTCTTCCCAAATCTTAGTCATAAAACGATATTACAAAATTGTCCTGATTCTTTTCTGCCTTTTCCTTCCGAGAAAACGAGTTAATTTCTTGACTCATCATAATGAAACGCTTAACCCTTTCTAAAGGAGACAAACGAATAAACGCCTCTTCTTGAAGCTTATTCTGACTGTCTTTATTTGTAAAGCTAATTTTCATCCATTGGAAGATAAAACATTTTATAATTGTTATCAAATTAGCACGCGTCCACTTTCTTAATCTTCCATCTTCTATGACTCCATAGCCATGTTTCCGGTTGATGTTGAATATCAGCTTCTAAGGCATCGTAGCACGATTGCATAATATTCTCTGATTCTAATGCTTTTAGTTTCATCCTATACTTAGCAAACTCTTCTTTTTCTACTGATAACCAATATACTTTAGCACTTAAAGCTTTAGACATCTTCTCTACTCCTTCTAGAATCAAGGTATCTTGATTAAGGAATTGAATCCATCGCTTCGATTGAGATTTCCTAGGTGACTGATCCATTATAAATAGATGTGCAGCCGGTTCCTTCTTCATTCTCAACATTTGCTTCACCGAGTCTTTGATTTCAAATAAATGAAGTCCAAATTTCGATCTAGCATCAAATACAATTTTATCAGTCTTTGGATTCTTAATTTTCTTATAAATTCCCGTCATTTTAATGGAGAACAACTGACTCAATCGAACCGCAGCGTACTCCCAACTTCCTTGGTGTCCCATCGCAATAATCACATGCTGACCCGATTGCACCGTTTGCTCCACCTCTTCCCAGCCTTCTGCCTGAATATTGTTTTCATAAAAGCTTTTACTCCCTTTAAAAAGGATCAAATACTCCAAGAGAAACTCCGCAAAATGAAAAGTAAATCTTCGATATAGTTGATTGATTTCTGACTTAGTTTTGCTCGGAAATGATCGACTTAAATTTGCTATAATCACTTCTTTCCTGTAGCGTACAACATAGCATAACAAGAAGTAAATGAACCTTCTAAACTGCTTTAAAAGGACAATAGGTAAAGAAGAAAATAGTTTAAGAATCAACTTCATTATTGTCCGTTAATATTAATCGGATCATTCATCCCTCCATTTTGATTAACGTTATCTAGGTCAATCAAATTAACCTTTGATCTCCATGTTGGATCACTTGGTTCACCAATTGCATCAGAGTGCTTTAATCTATATATCTGAGTCGATGGATTCTCGTTAACAAAAACAAACTTTATGTTCGATTGTCTTCCAATTCTATAGTATTGCCAGATTTCATAAGGCTTACCTTTCATCACGTCGAATTTCCTTTGTGAATTAGCTTGACCATACTTCAAGTATACTCTACCTCTATCCGTTTGATAACCTTTCATCGACCTCGTTCCATAGATACCCTGAATTTTATCCACTTGCTCTTTATACCTTAACCAAGCTTCCTCCGGTCCGTGAGGAGATCTTCTCTTCCAGAAATTCAAGAAGTATTGCTGCATCAACTCTCTATTTGCCTTTTCTAATTGATTATCAGCAAAGTCTATTTCTTGAAGATCTGATATTGGACGTAATGATCTGATATTTTCACTTAAAGAATCAATCGATTTCATGTCTTCAACGAAAGAAGCTGTGATGTTTAATGAACTTAAATCATCATTACTCAAGCTAACTCCAGGGTTAGATCTCTGAAACATTCTTTTATGCTTGGCTACCAATTCGTTCTTTCTGTTTCTAACCTCGATAACTACATTGTAATTCCCTGAAGGAATTTGACTCAAATCCAATGAACCAAAAACAACATTCACCTCTTCACTATTCATTCTGGAAGGACGTAAAGTAGATTGAATCTTTTGGTCTGAATCCATATTCTCTACGTAATACTGTAGTAAGTATTTAGAAGAGTCTCCAAAAACTTCTTTCGTATTATAAATCTCAGCGTAAAACTTCAAACGATCCATGTTCAATGGAAAAAAGTCATTGGTGTACGGTGTTACATCATATCCACTTTTTGTTAAAATGTTTGCTGTTTTCGTTTCGTTCAATTGAGCTACAAATTCAATATGACTGAATCCTACTTTGGCTTTATCCCAAGCAAGACTAAACTTCTCCTCTAAAGTATTCGCCTCTTTTTCAGAATTAAGATCTTTTATACTTAACAAGTAAGTGTACTCCCCTTCTGGCAAAGGAATTCTCTGCATATCTATAAAATTACTTTGAGCTTTTACAGAATCTTTACTCGCCACGCCAGCTAAATGATATTTCGTTTCAAAGATTAAAGAATCGGCTTGTAAAAACTGCATCGATACGGCTATCGAACCTTGCAATTCCTTATTACCATTTGCTTTCAACTCCATTGATGATCCAATGAAAGTCAAATATGTCTCAACATACGCTCCAGATTGAGGTGACTGAAAAGTACCATAATCAAAGTAGGTTTGTAAGCCTTGAGCCTTGATTAATGATGCAATACATAACAGTACAATAGATAGATAAACCCTCATAATTCACATTTAGATTATTAAAGATACTTAAAAGTCCATTTACCTATCTTTGCGGACCTATGTTGATTCCTTTTAGAAGTGTATTAAATCAAATTAATCAGTTACTACTGCTAGCCTTTTTGTTTGATTTCGTTATTGATAATGAACGTATTTCGGAGTACATAAACATCGCTTTTCTGATAAGCATGTTTCTGGAAAGCATTTTCTTAACAAGTGATAAATCTCTGGTAAAAGCAGGTAAACTCATCTATCCTAAGAACATTAGCGACATACATATCAGTAAAATCAAATTGATATTATTTTGCGCATCCATAGGAGCTTTAGCTTACCACATTTATGATAATAGTTGGCAGGAGATTAATAGCTGGGTCAATATTGTTCTTCCTCTGTATTTCGCTTTTTACTTTAAGGAAATAAACGGATTAAGACTTGGCCTAGATTACGTTCAAATAAACGGCATCAATCCGAAAGTTTTAAAATGGAAGGACATCCAAAGTTTTCAAGTAGATAGAGGCCTTATAGTTATAAATAGCAATAAAAAAGTATTGAAAGCACGAGGAGTTCATCCTCAAGCTATAATCGAAATCCAAGAGTTTTTGTTTAAACATAAACTCAACCATGTTAAGGCTATCGTATGATGTTAGAAGAAGCAAAAAAGTTAATGGATAGAAATGAGTTTAATCAAGCTCATGATATATTGAAATCTGTATTAAGAAACGACTCTAGTAATCAAGAGGCTTTGTTTTATCAAGGACTTACAGCTAGAAAACTGGGAAAACACAGTGAATCTTTAAAGCACTTTGATTCATTAATCAATTTATCTCCTGGTAATGCAAACTTTCATTCAGAAAGAGGAGCTAGTTTATTCGAAGCAAAAGAATATAAAGCTGCATTGAAAGACATGAACAGAGCGGTTGAGATTGAAACGGATAACTCTTACCGATATTCCAGTCGAGCATTCATTAAAAATGCAATTGATGATATTGAAGGAGCCATTGCAGATTACAGTAAAGCCATTGAATTAGATCCGAAAGATATGGTTGCAATGAACAATCTAGGAATGCTTTATGAAAGAGCAGGTAAACCTGAAGAAGCCAAGAAACTTTTTAACAAAGCAGATACAGAAGCTAAAGCACAAGGTGATTTCAATATCGACTTTGATCTAAATTCAGTTAGAGAAGTAGATGAAGATGGTATCCCAAATATCGCTGGATCACCTATACCACCGGTATCTTATAAATTACCTGAAGACGACAAACGAAATATCGGACAGATAATAATGAGTGTTTTTACGTCAAAAAGTGAATTTAAAGGCTACTTGAAATTTGTTAAAAGTCTGTTCAAAAAGAATACTAAAACAGCTGAATAAGTAGTTATCTTTAAACATCTATAAATCAATACACATGTCTGAAAAGAAAAACAACAAAAAGTCAATTGTTATCCTATTAGCAGTTGTTACTGTTTTATTATTAATAGGAAACGTTGCTCAATTTAAAATGAACACAGATACCGTTGAAGCTAAAGACTTTAGCTTAGACAGTTTGTATTCTGTTAATACGGATATCAACACTGAGTTGATTGAGACTCAACATCAAATTGAAAGATATAAAGGAGAAAATGCTCAATTAGATTCTATGTTGAGTAAAAAAGAAGCTTTATTGATTGAAAGAAAAAATGAAATCAATGCTTTGATTAAATCTGGTAAAACGGATGCTAAAACAATTGCTGCATTAAGATCTGTTCAAAGAAAATTAAAAGAAGAGAACAAAGGTCTTTTAGAAGAGATTGACAAATTCATTATGGAGAATCAAACGTTGAAAGAAGAAAACCAAGTTCTTTACAATACGGTATCCACTTTAGAATCTGAAAAATCAGCATTAAACAATCAAGTAAACATTGCTTCTGTTCTTAAAGCGGAGTATGTTAAAGTGAAAGCTTTAAAATCAAGAATGTTTAGCGACGAAAAGAAGGCTACTTCTTTGGCTAGAAGAGCAACAGAATTTGAAGTTTGCATGAACCTATTAGAAAACAAAGTTGCTAAACCTGGAACTAAGAAAGTTTACGTTGCCATTATTGCTGACAACGACAAAGTAGTTGGAAATAAAGGTTTAGGTTCGGGAACATTCAACAACGGTGAAGAAGAAATTTTCTTTACGATGTCAAGAGAGGTTGAATTTGACGGAACTACAGTGGAAGATGTTTGTTTAAACTTTGAAGAGACGGAAGCTGGTAAATTCAAAGAAGGTACTTATGTAGTGAAAATCTACGTAGACAAAGTATTAACTAAAATCACTTCGATTGAATTGAAGTAATACTATTCAATCTATTTAAAGGTTCATTATGACACATTTGAAAGAAGGAGATAAGGCTCCAAACTTTACAGGTAACAATGAAAAAGGAGAAGCTATTTCATTAGCCACTTACGCTGGTAAGAAGTTGGTATTATTCTTTTACCCTAAAGATATGACTCCAGGATGTACTGCTGAAGCATGTAACCTTTCTGAGAACTATGAAATGTTCAAATCAAAAGGATATGATGTTTTAGGTGTTAGTATGGATCCTGAGGCTCGTCATCAAAAATTCATCGATAAGTATGAATTGGCATTTTCATTATTAGCTGATACTGAAAAAGAAACAATTGAAGCTTACGGTGTTTGGGGACCAAAGAAGTTTATGGGGAAAGAGTATGATGGAATTCACAGAACAACATTCATCATCAACGAAGAAGGAATTATTGAGAAAATATTTACAAAAGTGAAGACAAAAGAGCACACTCAACAAATTTTTGCTGAGTAAACGTTGCACCGTAAATTGTTTACGGTCTGATGTAATATGTTTGTCTTAACAACAAAAACAAAACATTATGGCACAGGACATCAAAGCTGAAAAATTAAAAGCATTACAGTTAACATTAGATAAGTTGGATAAGACTTACGGTAAGGGTACTGTAATGAAAATGGGAGATGCTGAAATCCCTCAAATTGAAGTTATTTCTACAGGATCTTTAGGATTAGACATCGCTCTTGGAGCAGGTGGATTTCCAAAGGGTAGAATTATTGAAATATACGGACCTGAATCTTCAGGTAAAACAACATTAGCTATTCATGCTATTGCTGAGACTCAAAAGCAAGGTGGTATTGCTGCTATTATTGATGCAGAGCACGCGTTCGATCGTTTTTATGCAGAGAAGTTAGGAGTTGATGTAGGAAACTTATTAATCTCTCAACCAGATAACGGAGAGCAAGCTTTAGAAATTGCTGATAACTTAATCAGTTCTGGAGCAGTTGATTTCATCGTTATTGATTCTGTTGCAGCCTTAACTCCAAAGAGTGAGATCGAAGGAGAAATGGGAGATTCTAAAATGGGATTACAAGCTCGTTTAATGTCTCAAGCATTAAGAAAATTAACTGGAACAGTAAACAGATCAAACTGTTGTGCTATGTTCATCAACCAGTTAAGAGAAAAGATTGGTGTTATGTTTGGTAACCCAGAAACAACAACGGGTGGTAACGCTCTTAAGTTCTACGCTTCTGTTCGTTTAGATATTAGAAGAATTGGACAAATCAAGCAAGGTGACGAAGTTTTAGGAAATAAAACAAGAGTTAAAGTTGTTAAGAATAAGATTGCTCCACCATTCAGAAAAGCGGAGTTTGATATTGAGTACGGAAAAGGTATTTCAAAATCAGGTGAAATTTTAGATTTAGCTGTTGAGCATGAAATCGTTAAGAAATCTGGATCTTGGTTCTCTTACGGAGATACTAAATTAGGACAAGGTAGAGATGCTGTTAAAGCTTTAATCGAAGACAACCTTGAATTAGCTGAAGAGCTTGAGTTAAAAGTTAAAGAATCAATCAAAGAGTTAGCTTCATAAGTTAAAACGATTGAGTTCAAATAATAAAAAGGGAGAATCAAATGATTCTCCCTTTTTATTTTATCCTTCATCTACTTAGTAATCCGAATCCTTTACCAAAAGAACTTATAGAAAGTAGAACCTAGTAAAAATAGCAGTACTAAAACCAAAACAGCGAAAACAATTGTACTCAACACTAATCTACTTTTACCTTGTATTATTCTGCGTTTTGGATTTCGAATATCTTCAACAAGCTTATCAATCACTTGCGATAATTTCACATTAAAATCTCTATCCTTATATAAGTAGGCTATAAACCCATTCTTTTTAGCCTGGCCTTTTAAATCATTCATGGATGAACCTGAAATTAAAACCTTATTCACTCCAGGAAATAGGTAAGAAAAATCTAACCCATTAACACCTGTTCTACTATAATCAGACAAAAAATAATCTGTAATTAAAATATCAGGGTTTCCATTATATGACCGGTAACACTCTTCTCCAATTGAAAATGAAAACACATTCAAAAATGGATTCTTCTTTAACCTTTTAGTTATCATCTTTCTTGACATAGGCTCATCCTCTATCAAGACTACATCTATTTTCGATTCCTTCATCATAACAATTTAACTTGTCACAATAATACTTCTCAAATCCTTCTTTCATTAAAAACCATCGTTATAAGTGATACTTCCTCGTTAACTGGATGATTTAATCGGTTAAAAACTACTAATTCCATTGGAGATAAACCTCTATAGCAAAACCACTTGCATATATCAACCTTTCCAACTATCTTTGCAGTCCGATTTTTCGGATTATTATATTTATTAATTTTTAACTTACTGAACATGAATAGATACGAAACTGTATTTATTATGACCCCGGTACTTTCTGAGGATCAGATGAAAGCTTGTGTAGAAGACTACAAGAAGCACCTTACTGATTCCGGAGCTACCATTGTCGCAGAGGACAACTGGGGTTTAAAAAAGTTGGCTTACCCTATTAAGAAGAAGTCAACAGGATTCTATTACTGCATCGAGTTTGATGGTCAAGGTGGATTAATAAGCGACTTAGAGTTAGCTTATAAAAGAGACGAAAGACTATTGAGATTCTTAACAGTTAGCTTGGATAAGCACGCTGTTGCTTTCAATGCTAAAATGAGAACTAAAAAATCTTCAAAATAATAGGACATGGCAGATAAAGAAGTAAGATATTTAACTCCACCAGAGATTGAGTTAAAGAAAGCTAAATACTGTAGATTCAGAAGAGCTAGAATTACGCACGTTGATTATAAGGATACTGTATTTTTAATCAAATTCTTAAACGAGCAGGGTAAAATTTTACCAAGAAGAATTACTGGTACGTCGTTAAAATTCCAAAGAAAAGTTTCTTCTTCTGTGAAGAGAGCTAGACAATTGGCATTATTACCGTACGTTACTGATAACATGAAATAAAACATTGCTATGGAGTTAATATTAACACAAGATGTTGATCACTTAGGGTTTAAAGACGAAGTGGTTAGCGTGAAGCCTGGTTACGGAAGAAATTTTTTGATTCCTAATGGATTTGCTGTTTTGGCTACACCATCAGCAAAAAAGGTTTTACAAGAAAATTTAAAGCAAAGAGCAGTTAAAGAAGCGAAGATTAAAGATGCAGCGAATAAAGTAGCTGAAGCTTTACAAGCGTCTGAATTTAAACTTACTGCAAAGGCTGGTGAAAAAGGAAAATTATTTGGTTCTATAACAACTGCTAACTTAGTTGAAGCTATCACTAAGGCTGGACATGATGTTGAGAAGAAGCAAATCAAAATTTTAGGTTCTGTAAAAACTACTGGTTCTTACGAAGCGCATATCAGATTACATAGAGAGGTTGATGCTAAAATCAATTTTGAAGTTGTAGCTGGTTAATTTTGATAACCTTATTTGAAAAAGGGGACTTTTTAAGTCCCCTTTTTTTTGTTTCATACTTTAGCTTAGAGCTCCAATGTAACCTCTCTAAAAACTAATACCCATTAAGTAAATAGTCATCCGTTAAGCTATTCATAAAGGATATAATGTCTTTGACTTCTTGCTCTGTTAACTCCAATGAGTCAAAAGGAAGTGTTTGATGATCAAGCTTGATTCCCATACCTGCTCCTCCTCCATTTTGATAGAATTCCATAACTTCTTCTAGCGTTTTCAGAGAACCATTATGCATATAAGGAAAACTGTGGCTTACGTTTCTAATCGTTGGTGTTTTAAATGAATTATCAAAAAATTCATACATGTCTTTGATAACTCCACTTTTTGATCTTCCCATGTCATCATCCAAAACAGGGTTCTTAAAATCATTGTCCTCAAGAACACCAAGAACTTCACTTTCATTCTCGTTATACGCAGGAGGAACCAGACCTGAGAAAGTTGGCGCAAAATGACAGGTTCCACATTGACCCTTCCCCATAAAAATATTGAATCCATTCTCGACGTTTTTGTCAATATCACTTGTCCCGCTTAACACCCATTTATCAAATTGAGAATCATGACTTGGAAGAGTCGCAACAAATCTTTTAATAGCATTATTGAACGTGTTTTTTCTAATTCCATGTTCACCGAAAGCATCATTAAACTCTTTCACATAAGTGGAATCTTCTTTGAGTTTAGCTACCAGTTTTTCATAGCTCGTGTTAAATTCAAGTTTGCTTACTACAACGTGTTCAATTTGATTTTTTAAGTCATGCGCTCTTAAGTCATGAAAAAACTTATCTCCGTAAACAGAATAGTTAATAGAAGGAGAATTTCTACTTAATACATTTTTTCCATCTCCAGCCAAGCTGAATTGCCTTTGGTCTGTATAAGCCATCTTTGGATTATGACAAGACACGCAACCAAGGGTTCCTGAATTAGATAACGAAGTATCAAAGAATAATCTTTTTCCTAAAGCTGTTTTGGCAGAATCTGTTTCAGTTGTTGGCAGACTTAAAAAAGCCACTTTATTAAAAAAATTTTCATCAAATAAATTGGTAGCGGTAGAAACCACAGGGAATTCAGAAGAACTTATCAATTCCTCCCGTTTTTCGATTCCCTTTTTAGCTCTAAAAGATTCCAGAATTTCTAGCGAAGGATTAATAACCTTCACTAAGTATTGATACCTATTGAATGAAGTATAGTCTTCAAATTTGATTTGCTTTAATATGTTTATGAAATCATCCAATTCATCATAAAAAGAAGCGATAGTAATTAATGCTTCTTGAAAGGATTGAAGATCTGAAATAGCATTTACAGATCCAGGAGTATCAAAACCAGTTACACCCAATGTGAATGACCTTATTAAACCTTGTCTAATGCTATGAAGAACAATCGCATCGTAGAAAGGCTGCATGGCAATAATGTTTTTCAGCATTTTAAAATCTTCCTGAAGAGTAGCTACTAGTTTTGAAGCTTTATTAAAATCAATATCCTCTTCAAAAAGAGTCTCGTCTAATACCTGAAAACCAACTGGTTCATGGGTACTTTTATTTGCTACCTTAGGCTCAGCTTTTAACAAAGGGGATTCATTGATTTTTTTATCATAAAGCATCGGGTCTAAATAGGCAATAAGAAAATCTACCGACTTAAAACTTACTCGAAGATCCAAATAATCTTTACGAACAAGTTCTAAATTTTTAGAAGGCAGACTGTTTTCTAATACATCTAATTTTACAATTACATCTTCAATTTGCTTATTGAAATACGCTTTCGTTTTCTGAGAAGGAGATTGTTTATTCTCTATAGAAAAAGAAAGTATACTTAAACTGAATACACTAATTAGTAGGTAAATGAAAGACTTTTGCATTTGATATAAGAAATGGTCGGATATTAAAAATGGGCTGACAAAAGCCAGCCCATTGAATTATATTGGCATTGATTACTCAATGATTAGCTTTTTAGTTGTTCCTTCTTCATTTTGAACGAAGTAGATACCAGTAGCTAAGTTCGAAACATCAATTCTGTTAACGTTTCTGTATACAGCAACTCTTTCACCAGTAGCAGAGTAGATTGCGAAATCTCCAAACTCAGTGAAGTTTAATGTTCTAGCAACTGGGTTAGGATAGAAGTCTAAAGTTTTAGATGCTTCGTTAGCCTCCATGATAGAAGTAATCGCTCTATCAAATCCAGTGATTGCATAAGTTAATGAGTAGTTGTAAGGGAATGGGTTGTCACCAGATGGGTGCTGAGAGTTAACTAAGATCGTTTTTCCATCAGGAGTAGGACAAGCACCAGTAATTTCTGCTCCAATTGGAGTAGCTGAAATTCTTACTAAATCATTGTTAGAAGGTTGAGAAACCTCTAAGTCTAATAAGAACATTTCACAGTGTCTGTTATCCATACCAGCTGGCATTCTTCCGTGAGAAGTTCCGTTAAGATCTTCGTTGATTACTAAGTAAGAATGATCGTTAACCGTTAAAACGTTTAATCCATCAGGGTTAGATAAGTGAATAGAAGGGTAGTTAGCTTCTTCTGGAGATTCAGAATAATATGGTCCACCTTCCATTAATACTTCGATTTCATCAGTTGAAGGATCAAAGTGAATGATTCTTCCGTAGTAATCCCAGTAAGCTGACGAATCAGGATGCGTATTTTGCATTGCAGCTCTTTCTAAGTGATGAGGAGCGTTTACAGCACCTGCCTCATGCTCATCAAGCCATCTTGAAGCTGGATTATCTCTACCAGTTTCAGTGAAATAAATTTGGTTTGATAATTTGTCAATAGCAACCCACTCAATTCTGTTAAAAGTTGTTGCACCAACTGCAACAGCTTCGTCAGCGAAGTTTAACATTTTATCAATGTCACTGTTATCAATCTCAACCCATGGCCCGTTAGATCCAGCAGCATCATGCTTATAAACATAAGTTGTACCTACAGTGAAATCACCAGCTACATCAGCAACGAATTTAGTGAAGAAACCAGGAGTAGCATCAGCTCCTAAATAAGCTGTTTTGTTATCTGGCATGATAATTCCTCCTTCGAATGGCTGTCTTCCCCAGTTGTATTGCTTTCTTAAAGCAACTGCTTCCTTAGGGTCGATTTCAGTCATGTAATTGTAATTTTGGTGCTTCTTAATAACCTCACCGTCGAATCCAGGAAATCCAGCAGGAGAAGAAACTCCATTAGCAGTACCCGTTCCAATTGTAAAATCAGAAGTATCTCTATCAGCGATAGCTTCGTTGTCAGATCTCCACCACTCCTCAGCAGTCCAGATTCTTCCATCAACAGAAGATTGAATACCACCACAGTTCATTCCTGTTTCACCTGTTGTATTAACGAAATCAACATTAAAGAATGAACCTGATCTTCCATCAGATAAAGTTTGATCAACAACTCTTAACGAGTCAGTATCAGCATCTCTTTCGATAGCGAATACAGTCATTCCACCTCCATCTCCAAGGTTATCGTTTGCTTCAACTCTTTCGTGGTTTACAGAAACCCATCCTAAGTATGTTCCAGAAGGATCTGGAGTAAAACCGATAAAGTCATTCCATGATTTAGAAACAACTGTACCAGCAGCGTTTCCATAAGTAGCATTAGTTTCTACTTCGTCATATCCACCCATAAAGATGATTTGATAATCCAAAGGACTTGCAGGCATAACCACTTGGTCAGTGCTGTAGTCTGTTTCGATGTGTCCATCGAAGTTAATTTGTGCAGAAGCTAAAGATCCAGCTAATAAAGCACCAGTTAGTAGAGTAAAGTTTTTCATTTTTTTAATGATAGTTGTTTAATTCAGAGGTAAAGATCAATACAGACTTGCTTTATTCAGGTTTGAAAAACATTACCATTAATTGAGGTTTATGTTAGCTTAAATCATTTTAAACGTAAGTGAAAAACTTAAACAAAATTCATAGCACAGATTCATGTTAAGCAATTATTAACCCGTAGTTTGAATTGTTTTTTAAATCAGAGACTTAAGCTTTTTTGTTTTTGTTTTGCGTAAAAACAGAAAATCACCTGTATTGACAAACTAGTATTTAAATTCTGTAAACAACTGTTTAACAATCCATAAAGCTCAATACTAAATGCTATTAAATTCTCTTTAAAGTAAAACGACCTGAAGAATTGAAATTGGAATATTATCCGAATAGACTCATTCTCTGCTTATCAATCATTATTTTCAAGTAATGAAAAAGTGGATATCCATTCTTGTTTTAATTATACCTTTCGTCTCATCGGCCAGTGATACGTTGCGAATAAAGAAAGAAGTTAATTTCAATCTTAAATCAAATACTGAACTAACTGTTCAATCGAAAAGCTTTGATATTGAAGTCATCATTCATTTATCTAAATTCGATACCCTACTCCTATTCCATACAAATGAAGCTCAACCATTCGATGTTTTAACATTTAACGAACAAGATTACCTGAATACAGCATTTGAGCGTGGTTATTGTTATTGTGAACAATGTCTTTCAGCTGTCCCTGTGATTGTATCCATTCCTAAAGGGTTAATTCGCTTAGAAAATAAAAGTCAGTATGATTTAAACTTGAACATTCAACCAAAAAACAACAATCAAGTAAATGCACTTTTAGAAAATGAAGCCGTAAAAGAAAAAGGACTCAACAACGTTGCGCTAGTTTCAGGAAACACGATTGAATTGGATAAGATCTTCTTTGTAGGTGGAAGTACTCAATACCTTGATACTAGTTTACCACAACTTCAGGAATTGTTGCAAATCATGAATCAAAATAAGAAGCTTGTCATTCAAATAGAAGGTCATGTAAACGGACTTTATAGTGATACGGTTTATTACAACACCCTTTCCTTAGGCCGTGCCGATGCAATTCGCATGTACCTAATGGAGAACAATGTCAACTCCAGACGAATCAAAACCATCGGTTACGGGAATACGCGAATGCTTTTTCCTAAACCACGTACAGATTTTGAAATGCTTCGTAATAGACGAGTAGAGGTCCGAATTCTATCCAATTAATGATTTTTAAAGACAAACGAATATCCTTACTTTAGTAATTCATGAAAGGATTATTAGTCACAGTTTTTATTGTACTTAGCTTATTGTCGTTTGCTCAAAAAGAGAGAAAAGGATTGATATGCTCGAATCCTATCTCAGTTGATATTACTGATGAAAACCTACAGTTAGTGCCAATCGATAATAACTTAACCTGGTACAGCTTCTCTAGTGACTCTGCAGACATAAACTTTGTTATTACTGCTAGTAGTATTGGAAACTACACTATTTACGAATGGACCGACAGTATCTGCTCATCTTATAAGGCTGTTACAAAAGTTTCAGCAGCAGAGGTAAGTAAAGAATCTTCGTTTTCAGAGCAGAAAGAATTAAGCCTTGAAGAAATGGATGGTGTTTGTACTTGTCGTTTTTGTGAAGAAGGTGGTAAAAAGGTTAAACTAGAAGGTGGTAAGAAATACCTGATGACGGTTAATGGTGCACAAACAGCAATTTTGGTTAATACTCGCGGACAAAAAACGAGTAGTGTTTGGAGACAAACAGCTTGGTACGAAGAGGAAATGATAAAGGGTAAGAAACTTGTTCTTGAAAACATCCTTTTCATTGCCGGAGAAACAAACCTTCTACCTGGTTCTCAAAGTGACCTCAGCAAATTAATTGAGGTAATGAAAAAGAACCCGACTATGAATATTGAAATTCAAGGTCATGTAAACGCACCTGGTCAACGAAACAATAAAGAAAATCAAGATCTCGCCACTGGTAGGGCTGAAGAAGTCTATAATTATTTAATTACAAACGGAATTTTTGCAGATCGCTTAACCTTTTCAGGATTCGGAAATACGCAAATGGTTTACCCTAAACCAGTGAATGAGTGGCAACAGAAGAAGAACCGACGTGTGGAGGTTTTAATAACGGATATTTAATCCTGAACTACTAGCCAAATAAGTTCATTGCAGCTTCAAATGTTTGACAATGTGCATCTACTATATCAGATATGTCTGGTGAGTAACCACCTCCCATAGAAACAGCAACAGGAATATTATTCAGGTCACATTTCTTAAACACGAATTGATCTCTTTCCAACAAGCCTTTTTTAGTCAAACTTAATCGACCCAGTTTATCACTTTCTAAAGGATCTACTCCAGATTGATAAAAAATAAAATCTGGTTGAAATTGATCCAATACCTCATTTAACTTTCTATCCAATATGCTTAAATACTCCTTGTCATTAATATGATCAGGAAGTCCAATATCCAAATCAGAACTATCTTTCTTCAATGGATAATTCTTTTCTCCATGCATACTAAACGTAAAAACATTGGCCTCACTTTCAAAGATCTTTGCGGTCCCATTTCCTTGATGAACATCTAAATCCACCACCAATGATCTTAAACCTTTTTCGTTTAGTAAATATTGAGCAGCAATGGCTATATCATTTAATAAACAGAAACCTTCTCCACTATCTCGATAGCTATGATGAGTCCCTCCTGCTATATTAAAAGACACTTTTGTGTCTAAAGCAGAAATGGCATTATCAAGCGTCCCTTGCATGATACGTTTCTCTCTTTCGACCATTAATGGAGTTAAAGGTAAACCTAGCTTTCTAACGGCTTTTGGATTTAAACTACCTGTTTCCAAATCTCTCAGGTATTTTTCGTCATGGATATTTAATATATCCATTTCAGAAATTATATCGGGTTGAAAAAGTTGTTTTGATTCGATGATACCATGATGAATTAGTTGACTTGGTATTAAGTCATACTTTTCCATTGGAAACCTGTGCTTATCAGGTAATGGAGCAATATAATCTGGATGCCAAGCTACTTTTATCATTCAATATAGGTTGACTAAATTTAAAGAAATTAAAGTCTTATTGGCATCAGAAAATAATTAAATCATATATTCGTACCGACATTATATGTATATACATCTATTTTAAATTTATATTATGAGTGATAAATCAACAAAAATTATCTTTTGGGTTTCTACAGGATTGTTAGCCCTAATGTTCACAGCTTCTGGAATTATGTATTTAGCTCAATACGACGAGATAGCTAAAGAATTCACCAAATTAGGATTCCCTTTATTCATCATGTATCCTTTAGCTATTGCTAAACTACTTGCTGCAGTTGCAATTACTACTAGATTAAGTAAGGTTTTACAATACCTTGCCTATGCAGGTATATTCTACGATATCTTATTAGCTTTCGGAGCGCATTTAAGCATTAATGACGGAGAAGCAATGGGTACTTTATTACCATTGGTTCTTTGCGTTGTTTCTTTCATCTTCGCAAGAAAAATGGAAAAGCTGGCTTAAGGTCATCAACGATTTTCAACAAGAAAGGCTACCATAATTGGTAGCCTTTCTTGTTTCTCAAGTTATCCTGATTTTATCTTGCATTCAATTGGTAATACACTCCTAACTGAGCCATACCTATCGATTGATATATTTTACTGTCATCCAATTTAGTCTTCCCGTAAGAAGCTTGGATATTCCATCTATTAGAAAACTTACTTCCTAGATAGACTCTCCACTGATCCATATTATGATAAGATACTCCAGCCGTAAGAACATCTTTAACATCAACAAAAACCTTTGGTGAAATATTCATATCACTTCTAGCTTGAACTGCCGATAAAATAGGTGTCAATGTTATCTTCTTACTAATCGGAATATGATATCCGATAATGTAATGAGAACTCATGTCTTCAAAATTTCCTGAATTCCCCATTCGGAAAGAAGCAATATTATATGAATTCAAATACAAGAAGAATCTCTTCACTTCGTAATTCACACCTATGCTTAAACCTAAACTACTAGAATCAACCGGAGTCTCGCTTTCATAAGAAAGTGCAGCAAACTCAAAATCATCTGGATTTGGTTCAGTCCAATAATCCTGCTTGTAATCATCTTGACGGTAGCTTAAAGACGGTGAAACCGTTAGTTTTCCTCTTTCTTTATTATCTACAATGTATGAATAGATAGCTGCAAACTTATTTTTTGATAACCAGTTAGACATTCCTTGATTCTGATAATAAACACCGAATCCTTGTGTCCCGTCCATTCCAAAAACAGTTTCATAAGACATCGTCATTTGAGCAGATGCAAACGGATCTAATTCATTTCCACCAGCCGTAAATTTATTCTCCCAATTCGTTTCGAAGTCTAATCTAACACGCTCATCAAAATTACCCACTACACCTAACTGATTCCATGGATTAAACAGTAAATACTCTACTTGTTTACTTCCATTGTTCACTTCAATCGGCATTGAATCTTTAATTCCTTCTGGACTCTTCGCTTCTGAATAAGAAAACTTAGCTCCATTTAACTTAAAGATATCAAGTAAGCTTCTTTTAAATTCTACTGTTTTCACATCTTCAGTTGATACCGATTCAATACTAAAAATTGATCCTTCCTCCTTTTTATCTGGAGAATTCACGCTACTTGAAAGCGAAATACTAGCAACCTTCGCAGGTTTATTAACTGACGACTTTGAATTTACAGTGACAGACTTTTCATTAACTAAATCCGACGCTTCTTTTTTGATCTCAACTTTCTCCTTGCTAATCTTCTTCTCAATCGATCTCTCTTTTTGTTCTTTCTTAGTAGTCTTCTTTTCAACTGTATTCTCCTGAGCTAAAGACTCATTCTTTTCATCAGTAAAATACTTCACTCCTCCAAAACTGATCAATAAAAGTAGCAAAGCTGCAGCCGACCATTTCAACCACACATACTTCCCTTTCTTCTCTTGAGCATCCAGACGTGAAGACATAGCATCCCATGATGCAGCATTATATGCTACTTCATGATCCTTTAACTTATCCCTCAAATTCTTCTCCAAACCGCTATTAGTCGTTTATATTATAAATATCTTTTTCAATCTCTTTTCTCAAGTTTCGTTTTGCCTTTGCCAGGTTAGACTTACTTGAACCAACACTTATACCAAGCATTTCCGCAATTTCCTTATGACTGTATTCTTCTACAACATAAAGGTTAAAAACACTTCTATAAGCTGGGGTTAACTTTTGCATGTACTCTTTGATAATGTCAAAGCTCAACCCATCAAAAATCGAAGTATCCTCTTCTTCCAGTGGATCATTAGATTCATCTTCAATCACCTTTTCAATCTCAACGTCTGCAATATTCTTCTTGTCTTTTCGTATAGAATCTATAGAAGTCGTCACCATAATCCTTCGAATCCAACCTTCGAGAGAACCACGATCTTCAAATTTATCTAGCTTATTAAAAACTTTTAAAAATGCTTCTTGACAAACGTCTTGAGCACTGTCATCATCTTTAGCATATCTTAAACAGACTGCCATCATCTTTCCATAGAACGCCTCGTAAAGCTGCTGCTGAGATCTACGATCCCCTTTAATACAGCCTTTTACAATTTTCTTTTCGTTTTTCAAGCTCCACATTGAGCGTAATTGCATTAGTTAGACGTTCTATTTCTACTACAGTTGCCTGTGAAAGAACAGAATTTTCAAATGAAAGTATGAATTTAAGAAACGTGCTTCAAATTATGAGGGTAAATCCCCTTTATTAAGTGTCGAAATGGTCTTAGTACAAATCCCAGTTTCCTTCTAAATAATATTGATACAAGACAGGATCGTGAATCTTATTTGCTCGATGTGTTGTATCTATTCCTGGGTAAATCTCTTTACCG
>CBFIFL010000032.1:0-31177 GCA_965661855.1 Flavobacteriales bacterium
AGCAGGATTAGGACTTGTTCTTATACTTAGATGGTTTTGGTGGAGAATCAACGCTTGGAGTGAACTTACAGCTACCATTGCACCGTTTATCATTTACGGAGGACAAATTTTACTCACACCTTACCTTTTAGACGAAACGCAACTCGCGTATTTTAAAGACAATAACATTGCCTTTTTCATAACAAGCATCGCTACAACCACTATATGGCTTATAGTAACTTTCACTACTCAACCAGAGTCTAAAGAACACTTAAGCGAATACTTCAAACGCGTATTCCCTATGAAAAAATGGACGTTAAAACACAATGGAGAAACGACTGTGCTGACTTCAGAACAAGGAATTGAGTTAAAATACCTTTTCATCTCCTGGATAAGCTCGATAGTAATGACTTACGGTATCCTTTTCTTTATCGGAAAGCTGATATTCTTGGAATACACCGATGCGCTATACTTAGCTCTACTAAGCCTTGCATCATTTGGAGTGCTGAAATGGAGTATGGATAAATCGAAGGCTTTTTAGTATTGATGGAGCACTTGCCATACTATTTATAATTAGTAAACATTATAAATTACGGGCGACCGCAAGGGTAACCCCTACCATAATTGTTAACAAGCTTCGTAGGGGCTACCCTTGCGGTCGCCCGTAAATCATTGTTACATGTACTCAAAGCACAATTACCTTAAAAAATTAACATGAAATTTCTCTAATTCTAGAACTTTCTACCACCCCAAAACCACCATCTCCTTCACCTGTCCGAAAACATAGCCCGATTCAAACTTAAACCAATCCAGCTTGGGCAATTCTTTATTGAAGTCTGCCTCCATTTCTTGAAGGGTAAATACTTTATCAGTTTTGTTCCAAAAACCGTTTAACCATGACAATATTTCTTTCTTTCCTTTTACTTCTATTTCTTCATCAGAAGAATATAATCGAAGTATTTCACCATCGTAGTACATGGATCCATTTTTCAAGAAATGTTTTGAAGTTTTAAGCTTCTCTTCTTCCATTAAAAAATCTTCAATCATTAATGGATGCAATGTTGTTCTTGGTAAATCAAATTCAAACCAGGTAGACAAATACTCTTCTATACCTGCTCCTAACATGTAATTATGAAGCGATATTCTTAAACCTTCTGAATAGATAGTATGATCGATTCCTGTTTGATCTTCGTGGAAACGATCGTTATCTGCAAAGCCTTTAAATGTTGGACCGGTCTCTTCTACCTGAAATGATTCTGGGTCTTTTCCAACTGGAGAATGAGCAGTCATGGCAAATTGATGCCAAAAGGCTGATTCTAATACTCCTGTTTCGAATAGCTGACGCACAACTTCTAAGGAATCTACAATTTCTTGTTCTGTTTGAGTCGGGAATCCATACATCAAATAAGCATGACAAAGAATATTGGATTCTCTGAAGTTTCGAAGCACTTGAGCTACTTGTTTTATCGTAACTCCTTTATCGATCAATTTCAACAATCGATCAGACGCAACTTCTAATCCTCCAGAAACGGCTATACAACCAGATTCTGCTAGTATTTTACACAGTGAGCTGGTAAAGCTTTTCTCAAAACGAATATTGGTCCACCAAGAAATACTTAAATCACGCTTGATTATTTCAATTGCAAAATCACGCATCAATGCTGGTGGAGCAGCTTCATCTACAAAATGAAAATTACGCTTTCCTGTTTCTTTTATTAATTCTTCCACTCTATCTACTAGATGACTGGCAGACAAAGGTTGATAATTACCTATATAATCTAAATGAATATCACAGAATGTACATTTCTTCCAATAACAACCATGAGCCATGGTCAGTTTTAACCACACCCCATCACTCCATAATCGATGCATTGGATTGCCTGTTTCTACAACAGATATATATTGATTTAGCTTTAAATCAGTATAACATGGTGTTGCATGCTCCTTAAAGCTCAAATCTTTAATTAACGGATTATTGGTATAAACTACCTTTCCATCGACCAATCGAAATGTTCTTAATAAATCAGAGGCTTCAATTTCTCCTTCAAGCAAACGAATAAGCTGCTCAACCGGACGCTCACCGTCATCTAATGTAATGTAGTCGAAGTAATTAAAAACCCGTACATCACTAATCTCTCTTAACTCGGTATTTGGATAACCTCCACCTAAAGCAATTTTAATCTTCGAGTATTTACTCTTTATAAATTGAGCTATTCTAAATGCAAAAACTAAATTCCCCGGAAACGGGACACTAAGCGCTATAAGGTCTGGTTTAAAACTAGAAACATGCTCGTCTATGATTTCTTCATTCCAAGATTCTAAAACGTTCAACTCTTTTTTCAAGTAATCTTCTAAGGGATCAAAACTGGAAGCTGACCTTCCCAATCGCTCTGCATATCTACTAAAACCAAAGTTTTCATCCACATACTTAGATATAAAATCACCTAAATCTTCCAGAACTAAAGTGCCTAAGTGCTTGGCTTTATCCAAAACACCAAAATCACCGAAGCTAATTTCTAAATCACTTACATGATCAAATCGTGGTCCGGCTGGCAAAACGCCATTCACTATAGCCTGGGCAAACTCATTGTTATTTCCTTGTAAAAAAGAAATCAAAGAATCGATATGCTGGATGTATTTCTCTTGATTTAAGAAGAGCTTTCGATCCAAACTTTCTATATCTTCTATTGAAACGAGGTTGAAAATCTCTTTTAAACCTGACTTTGAAAAAGCTTTTAGAATTAACTCAATACCTGCATCCAATTGAAAACTTTCTACCCCTAAAACATTGGTAAAACCCTTTAAATAAGCGGTACCCGGGTAAGGGGTATTCAACTGAGTAAATGGTGGAGTAATATATAAAACCTTAGTTTTCAACAGCTTGTTAATAAGTTAAACACAATAATTCTGCTAAAAATACGGAACAAAACAAGGAGTCTCTCCGTAAGTCATTAACGAATCAACACAAAAACGCAGGGATTATGAAAAATGGATACAATTCTATTGAGAAGGAGAATATTGATGCACTAATTTTTACTCACGAATGTGATGGACAACAGAACCAATTGAAGCCCATATTAAAGAAGGGCGAATTATTGGGAAATGGATATAAACACAAGATTAAAATTGGATTTCACGCTATTGAAGGAAAATTTGAAGTCGATACCACTATATGGGCAACAACTGAAAAGTATGTCGTTCTTAAAGGAGGAGTTTCAATCCCTATCCAATGCATTGAATACGTTAGATTATAAGATATAGGATAATAAAAAAGGGACGCAACCCTAATATGGTGCGTCCCCTTTTTATTTAACCATCAATATAGTCACCAGCAACAGCTTCTTCCTCTTCAGGAAGTTTGTGCTTAAGCGTTTCAAAATCGAATAAATTAGTATCCATTAAATGTGATGGAGCAATATTGGTCAAAGACTTAAAAATACTATCCTTTCTATTTGGATAATCTTTCTCCCAATCTGTCAACATTTGCTTTACCTTTTTTCTTTGAAGATTCTCTTGTGATCCGCAAAGCGTGCAAGGTATAATTGGATACTCCATGATTTCAGAGTAAATCTGAATATCAGATTCTTTTACATAACATAAAGGACGAATAACTGTATTCATTCCATCATTTGATTGGAATTTAGCAGGCATCGTTTCCATTTTTCCAGCAAAGAAGATATTTAAGAACATCGTTTCGATAATATCATCACGATGATGTCCTAAAGCAATCTTCGTTATTCCCATTTCTTTAGCAGCACCATAAAGCGTTCCTCTTCTTAATCGAGAACACAAAGAACACATCGTTTTTCCAGCTTCTAGCTTAGCCTTCACAATCGAATACGTGTCTTTTTCTATGATTTTATACTCTACTCCTAGCTCTTCTAAATAAGTAGGAAGAATATGTTCTGGAAATCCTGGTTGCTTTTGATCAAGATTAACTGCAACAATATCAAACTTAAACGGAAGAGACTTCTGAAGATTGATAAACATATCTAACATCGTATAACTGTCTTTACCACCTGATAAACACACCATTACTTTATCACCCTCTTCTAACATATGATAATCATAGACTGCCTTATAGACATGACCTCTGATTTTTTTCATCATTCGTTTATATTCTGGGTGCTTCTCTTTCCTCTTCTCCATGCTAGAAATTTTATGCAAATATCCGGCTTTTTGAAGGCTTTCGCAATTATAGATCATAAAGCTTTATTATAAGAGCTTGTAAACAAATTCGACTTTGTTTTTTTCTATCTTTGTAAGATTATCTAACCAACTATGAGACACGATTCAGTTACTCCTTACGATAGTGAAGAATCTAAAAAAGAACAGGTGGCAACAATGTTTAACAACATTGCACATAAGTATGATTTCTTAAATCACTTCTTATCACTTGGAATTGACATTATCTGGAGAAAGAAAGCAATTAAACTTTTAGCTGAAAAGCAACCTAAAAAGATCATTGATATCGCTACAGGTACGGGTGATTTTGCTTTAGCTGCTTTAAAACTAAACCCAGACTGTGTAGTTGGAATCGACATTTCACAAGGAATGGTTGATGTTGGAAACAAGAAAATCTTAAACAAAAATCATAATCAGATAATCAATTTAAAAATTGGTGACTCTGAGAACTTGCAATTCGAAGACAATCATTTTGATGCTTTAACGGTTGGTTTTGGAGTAAGAAACTTTCAGAATCTTAAAAAAGGATTATCTGAAATGAACAGAGTAGTAAAGCCTGGTAGCTTTTCAACTATTCTTGAATTTTCTAAGCCAAAGGGTTTTCCTATCAAGCAGATTTACAATTTCTATTTCAAATACATCTTACCAGGAATAGGTAAGATACTTTCAAAAGACAGTTCGGCTTATACGTATTTACCTGAGAGTGTAAACGCTTTTCCTGAAGGAGAAGAATTCATTCAAATTTTAAATGAAGTGGGATACAAGAATGTGAAACAATACCCGTTAATGTTTGGAATTGCATCTATTTATCTAGTTGAGAAGTAAAATGTTTAGAGCCTTAGGTCTTTTTTTATTGATACAAACTTCTGTTTTTGCACAGAGTTTTTCACCTAAGAACTTAGTCAACTTTGATAGAGAAAGTAATCTTCATTTCGGTGCGTATTTAGGACTGAACTCTTTAAGCTTCCGTTTTGATTTGGCCGATGACTTCTATCAAAACGACACTATTTTATTAATGCAACCACAGGCACTCCCAGGATTTAACCTAGGAATCATCTCAGACCTACACTTAGGTAACAACTTTGATATTAGAGCAATGCCTGCTTTACATTTCGGAACTAGGAACATTAATTATAGAGTTTTTGATCCGTCAGACACTACTATCGTTATGGATACTAGAGCTGTTGAATCTACTTACTTTGAACTTCCTATCCTTTTTAAATACAAATCTGACAGAATCGTCAATACTCGTGTTTATGTTTTAGGTGGTGTAAAGGCCATGTGGGATTTCGCATCAAACATTGATGTAGACATGAAAGACAAGTCTGTTGTGCGATTAAAGAAATTGGATTACGGTTATGAATTTGGTTTTGGTTTCGACTTCTACCTTCAGTATTTCAAATTCGCTCCTGAAATAAGAATCTTCCATGGACTAAGAAACATCATGCAGAGTGACGGGACTGAATATTCTACTTCAGCAAACAAGGTTTTTACAAGAGGCATTATTTTCTCTCTAACATTTGAAGGATAATGATAAAGGAAGTTGAAATTCACGCTTTACCAGAGGAAATTGATTCCCCACATATTCTTGAAAAAAGAGTTCTAAATAAAGCTGGGGTTATTAATTCAGAAAACTACAGTATTCAATGGTTAAAGCGTTCTATTGATGCACGCAGAAAACCAATTAAATACCTTTTCAGAGCAAGAGTCTATGTAGATGAATTGTTTGAAGAAGAAAAAGTATTTGAATGGAAACCATTCATAAAAGCAAATACTGAACCTGTATACATTATTGGTGCTGGTCCTGCTGGATTATTTGCTGCAATTGAATTACTAAACCTTGGAATTAAACCCATTGTTATTGAACGCGGAAAAGATGTTCGAGCTAGAAGACGTGATTTAGCGGCAATCAACAAAGAACAAGTAGTTAATCCTGAATCCAATTACTGTTTTGGAGAAGGTGGAGCTGGAACTTACTCTGATGGAAAGCTATACACCCGCTCAGGAAAAAGAGGAAGTATTCGCAAAATGCTAGCTGCTTTGGTTTATTTTGGTGCTGATCCAGATATCTTGATAAACGCTCATCCTCACATTGGGACTAACAAACTACCTAAGATCATTGTCAATATTCGTGAAGCAATCATTGAAGCTGGTGGTGAAGTAAAGTTTGACGAGAAACTTACAGATATTCAAGTAGTCAATAATAAAATCACTGGGATAGAAACATCTGTTCAATCCTATGAATGCTCGAAGCTAATATTAGCAACGGGCCATTCGGCAAGAGATATTTACGAATTACTTCATAAAAGAAATATACGTATTGAATCTAAGTCATTTGCTTTAGGTGTTCGAGTTGAACATCAACAGAATTTGATTGACTCTATTCAATACAAATGCAAAACTAGACCAGAAAACCTACCTCCTGCTGCATACTCATTGGTTCAGCAAGTTAACGGACGTGGTGTTTACTCATTTTGTATGTGTCCGGGAGGAATTATCGCTCCCTGCGCTACAGATACTGAAGAAGTGGTTACCAATGGTTGGTCTCCTTCAAAACGAAACAACCCTTACTCCAACTCCGGTATAGTAGTTGAATTAAGACCAGAAGATTTCGAACAATACAAGGACTTGGGTCCTTTAGCAGGATTAGAGTTTCAAAGAAACATAGAACATCAAGCTTGGATAGCAGGTGGTAAGACACAGAAAGTCCCGGCTCAAAGAATGATAGATTTTAGTAAAAAGAGAGTGAGTAGTGATTTACCACAAACCTCTTATCAACCTGGAATTGTATCGCAAGAGATAGGAGATGTTTTCCCTAAGTTTATTTCAGACGCTTTGAGAAAAGCCTTCCCTTTATTCGGGAATAAAATGAATAAATACTACACAAACGATGCTGTATTGCATGCACCAGAAAGTAGAACATCATCTCCAGTAAGAATACCAAGAGACAAGGAAACATTAGAACATCCAGAAGTTTCAGGACTGTATCCATGCGCTGAAGGTGCTGGATATGCTGGAGGGATTATATCTGCAGCTATTGATGGAGTTCGATGTGCAGAAATGATAGCACAATAAAAAAGGGGACGCCACCCTTTATGGCTTGCGTCCCCTTTTTTATATACTAATAACCTTTATTTCAATACCGGAGCATTCAAAAACAATTTAGACTCAGCCAAAGTCTTCAACTTCGCCAAACCTTTATCATAACTTTCACCAACCATTTCTTCAATTCCAAAGAACCCCATCATCAAGTTAGCTTCTTGCTCAAATCCCCAAGAAACTTTCGTTCCACCATCAACCTTCTCTAATTTGTAATAAACATTAGCTTCACTCTCCCAAGGAGCCGTAAATATTAAAGTTAAATCAATTTGATTTTCAGAAATAGCAGTAATAGCTTGATGTCCAGAACCAACATCAGCTGAATCTGAAGACCAGTTAAACTTATGACCAACCGTTAAAGGCAATCCTTCAACCGACACCCTGTAAGCAGGATCTAAATCAGACCAAGGTGACCAATCACCAAAGTGATTAAAATCTCCTACATCCTTTTTTAAAGCTGGAAGATTCTTTTGAATAACAATACTCTTCTCTGTTGATAGTGTTTTAGGCACTACATTTAACACTACAAGAATTGCAACAATGGCAATAATTACGAATAATACTTTTTTATGATTTGTTTGAATTTGACTACAATGTATAAAAAAGGGATGTAAACCTTAATAGCCACATCCCTTTTTCTTTATTCCTTAACAAAAAGTATAAGAGTTACTTAACGTTACTCTTTTCTTTAATTACCCTAAAAACGGATATTTATAATCTGTTGGTGTGTTAAATGTCTCTTTGATCATTCTCATTGAAGACCATCTTAACAAGTTAACAGCAGCTCCAGCTTTATCATTTGTACCAGAACCTCTAGCTCCTCCAAACGGTTGCTGACCTACAACAGCACCAGTTGGCTTATCATTGATATAGAAGTTACCAGCAGCATTTTTTAAAGCATCAGTAGCTTCAGCTAAAGCATATCTATCTCTTCCAAAAATAGCTCCAGTTAAAGCATACTCAGAAGTCTCGTCAATAAGCTTATACACTTCTTGCTCTGTTCCTGCTTCGTATACATAAATAGTGATGATAGGACCGAAAATCTCTTCACACATAGACTTAAACTTCGGGTTTGAAGTTTTAATTACTGTTGGTGAAACAAAATATCCTTTTGAATCATCATAAGTACCTCCAGCGATAATTTCAGCATCATCTGCTTTTTTAGCGTACTCAATATATTCAGCACACTTATCAAATGAAACTTTAGAAATTACAGCATTTACAAAGTTTGAGAAATCTTCTGGTGAACCGATTTTAAATGATTCAATATCAGCTTTTACTTTCGCTTCAACAGCTGGCCAAATATTCGAAGGAATGTAAGCTCTAGATGCTGCAGAACATTTTTGTCCTTGGAATTCAAAAGCTCCTCTTGAAATACCAGTCGCAACTTCTAATGCATCTGATGTATGATGAGCAAAGATGAAATCCTTACCTCCTGTTTCTCCAACAATTCTAGGATATGTTTTGTACTTATCAATATTCATACCGATTGTCTTCCATAAGTGCTTAAACACTTTTGTAGAACCAGTAAAATGTAAACCTGCGAAATCTGCATGGTTAAAAATCACATCTCCTGCGTCAGGACCATCAACAGTAATCATATTGATTACACCATCTGGCACACCTGCTTCTTTAAAAATCTTCATAATGATCTCAGCAGAATAAACCTGAGTATCAGCTGGCTTCCAAACAATAACGTTACCCATCATTGCTGGTGCAGCACATAAGTTTCCTGCAATTGCAGTAAAGTTGAAAGGAGTAATAGCAAACACAAAACCTTCTAATGGTCTGTATTCTAATCTATTCCAAATTCCATCTGAAGACTGAGGTTGCTCCTTATAGATCTCCGTCATGTACTGAACGTTGAATCTTAAGAAATCAGCGTATTCACAAGCTGCATCAATCTCAGCTTGATAAGCATTTTTAGATTGTGCTAACATTGTAGCCGCATTAATTTCATTTCTATATTTTCCTGAAACCAATTCAGCAGCTCTTAAGAAAATAGATGCTCTATGCTCCCAAGGCAAGTTTACCCAAGCTTCTTTTGCTCCTAAAGCACATTCAATTGCTTTTTCTACATGTGATTTATCTCCATAAGAAAATGTTCCCAACACATGCTGATGATCATGTGGAGAAGTCATATTTCTCTTGTCATTCGTTCTGATCTCTTCTGATCCAATATACATTGGAACATCAATCGTTTCCGAATTCATTCTTTTATAAGTAGCCAATAAAGACTCTGCCTCAGCTGTTCCAGGAGCGTAATCTCTTACTCTCTCATTTTTTGCAACCGGCACATTGAAAAATCCTTTCAACATAATAATTTATTTAAGTGTATTTATTATTCTTCTCGCTTATGGTAAGTCGGCTTTTCTTTCACCTTCCCTTCCCATTCACTCTTTTCTTTATAATGGATAAAGATATTAATCCAAGCTAACCTAGACAAGCGATAAAACAAAGGAGCAGTAATAATCAGATAAACTAAAACAACAGTGAGCAATGTCCATATACCTACATCCATCATTTCAGATAATATGGCATATAACACCATACCTGAACCTGCACCCAAAGCATATGAAATATACATGGCTCCAAAGTAAAACCCGGGCTCTACTTCTAAATTCAAGCCACAGACATCACAATTGTCATTCGTTTTAGCTAAATGTTTTAAATTATACGGATTAGCATGGGGATAAAAATCACCCTCATGACATCTTGGGCACTTGTTTCTAAATACAGAATTTAACCAATGTCCTTTCCTCATGGGTTTTTCTTTTAAAGATAACTTAAGACATTACTAAGTTTTGTGACTTTCATTACAGAGTGATGAAATTCATTACTGAATTGTAAAATGAAGCTTGACTCCTACTTTAACATCGATAAAAAACAAAAAAACCTTACCTTAGATTTTATCATAAAAGGAATACATTATGGGTAGAGCATTTGAATATAGACGAGCTGCAAAAGAAGCTAGGTGGGGAAAAATGTCAAGGATTTTTCCAAAATTAGGTAAAGCCATAACTATGGCTGCTAAAGAAGGAGGTCCGGATCCTGAAATGAATGCACCATTGAGATTAGCGATTCAAAATGCTAAGTCTCAAAACATGCCTAAAAACAACATTGAAGCAGCTATTAAAAGAGCTGCGGATAGAGATGCATCAAACTTCGAACAGGTAACTTATGAAGGTAAAGGTCCTCATGGAGTTCAAGTATTCGTAGAATGTGCAACTGATAACACAACTAGAACAGTTGCTAACGTGCGATCTTACTTTAATAAGGTTGATGGTCAGTTACTAACTTCTGGTTCTCTTGAGTTTATGTTTGATAGAAAAGCTGTTTTTGAAGTTGAAAAGACGGATGAAATGGATATCGAAGAAATGGAATTAGAATTGATTGATGCTGGATTAGAAGAAATCGATGAAAACGAAGGGACGATATATCTTTATGCTGACTTCCAAAGCTTCGGTACTTTAAACGCCGCTTTAGAAGAACAAAAAATTGAGATCAAAAAAGCTAACCTACAGCGAATTTCTAATGCGCCTGTTACTTATACAGAAGAGCAATTAGAAGACATCGAGAAACTTCTAGATAAATTAGAAGAAGACGATGATGTTCAAGCTGTGTTTAACAATATTGACTAAGGACAAAGATTTTTATACAATTGAAAGCCTTCTCAAAAATGAGAAGGCTTTTTTATTGGTATAGTTTGATGAGAGATCTTTGGGATTTTCTTAGAAACATGTGATCCACTATGCGGATCAAGGTGTGAGGTGATTGTTTTGCTACCATTATGTAAACCGCGATGCGGTTTTCGTGTTGCTAATTATAGAGCTAGTTTCTGGATGTTTTGTAATAATCTGTGTAATCCGTGAAATCTGTGGTTAATTCACCACGAAATTATCTTTGCTAACATCAATCCCGAAGGGATTCCCCCTTGGTAGCCTAGACCAGCCTAAAAAGAATTATCCCTAAAGGGGATTTCCTACAACAGGAGATCCCCTTCAGGGATATTGCTTGGGTGTATATGTATATTACCAAGGGAAAATCCCTTCAGGATAAACTGACAACAGGATAAAATTATTTCCATTATTATGAAATAGGAGATCCTTAGACTTCTATTAGAACGCAAAGAAAATCTTCGGTTTTCCCTCCGTGATATCCAATTCAAATAACTAACAACCAAACCAGTTCATCCTTATGTCCGTGGTTAAAATCATTGACCTAATCCGCTTATAAAACTCTAATTACGTTTGTAATATCCCTGGGTTAAAAGCTTCAATCGGACTCTGATTAGCTGCTTCAATTCCCATCGAAATAACTTTTCTTGTTTCCAGAGGATCAATTATAGCATCCATCCACAATCTAGCTGCTGCATACTCAGGCGTTGTTTGCTCATCATATTTAGCTTTTATTTTTTCAAATAACTCTTTCGATTTTTTCTCATCCACTTCTTCTCCTTTAGCTTTCATAGAAGCTGTTTGAATTTGAAGTAAAACCTTTGCTGCTTGAGCACCACCCATTACAGCGATATTAGCAGTTGGCCAACCAACAATCAACCTTGGATCATAAGCCTTACCACACATAGCGTAGTTTCCAGCTCCGTATGAGTTACCCATTACAATTGTAAACTTTGGAACTACTGAGTTAGACATCGCCATAACTAGTTTTGCTCCATCCTTGATAATCCCATTGTGCTCAGATCTTGATCCTACCATAAATCCAGTAACATCTTGTAAAAACACTAAAGGAATTTTCTTTTGGTTACAATTCATGATAAACCTAGAAGCTTTATCAGCTGAATCAGAGTAAATTACTCCACCAAACTGCATTTCACCTTTTCCAGATTTCTGTACAATTCTTTGATTTGCAACTATTCCAACGCTCCATCCATCAACTCTTGCATAACCACAAACAATTGATTTTCCATAAGCAGCTTTATATTCAGTGAACTTAGATTCATCAACAATTCTCTTGATAATCTCTCTAACCTCGTATGGCTTAGTTCTTTCAGCAGGGAATATTCCGTAAATATCTTTTTCGTCTAATTTTGGAGCTTTTGGTTCAGATCTATCAAATCCAGCTTTTGCAAACTCTCCATACTTATCAACGATTTCTTGAATAGTTTCTAAACAATCTTGATCAGACTCACACTCATAATCAGTTACTCCTGACAACTCACAATGCGTCTCAGAACCTCCTAATGTTTCATTATCTATATCTTCTCCAATAGCTGCCTTAACCAAATAAGAACCCGCTAAAAATATAGTACCTGTCTTTTTTACAATTAAAGCTTCATCAGACATTATTGGTAAATATGCTCCACCAGCAACACAAGAACCCATTACGGCTGCAATTTGAGGAATCCCCATAGCAGACATCCTAGCATTGTTTCTGAAAATTCTTCCAAAATGTTCTTTATCAGGGAAAATTTCATCTTGCATTGGTAAGAAAACACCAGCACTATCAACCAAATAAATGATCGGCAATCTGTTCTCCATTGCAATCTCTTGAGCTCTCAAATTCTTCTTTCCTGTAATAGGAAACCAAGCTCCAGCTTTTACCGTTGCATCATTTGCAACAACAATTACCTGACGCCCTTTAATATAGCCAATCTTTACAACTACCCCTGCAGAAACACACCCTCCATATTCTTGGTACATTCCTTCACCAGCGAATGCTCCAATCTCAACTGAATTGGTATCCTTGTCCAATAAGAAGTCTATTCTCTCTCTAGCCGTCATCTTACCTTTAGCATGATGCTTAGCTATCTTCTTCTCTCCCCCTCCTAAATAGATTTTCTGAAGCTTGTATTGAAGGTCTGAAACCATCAACTTCATTTTATCCTCGTTCTTATTGAATTCTAAATCTTGTTTCTTTGTAGTTTTTGCCATAAGTTTTGTCTTGCCTATATTACAAATATAACATTACTGAAGCGTAAACAGCCTTATGGAATTAGGCTATTTTCGCATCTAAGAAATAACTATGAAAGTATTTTTTTGCCTTACTCTTTTTACACTTCTATATCAGGTCGGATTCAGCCAAGAGCCTGAAGTCATTATCAAATCTCAGGTATTAGATTCTATCAGTAAAAATGGAATAGAAAATGTCTACATCTATTCTGAGGATAAAAAGTATTTCACCAACTCCGATATAGATGGGGCTTTTCAATTAAATATTGACAAAAACTACAGAGGTAAACTATACTTATCACATACAGCCTATATAGGATTGTTTTTGGACGAGTAACTATTAAAAAAGGGGACGCAACCCTAAAGGGTTGCGTCCCCTTTTTATAAAAACAAAAAACCACGCTAAAAAGCGTGGTTTTTAATATCTGTTTAAAACTGCTTACTCAGCAATCTCGTCTTCAAATTTATCCATTACTTCATGAGAAACACCAGTGAAAGAGAATCCTCCATCATGGAATAAGTTCTGCATAGTAACATATCTTGTTAAATCAGAGAATAAAGTGATACAGTAATCAGCACAAGCAATTGCTGGAGCATTTCCAAGTGGAGACATTGCTTCAGCAAAATTAAAGAATCCACCGAATCCTTTAATACCCTTACCAGCAGTAGTCATTGTTGGTGATTGAGACACCGTATTAACTCTTACATTTTTAGCATTACCATAGTGGTATCCAAAAGATCTTCCGATTGACTCTAACATTGACTTAGCTTCAGCCATGTCATTGTAATCAGGGAAAGTTCTTTGAGCAGCAATGTAAGTTAAACCTACAACTGATCCCCATTCATTTATAGCATCCAACTTCTTTGCTACAGCCATTGTCTTATGAAAAGATAATGCTGAAACATCTAAAGTCTTCTGGTATAATTTATAATCTACTTCTGTATAATGCTTCTTCTTTCTAACATTTGGAGACATACCAATTGCGTGTAAAACGAAATCGATTTTCCCTCCTAAGATCTCTTGAGACTTAGTAAATAAGTTCTCTAAATCTTCTTCCAATGTAGCATCAGCTGGAATAATTGTAGATCCAGTTTTCTCTGCTAATTGATTTATAGCACCCATTCTCATTGCGATTGGTGCATTTGTTAAAGTAAATTCAGCTCCTTCTTCTTTTGCTCTTTCAGCAATTTTCCAAGCAATTGAATTTTCATCCAATGCTCCAAAAATGATTCCTCTTTTACCTTTTAATAATCCGTATGACATATTCCTTGTTTTCTAAATTATATGTAGCAAATATACTACTTTCTATAGCAGGTTGAACTAGTTAATTACAGACATAGACTCAATTATATGCTATAAAAACACAATGTTTTGTTGATTTGATAAACAATCAGCTTCATTTAGAAGCACATCCACCAAATTACCTTTAGTTTCCAAATAGGCAGCGATAAAACTCTCGTATCGTTCTTGTGGTCCGTTATTTGGAAAAATACTGTTCTTAAGCCCTTCAATAGCTTTTACTTTCTGCTCTTCCTTACGTTTAACTCCTTTCGTGATTTTAGCATTTAAATTATCTATCACTTTCTGAACTTTCATCCACTCTCCTTGAAGTGATTTTGATAAACCTAAATCAATATTCTCAATTGGATCTTTAAGCTTCTCTAAATCCTTCTGCCATTTATCCTTCAAGAAGGAGATATCTAAATTACTGTCACTTTGCTCCATATTATCTCGAATTAGTGTATCGATATCCTTGTAGAAATCAGTAACTTCTATACCAATCTTCTCTAACTTCTTTTGGACTCTCTTCTGAACCAACAAAAAAGAATCACGGTGAATTAACAAAGGAAATTGTTCCTCAACTTTATCAAAAACTCCCTTCAACTCAAACCAATAAGCCAATTCTCCGGGTCCACCTACATAAGCAAGGTTGGGAAGAATTGTCTCTTGATATAATGGCCTTAAAATCACATTAGGGCTAAATCTTTCTGGAAAATCGTTGAGTTCTTCTAGAATCTTCTCCTCTGTCCAAGTATTCTGGTCATCAACTGTCTTCCATGACCCCTGATCCTTTTCAAGTCTAACTCTATAACCATCCAACATATAAAACAGGTTACATGATCTTGGATTAACCTGAACCTTATCTTGCCAGTTCTCGGTAGTCTTTAACACTGCCTTTTCACTGAAACCTGTCTCAAGCTCTTCTTTCATACATTCCGAGAACTCAGACTTCAGTCTTGAATCATCTGCATCCAAAACTACCAATCCATAGGACTCAAAAAGCCCGTTAACTAAAACTTGAGTTGCTTTGGATAAATTATGACTCGACTTGTATGCTTGTTTGAATAAACTGATTAAATACTGGCTCGTTTCAGAATCACCTAGTTTATCAAAAACTTCTTCTGTAGCCTCAATCAAACCATTCACTTCAAACCTTCCAACAGGTCCTTGTTGATCTGACTCCCAGCTGTACCTATTATTATATAAATGAAAATGATTGATCTCCTCAAAATCATGATCCTCTGTTGCCATCCAATAAATAGGCACAAAATGATTAGAAGGATATTTCTTTTTTAAATCTTGACTTAGTTTGATTACTGAAACCAACTTATGAATAAAGAATAATGGTCCTGTATAAATACATAATTGATGACCTGTAGTCACAGAGAATGTGCTATCCTTTTCTAAAGATTTAATATTTTCAGAAACTAGATCACTGGTTTCAACATCAGCATATTGTTCATTAAGAACATTTACTAAAACCTTTCTTTTATCCAAAGAAAAAGCTTTTGATCTCATCTGATGATCAAAAGCTTCCAAGCTCGGAAAACCTTGAATTAAGTCTTTCAAAGAATCTTCCTTATTTAAATATTGATGAATTAACTTCTTTGGAGCGTATAAATCCTTTAAGTCAACTTTAACTGTTCTCATTCCACTAATCCTACATGTAAATCATAATCTTCCGCAGATACAACCTTCACCTCCGCAAAATCACCTAATCTCACATAATTCCCTTCTTTTGGTAATAATACTTCATTATCCACTTCAGGAGAATCAAACTCTGTTCTTCCAACAAAGTAATCACCTTCCACTCTATCAAAAAGACAGTTAAATGACTTCCCTACTTTTTCTTGATTAAGCTCATATGAAATTTCTTGTTGAATTTCCATAATCGTATTCGCTCTTTCTTGCTTTACTTCAGCAGGAACATCATCCTCTAAAGCATAAGCAGAAGTATTCTCTTCATGTGAATAAGTAAAGACACCAAGTCTTTCAAACTTCATCTCTTCAACCCAATCACATAAATCTTGAAAATCCTCTTCTGTTTCACCAGGGAAACCAACAATTAAAGTTGTTCTGATCGAAATCCCAGGATTCTTTTCTCTTATATCATGAATAAGTTTATTCGTCTTCTCTTTCGTGATCCCTCTTTTCATCAACTTCAACATGTTGTTTGAAGAATGCTGTAAAGGCATATCAAGATAATTACAAACCTTAGGGTTATCCTTTATCTCATCAATCACTTCCATTGGAAAACCTGATGGATAAGCGTATTGTAAACGAATCCATTCAATCCCTTCCACTTTAGAAAGGCGATTAATTAATTCAGCCAGTTTTCTTTCTTTATAAATATCTAAACCGTAGAATGTTAAATCTTGAGCGATCAAGATTAACTCTTTTGTTCCTTGAGAAGCAAGATTCTCTGCACTTTTAATTAAATCCTCCATTGGAGTAGAAACATGCTTTCCTCTCATTAAAGGAATCGCACAAAAGGCACAAGGACGATCGCAACCTTCTGCAATCTTGAAATAAGCATAATGCTGAGGAGTTGTCAATAAACGTTCTCCTACCAATTCATGTTTATAGTCCGCTTTTAAAGTCTTTAACAAAGCTGGTAGTTCTCTTGTTCCAAAGAAAGCATCCACTTCAGGAATCTCTTTCTGTAAATCATCTTTATACCTTTCAGAAAGACATCCAGTAACGTAAAGTTTTTCAACTCTACCTTCAGACTTAGCTGTAGCAGCGCTTAATATTGTGTCTACTGATTCCTGTTTCGCATTATCGATAAAACCACATGTGTTTACAATAACAATCTCAGAATCGTCTTCTTCAGACTCGTGTTCCACTTCAAATTTGTTAGCCTTTAACTGGCCCATCATTACCTCCGAATCGAATAGATTCTTCGAGCAACCTAAAGTGATTACGTTTACCTTATTCTTTTTTAATGTTTTCGTTTTCATTACTCTCCTTTAAATAAGGAATCAACAAAAGCAACACGATCAAACAATTGAAGATCTGTCATTTGCTCACCCACACCTATATATTTTACCGGAACCTTAAATTGATCCGAAATTCCAATTACCACACCACCTTTAGCAGTTCCATCTAACTTAGTTAAAGCCATTGCAGAAACTTCGGTAGCAGCAGTAAATTGTTTTGCTTGTTCAATTGCATTTTGACCAGTAGAAGCATCTAGCACCAATAACACCTCATGAGGAGCGTCAGGAATAACCTTGGTCATCACCCTTTTGATTTTAGTCAACTCATTCATCAAGTTAACTTTATTGTGCAATCTCCCAGCTGTATCTACGATAATAACATCAGCACCTTGAGCCTTTCCTTGTTGTAAAGCTTCAAAAGCAACAGCAGCAGGATCAGCATCCATACCTTGTTCTACAATAGGAACTCCAACTCTTTCAGACCAAATTTTCAATTGATCAACAGCGGCAGCCCTAAATGTATCAGAAGCTCCAAGTACAACCTTCTTTCCCGACAATTTAAATTGATGAGCTAACTTACCAATTGTTGTCGTTTTACCTACTCCATTCACACCAACAACCATTATAACATATGGCTCTGTTGATTCAGGAACATTGTAATTAGAAAGATCTGCACTGTTGTTTTCCTTTAAAAGAGAAACAATTTCTTCTTTTAGAATACCATTCAACTCAGAAGTTCCTAAGTATTTATCACGCTTAACACGTTCTTCAATTCTTTCGATGATTTTCAAAGTAGTATCAACTCCAACATCAGAAGTAATTAGAATCTCTTCTAATTCATCCAATACTTCGTCATCTACTCTAGACTTACCAGCAACTGCTTGAGCAATTCTTGAAAAAACGCTCTTTTTCGTTTTCTCTAAACCTTCATCCAAAGCTTGTTTAGACTGTTCTGTTTCCTTAGACTTTTTGAAAAAATCAAATAATCCCATTGTAATTTGTTTTGATAATTAAAGATAAGCAATCTAGCTCGTTCACCCTTAAAAGTTCATACGAATAACAGTTATTAACTTTCAATGACTTCAATCAATTACGATAAACAAAAAAAGCCGTCCATTTAGGACAGCTTTTTGAATATTTTCTTTGGTAAAAAGATTACTTAGCTAAAACTTCTTTAACCTTATCTTTCATAACCATTTCTTCCTTGAAAGTGTAAGCTCCAGTCTTTGGCGATCTTTCAGCTTTAATTACTTTTGTGTAATTCTTTCCTCCTTTTTGTAATGTTGCTACCGTCTTCTTTGCCATGACTCAAATTATTTAATCTCTTTATGTACTGTATACTTCTTTAAGATTGCGTTGAATTTCTTCAACTCCATTCTATCCGGAGTATTTTTCTTATTCTTTGTTGTAATATATCTTGATGTACCAGCAACACCTGAGTTCTTGTGTTCTGTACATTCTAAAATTACCTGTACTCTATTTCCTTTCTTTGCCATTTTCTATCTGTAATATCAAATCGAGGTGCAAACTTACGTAATTAAGATTGAACCACAAAAGATTTATTAATAAAGTTTAAAGGTTTATTCTACTTCTCTTTTTATAAAGTAATTAAACTCATGTCCAAACTCTAATTCTGGCTTCTCTTTAAACTTAAACCCCTTATTTTTCCATTCATTATTTGGCTGAATAGTAAAGTCATATATTCCATTTTTCATCCTAACAGGCATATCAAAATCAATACTTGGAGTATTCCATCTATAACTCAGAATCCAACTAGTTGTTTTCTCTTGAAATTTAGACTCAACCCATTTATACTCTAGCACCGGAGGTTCTGCATAATCTAAAAACTGTTTAAAAATCGGAGTCATGTCAACTGGTGAATGCTCTTTGAAGTAGGAAACTATATCAGCTCTATCTACATTCTTAATTTTGAACTCTTTTTGAATTCCTTCTAAAATAGACCACCAAACGGAATCATTATCTAAGGTGTGTCGCATCGATTGAAGCATCCAAGCTCCCTTATAGTACATATCTGAACTTCCTGGCTGATTAACATCTCTAGGGCCCTGTATCGACTTATCATTCAATATCTTTTTTTGATGCTGCATCATGTATTCAAGCATTTTATCATAACCATACAGCTCTTCCACATAAATCGCTTCTGAATAAGTACAAAAACTCTCATGAATCCACATATCAGCGATATCATTCATGGATACACTATTCCCCCAATATTCATGTCCTGTTTCGTGTATGATAATATAATCGAACTCAAAACCTTTATAAAACCTGTTTCTATACCCCGGTTTATATTCATTTCCATAAGCAATACCTGATTGATGCTCCATTCCTAAAAACGGTGTTTCAATCAATGCATATCCATCATTCCAGAAAGGATATTTACCTAGACGCTTTTCAAAAGCACTTAACATGGGTTGTACTTGTTTGAAATGTGTTTTAGCTCTTTCTAAATTATATCGTAAAACGTAATAGTCCAACTTCAAAGTATCTTCCTGTGTGACATACAAATCTTCAAAATGAGCATACTTACCTACACTTAATGAAATGTTATAGGTATTAATTGGATACGTAACTCTCCAAATGGTCATTTTCTTTCCTTCTGGAAGTTGAATATCACCTTTCCAATCACCGTTGCAAACAAAGTCTAGTGAATCAGGAACAACCCCTACAATTTGCATACTATCTGGCTCGTCTGACAAATGATCTTTGCAAGGCCAAAACAAGCTTGCCCCAATACCTTGAACCGCAGTACCAAGCCAAGGATTTCCTAAACTATCATTAGACCACACAAAACCACCATCCCATGGAGCATTCTCAGCTATAATAGGTTTTCCAGAAAACTTAAGTTCTAATTGATAATAAGTATTAGCCAATAAGTTTTGATCGAAATAAACCAGGAAAGCATTTTTCAATCGCTCAACCCTAAGTTTCTGACCATTGAAAGATACTTGATCAATACTCATCTCGTCAAACAAGTCTAGCTGAATTCGATCACACTGCTTAGTTGTTTTAAAATAAACCGTATTACTTCCTTTTATGCTTTTGTTATCAATATCAAAATTGAAAGTCAAATCATAATAATGCACATCAAAGCAAGACCTGTTTTCGTTTAGAAAACCTCTCAATGAATCAGAATGAGTGTGTATTTGCGCTAATAAAGCTAATTGCAACAATAGTAGTAGCGACAATAATAATCCTTTCATGTTCTTTCTAATTGTTTAAAAAATCTAGATTGGTATAAAACCTTGCCCAATTCATATCCACTTTTCTACCATCGTTATCCAAGGCAAGGAAACCTTTATGAAGAATAGAATCTCCTTTAACAACTACTAAGTCAGATTGATTTTGACTTTCGAGAATCCATCCAAAACCAGGTAAATATTCGTGTAAACCTTGGTCATGTGTGAAGAATCCTATTTCTGCTAGTATAGAATCCAAAGGCTGATAAAAGCAGTCGTTTTTCAGATCATACACATGAATGTTACTCGTCTTTAATGAATACTTTGACTCAAGTTCATCAAAGTTTTTTCTAAAGAAATTCTCCGGACCAATTCCAGACTTATTGTTATTGAATATTGAAATCAAGCTATCATTTAAATAATCTACATCATGCTGATAAAGAAAATCACCGGTAATAACATTTACTAATTGATCCTCCTTAGGTCTGTAATGAAGGATTGTTGATCTATTTCTCAAGCTTATCATGAGATCTCCCTTTTTCATCCATGGAGAGTCTTTTGTTATAATCTGAACGTCATTTAAATGAAGAGGATCTTTTCCCTTATCTCCTTCTCCATTACCGTTCCCTAATAATAATGAAAGTTTATTATTCTTTATTATAATATCTGAAATTGGCTTTTCCCAAACAACTTCACCTGTTTCAACATTTAGCTTTGCTAATCCTCCCGATTCAAAAGAAACGCCGTATTTATCAAACTGCTTAACAAAGCAGCTCTCTTTGGTACAACACCAAAGAAAGCCTTCTTCCTCTGGATTAATAGCGTGATGAAATCTATATCCCCTTGCTTTCCATATCAACTCACCTGTTTTAGAAACTCGATATATAACATGAGTATTCTCCCCAATAAAAACTATACTTGAATCCGATAACAAAACGGGATGTCTCAGAACTCTTCTACGAGGTACAATTTTAGTATCGATCCAATTGGACTCGTCTATATCCCAGAATAAATCTTCTGTTCCATTCTTTACATTATACAATGAAATTCTCCACGTATTTAGGTCCTTTCGAAATGAAGGATTTAAAACATAAAGATCTTTACTTAACACATTCAGTTTTGTGTAAGCTAGATTACCCTCCTCAATATCGTCTGTGTGATCTTTCTTAATCTGTGAATAAGCATCCTTAGCCGTAGTAAAAAACAAGGTAAATTCTTTAATAGGCTTTGTGAACACCCCTAACCTTTGCCCACCTTCTAACACATGTTTTACCGCATGAGAGTAAAGCATCAGAAAGACTAAAAACAATATTATCCAAGCTAGTTTTTTCATAACACAAAAAAGACTGTCTAAATATAGACAGTCTTTTTAATATTTTATGCTTTAAAAGATTAAGCTAAAAACCCTTTCGCTTTTGCTTCTTTCATTGCTGTAGAAATACCTTTCTTATCGATAATTCTTAATCCAGCGTTAGAAACTTTTAAAGTCACCCACTTATCTTCTTCAGGAATGTAAAATTTCTTCACAAATAAGTTTGGTAAAAACGTTCTTTTCATTCTTCTTTTCGAGTGAGAAACGTTGTTTCCTACCATCACCTTCTTTCCTGTAATTTGACAAACTTTTGCCATGACTTCTATCTTTAAATTTTATTTATTCTCTACAATTTCGGACTGCAAAGATATTATTATTTTCTTAACCTACAAACGATTTGTTAGTTTTTCTTAAGTCCTTTTAACTGTGGACTCTGTCTTAAAACAATCGGAATAACAAATGAATACAAAGCCCCGAAAAGCATTACAAACAAGACTCTGGATGCTCCAAACACCAATAAATTGGGAGGAACCGAACTGTTTGTTGCTTTACGCTCTTCAAATAACTCTCGCTCTTTGGCTATATCCTCTTCTGAAAAATCTCCTGATTCAGCTTGACTAGTTAACCTAGCTTCTGCAGCCGAAATCCTCATTTCAAATAATTGTTCTTTGTTTACGTATTCATTCGCAATCATTCCGAAAGAATGAATTAAAGCCATAAGCACAGCAACTTTCAAACCTGTTTTAAATAAAGGCTTTCTATCGTATACTCCGTTCAACTCTGTAAATAACCAATGCTTTATCGCTGTATAGATACTTAAAACCAATACCAATGAAATCAACATAGTAATAGCAAACATTACTGTATTGAAATCAGACAAAAACATCGTTGCTACAATAGGAATTATAAATCCTAAGCCCCCTGCTATTAGTGCTATTTTATTCGTCTTTTCCATTATCTATCCATTCATAGAAACTAAAAACTCTTCATTTGACTTGGTATTTCTCAGCCTAGACAATAAGAATTCCATTGCTTCTTGTGGGTTCATATCAGATAAGAACTTTCTTAAAGCCCATAATCTATTCATTGTATGCTCATCGTGTAATAAGTCATCTCTACGAGTAGAAGAAGCATTTAAATCGACAGCAGGATAAAGTCTCTTGTTCGATAACTTTCTATCTAACTGAAGCTCCATGTTACCAGTTCCTTTGAATTCCTCGAAGATAACTTCATCCATCTTAGATCCAGTCTCAGTAAGAGCTGTAGCAAGAATAGTTAAAGAACCTCCATTTTCAATATTTCTTGCTGCTCCAAAGAATCGCTTTGGTTTGTGCAGTGCATTTGCATCAACCCCTCCAGACAATACTTTACCAGAAGCTGGTGACACCGTGTTATATGCTCTAGCCAATCTTGTAATTGAATCCAACAGGATAACTACGTCATGACCACATTCTACCATTCTTTTCGCTTTCTCTAAAACGATATTAGCCACTCTTACGTGTCTATCTGCAGGCTCATCAAATGTTGAAGCGATAACTTCTCCATTTACCGATCTAGCCATATCAGTAACTTCTTCAGGTCTTTCATCAATTAGAAGAACCATCATGTATACTTCAGGATGATTAGCTGCAATTGCATTGGCTACATCTTTTAACAAGATCGTTTTACCAGTCTTTGGTTGCGCTACAATCAATCCTCTTTGTCCTTTACCAATTGGAGCAAACATATCTAACACTCTCATGCTAAGATTAGCTGTTGCGCCTTTTGCAAGGTTTAATTTTTCTTCAGCAAATAAAGGAGTTAAGTAATCAAACGGAATTCTATCTCTTACCCATAAAGGATCTCTTCCGTTGATTTCATCTACCTTAATTAAAGGAAAGTATCTCTCTCCTTTACGAGGTGGACGAATATCTCCTCTAATAGTATCTCCAGTTTTTAAACCAAATAGTTTTACTTGAGATTGAGATACATAAACATCATCAGGTGAACTTAAATAGTTGAAATCAGACGATCTCATGAAACCATATCCATCAGGCATAATTTCAATCACACCTTCTGCTTGAACATGTCCGTCAAAATTGTAAACCGGCTCTTCTTTCTTTAGTTTATTTTGACGATCGTCTTTCTGACCACCATTTGAATTATTTCTATTCTGGTGATTTCTATCCTTATCGTTTCTGTTGTCGTTATTCCTATTCTCTCTAGGCTTGAACTCTTTTTGTCCTTGACGAGGGTTATTTCTTTCCTTATCAGCTCTTGGCTCTCTATTTTCTCTAGTAGCTTTCTCGGCAGATTTATTATCCGGCTTGGCTTTCTCTTCTCTCTCTACTTTCTCTCCTTCTGTCTTTCTGTTATCCGTGTTCTTCTCCACTTTCTCCACCTTATTTGTCTTTCTTCTTCTTCTAGACTTTCCTTCATCTTCTGAACCTTCTGAAGCATTTGAACTATTATCCGAAGACACTTTAGGCTCAGCACTTGTTGCAACAGGTTGTTCAACACGCTTAACCACTTTTACTGACTCAGGATTTTCAGCTTGTTGGTCTAATATCTTATATACTAGATCTTGCTTTTTCATTTTCTCAGCGTCAGCTAATTTCATTTCTTTGGCAATAGCTCTAAGATCAGAAACAAGTTTCTTCTTTAACTCAACTATATCGTACATATAAATGGATGTAGAATTTGGATTATTTTGATTTGAATGTCAATTTGATTTGAATAGCGTTAAATCCGCTGTGAAATCGATGTGTGATACAAGTATAGCCAATTTTCCTTATCAACTAACATCAGACAAAGTTTTTTTAATCATTTTTTTCCACAAGACTTTGTCGACAGTGAAACTCAGAACTTTATAAACAAAAAAAAGGGACCACTAATTAGTGGTCCCTTTTCTGTATTATTTGATAAAGACTTATTGAGCAGCTTTAATCTCAGCAATCTTCTTTTTCATTTCGCTAGACTTACCTAAGTCATCTAACTGAAAATAAATCTTTCTTAATGCTTCATAAGCTTCAATCTCGTTTGGCTTAATAGCCGTACAAGCAGTAAACATCTTGATAGCATCTTGGTAGTACTTATCTTCTTCTTCCTGCATTGCCTTACCTTTCTTTTTTGTTTCCTCTAAAGTCAGGGCATTTCTTGCATTCAAGATTTTGTTTGAAATTGTAATTAAAGAAGCTCCAGCATTATAATATGCGTAGTAATATTGAGGATCAGCCTCAGTAGACTTCATATAAGCTTCGATACCTTTTAACATTTCAGCTTTCCACTTATCGTCACTTTTCTCATTATTTGCTAAAGTTCCATGTAAATCACCAATTAAAGCATGAAATAATGGATTGTTTGGATCTTGCACAATTAAACCGTTAATCGTTTCAAAAGCTTTTTCCGTTTGCCCTGTTTGCAAGTAGTAATCTGCTTCAGCAGTATACAAATCTTTATTTCCAGGGAACGCTTTAATTCCTTTTTTAATTGTTTTCAAAGACTCTTCTCCTTTTCCTAAAGCTCTTTCAGCAAATGCTTTTTTCGAATACAAGAATGGACCATTTTTTTCATCAGCGAAATCAGTCGCTAATAAAACATCCATATACTGAATTGACTCTCCATGCTTCTCTAAAACTGAAGAAGATAAAGCAGCTATATAATAACCTTGTAGAAACTTCTCTCCTAATTTCTCTTTTAATGCAACAGCTTCCAGTGCTCCTTTCAAAGCTCCAGCGTAATCTTGAGCAGAATACTTATCTCTAGATGCATTATACATCTTGTTAGCAATCATTGTCAATTTACCTTTAGCTTTTTCGAAGTTCGTTCCAGCTTGTTCAAACTCAACTTCTTTAGTTAAAAGATCTTTGGATAAGTTTAAATACTTTGTAGACTCGTCTCCTTCTGTTTGGTTAGACAAGTCAAAACAAGTTAATCCATAGTAAGTATAAATCTTACTTTCAACTTTACCTTTAACTGTTTCTCCTGAAGTCTTTTTAGCTTCCATCATCTTCAAACCAGCTTCTCCATATACCTTTGCATCCAATAACTTCTTACCGTTGTAAGCCATTACTAATGATGATGCGTTAGATGAGTAAGAACCAGCAGGTTTAGCGTTTTGAGCAAAAGCCATACTTGATCCAAGTACCAATGCTCCTAAAAGTATCTTTTTCATATATTATCTAAATTATTTGAACAAAATTATATTTTAATTAACGACATGCAAATGCTTTGCCAAAAATTAACCATTTACTAATTCTTCAGTTAAATAAGCGTTAATTCTAGTTTCCAGGTTTTCTTGACCTTCTTTAATGAAAGTTTCTCCTGTGATTTTCTCATACAATTCAATGTATCTATTCGAAACGGAGTTAACAAACTCAGCTGGCATATCTGGAACTGTTTGTCCTTCCAATCCTTGAAAGTCATTTTCCATCAACCACTCTCTAACAAACTCCTTACTTAACTGCTTTTGTTTCTCTCCTTTATCTTGTCTTTCTTGATATCCTTCAGAATAGAAATACCTTGAAGAATCTGGCGTATGAATTTCGTCAATCAAGATTACCTCTCCATCATTAGACATTCCGAATTCATATTTAGTATCCACTAAAATTAAACCTTGCTCAGCTGCAATCTCTGTCCCTCTTTGAAATAATTGACGTGTATACTCTTCAAGCTTTTCATACGTTTTTTCCTCAACGATTCCTTGAGCGATTATTTCCTCTCTTGAAATATCCTCATCATGTCCTTCTTCTGCTTTTGTTGCTGGAGTAATAATTGGACTAGGAAATTTATCATGCTCGTTCATTCCTTCAGGCAATGCCACACCACACAATACTCTTTTTCCTGATTTGTATTCTCTCCATGCATGTCCCGTTAAATAACCTCTAATAACCATTTCAACAGGAATAGTCTTACAGTATTTTCCAACCGAAACGTTTGGTGTTGGAGAACCTAATAACCAGTTAGGAACAATATCAGAAGTTGCTTGAAGCATTTTATAAGCAATCTTGTTAAGTACTTGTCCTTTGAACGGAATTCCTTCAGGAAGAACAACATCAAATGCTGAAATCCTATCACTAGCCACCATTACTACATAATCTTGACCAATTGAATATACATCTCTAACTTTCCCTTTATAGAATTTAGATTGTCCGTTTAAATTGAAATTAGTTCCTTTTAGCGCTTCCATCACTCTTTTCATTTTTTAATTCATCAGCCTTTTCATAGGCCTTTATAATCTCTTTAACCAAAGGGTGTCTAACCACATCCTTATCATCTAAGAATATTTGTCCGACTCCATTTACTTTATCTAATAATCTTAATGTCTTTCTTAATCCAGACTTTTGCTTTCCGGGTAAATCAACTTGAGTTGCATCTCCAGTTATAATAAACTTTGCAGACTTCCCCATTCTTGTTAAGAACATTCTAAATTGAGATTCTGTAGCATTCTGGGCTTCATCCAAAATCACAAAAGCTTTATCCAAAGTCCTTCCTCTCATAAATGCTAAAGGAGCAATTTGGATAATCCCATCTTCAATTAAGTCCTTCAACTTTTCTGGAGGAAACATATCTCTTAACGCATCATACAAAGGCTGCATGTAAGGATCAAGTTTATCCTTCATGTCACCTGGTAAAAACCCAAGACTTTCTCCAGCCTCAACTGCCGGACGGGTAAGAATAATTCTTTTAACCTGTTTTGCTTTTAAAGCTTTTACAGCCATTGCCACAGCGGTATATGTTTTACCTGTTCCGGCCGGACCTATTGCAAAGATCATATCATTTTTGCTCGCCAACTTCACCATCTTTCTTTGATTCGGTGTAATTGGTTTTATTTGCTTTCCATGATTTCCATAGACTAAGACTTCTTCGTCTGTCCAAAGATCTGTAGTCTCTCCCTCTTCAAGTATTCTTTCAATATTTACTTTGGTAAGTCTTTTAAACTTTCCGTAAAACTTAACCATGTTTTGATAAGAACTCACAAACCGTTCTACCTCTACTTCACTTCCCGAAAGTTTTAACTCTGTACCCCTAGCGTTGATCTTCAACTTAGGAAAGTACATCTTAATCAAATCAAACTTCTCGTTGTTTACACCGAAAAATAAAATGGGATCAAATTCTATGATTTCAATATTCTTTTCCAAATTTGGTTTATTAACTTATCAAATGGTTATTTTTGCTGCAAAATTAAGTGTTTTTCATAACATAATTTTCACTTCTTTATTGAATAATGAGTATAGTTACATTAACTACAGATTTAGGTACTAAAGATTACTATATCGGTGCTATTAAAGGTAGTTTACTTTCTCTTAATTCTGACCTTCAAATTATAGATATTACACACGATATTCCGAAGTTCGATATTGCTGTAACTGCCTATACACTAAAGAATTGCTTTACAGACTTCCCTATTGGAAGCATCCATATTATCGGAGTAAACACGGAATTCAAATCTAACTCTCGCCATTTAGTTGCTAAGAAAGATGGACACTATTTCATTTGTAGCGATAATGGTTTTTTTGATCTTTTATTCAAAAATCAACTGGATGAAGTTTTTGAAATCTCTCTAGATAATTATAACCTACCGATTAAATTCGCTACAAAAGAGGTTTTTGCAAACATTGCTTCGGAAATAGCTAAAGGAATAGGATTAGAAAATTTCGGATTCCCCCCTGCTTTTGATTTAAAAGAAAGCAGTCTATTCAAAGCTACCAACGAAGGAAACACGATAAAGGGAATGGTTATTTACATTGATGATTTTGGTAACGTAATTACCAATATCAGTTCAAAAATATTTAACCAAATCCGTAATGAAAGAAGTTTTGAAATTGCTCTGCGAAAAAGTAAGTATAACTCAGAAAGCTTAACCAGTATTGAACAAACTTATTCAGATGCTCCAGATGGTGATGTTGTTGCTTTTTTCGGTCATAACGATTTATTACAAATCGCTATAAACACAGGTGCAGCCAACAAACTTTTAGGTCTTAAACTAAAAGATGTTATACGAATCGATTTTAAAGAAAGCGAATTGTTCTAAACGCTTTTTGAGAATGTATTTTTCTTAGGAGATGCACTCCAATATCTCTCATCTATTCCAAGAGCAGCGTTTCTAACAAAAGGAGCTCCCTTCTCATTTACCAGCAATTTGTTATCCTCTAAATGAACCAAACCGTCATTGATCATTTCTTGTAGATGCGATTTAATATCAGTTTGATTGATTGGGAAATTATCCGGAATATCAGTCTCAAGAAGACACATTAAGTCCAATACATGCTCTCGTACTACTAAATCAGCATCGTTAAGAACATGCCCATTTTCAACAGGTAACTTCCCTTCTATAATTTGTTCTTTATAAGACTCAACCACCTTACTGTTTTGCATCATTGCAAGACCTATATCACTGATCGAAGAAACTCCTAAACCAATTAACACATCAGATCGATTTGGCGTATATCCCATGAAGTTTCTGTGCATTTTTTTAGACAAATAAGACTTCGCTAAATCATCTTCTGATAACGCGAAATGATCCATTCCAATCACCAAATACCCCGCTTCTTCTAACTTTTCTCTTCCTAATTCATATAACGATCTTTTGTAATCATTATCTGGTAAATCTTCTTCTGAATATCTTCTCTGAGCTTTATGTTTCCATGGAACATGAGCATAGCTATAAAAGGCTATTCGCTCTGGCATAAGCTTCTTCACTTTTTCAATGGTATCTTCAACAGCTTCCAAAGTTTGAAATGGAAGACCATATATAATATCAAAGTTGATTGATTTGAAACCTAGCGATCTAGCCTGATCAACCACTGACTTTACTTCTTCAAAAGTTTGGACTCTATTAATTGCTTTTTGGACTGTCAGGTTAAAATCTTGAATACCTAAAGAAAGTCTGTCGAAACCTAATTCTTTCAGTTGATATAAATGTCCGAATGTTGTATTTGCTGGATGAGCTTCAAAACTAAACGAAAAGCTCTTTGATTTTTTTATCGTTGAAAGAATTCCATTTAACAACTTCGTTAAATTCGTAGCAGAGAAAAAAGTTGGCGTACCTCCTCCTAAGTGCAATTCTTCAATCTCCACCTTTTCTAAATAAGGCTTATACATCTCCCATTCTTTTAATAAAGCATCGATGTATGGCAATTCTACAGCATGATTAACAGTAATTCGAGTGTTGCAACCGCAATAAGTACAAAGACTTTCACAAAACGGTAGATGTATGTATAAAGACATCTTTGGCTTCTCGGTTCCTTCAATCTTTTTTTCTAAAAGTTGAAACCAACTATTCTCTGCTGGAGACTCTGTCCAATAAGGAACGGTTGGGTAACTGGTATATCTTGGACAAGCAACATTGTACTTTTCAATTAGTCTTGAGTCAATCATAGCGGAAATTTCTGCAAGTTAATTTTCGGTCCTTTTTATAAACATGATAATTATCACTTTCAATACTGAAGAAGATCAAAATTTTTGGACGATGTTCTGTATAACTTGCTGGAAAATTGATTGATATGAAAAAGATACTTCTACCTACTGACTTCAGTGCCAATGCCCAAACAGCATTAAACGCTGCGCTTTCAACTGCGAAAAAGTTTGACTCTGATTTATACATCTTAAATACGTACAACATTAATGTTGGACATTACGGTTTTTTCGATCAACTAGAAGACAAAGTAAAAGATGCTTCTAAAAACGAAATGACTAAACTAAAGGAAAGCGTTCTTGCATCTGGTTTTCCAGAAGACAAGCTTCATTTATTTTCAGAACACGGTATCCTAACGGATATTGTTAAAAAAATGAACAAACAATTTGACTTTGATCTTTTAATCATGGGTACAAAAGGAGCTTCCGGAGTTGAGGAAGTATTAATTGGAAGTAGAACTGCAGATGTAGTTTCAAGTATTCAAGTACCTGTATTAGTTGTTCCTGAAAATTCTACTAATTTCAACTTTGACGTAATCACTTACGCAGCTGATTTTAAATACATCAAATCGAAAAGACTTTTGAGTCCATTAAACGCATTTGCTAAAGCATTTAATTCTAATATTAATTTCCTTAGAGTAACTAAGCCAACTGATGATGAGCTTACCTTAAATAAGGACTTTGATGAAATGGGAGTTAAATATTCAGAATGGTTTGGTAAACAAGAACATAGCTTTCATTACGAAACAAACGATCAAGTTGAAGAAGGAATTAACAACTTCAGTGTTAAGTCGAACACTAATTTACTTTGTGTTTTAGCTAGAAAAAATGGCCTTATTCGTTTCCTATTACACAAAAGTGTAAGTAAAAAGTTAACT
>CBFIFL010000033.1:0-30668 GCA_965661855.1 Flavobacteriales bacterium
CACCAAAACTTACGGAAGCGTAGCCCATACTTAAATCAATAATATTAGAAGTTGTTGTAAAAACACCATAACCATTATTTATAAGCATATTTCCAACACATCCTCTAGATTCTATTTCTCCAGCTAAAAAAATATCCAGATCTCCATCTGAATCTGCATCGAAGATAGAAATTGAACTGTTGTATGCATTAGGAATTCCATGTCCTTCAGTCATAGTATAGAAGCCAGTACCGTCATTTCTGTACAAAGAGGTATTACCTGTACTGGTATAATCTTCTCCGGTAACAATTAAATCTTGGTCTAAGTCACCATCCATATCGAAAAATTTAACTTCAGCATATTTACCTCCAATGAATTCGTTTAATGTGTTTGAAGGATAGAAATTAGCTGTTTTACTATTCTTATATAGTTCTGTAACAGACTCAGAAGGTGGTCCATGAGTATAACCACATAACAATAGATCAGGATAGTTATCTGCGTTCAAGTCTGCAAACCCTACTGCTGAAGAGTTAACTTCTGGTAAATCGATTTGACTAAACTCTGTAAATAAACCAGTTCCGTTGTTTTCGTATAAGATAGCTATACTTTGATCAGGGTAAAATCCAGTGACTAACAAGTCAACATCACTATCTAAATCTATATCAGAAAATGCAATTGCACCCGATCTAACACCAGTTAAACTTTGTCTGTTATCCAAACTAAAATTACCTAAACCATCATTTAGAAAAATATCTAAAACATGGTCATCGAAATTATTAATACTGTCTTCTTCGAATAAACCAGAACCGTTATTTAGATAGAGTTTTGAGAAAGCTTCATTACTATTGGTCTGACCTGATATAAATAAGTCACTATCGCCATCATTGTCAACATCACCGCAATCAATTGAAGACCAAGCTAGGGGTTCAAATATATTGTCTACGGATTCAGTAAAACTCCCATCACCATTGTTTATGTATAGTTTAGAGACTTTACTAGATGCTCTTCCTGTGATTATAATATCCTTGTAGCTGTTATTATTGACATCTATCCATTTTATTGATCCTCCATAAATGTTAGCGAAAGGAGTGTTTGCAATTAAAGTGAATAATCCATTACCGTTGTTTTCATAAAGTTTTGATTGACCATCGTAATTGGAGTCGGATCCACTAATTATAACATCAAAGTCCCCATCGTTATCATAATCTTCAAATTCAACACAAGACCAAGAAACAGGAATGAAATCATTCTCCTCAGAAACGGAAAGATTTCCATTTCCATCATTTAAGTATAGCGACGTGATAATTAAACCTGTAGCTAGGGTTTCTCCTGATAATAATAAATCAAGATCATTATCTCCATCAACATCGGCAAAATCGAAAGCCGCATTATTCAAATGAGGTAAATTAGCTCGGAACCCTAAGGTGTCTGATTGTACGTAGACTTGTTGGAAATCAATGATTTGTCCATTTAAGGAGCTGAAAAATACGATTAACAGTAATAAAACGTTAATATTCATAAGGCTGGTTTTAGTCAGAAAAGGGTTTACTATAAATTTAAATAATTATATAGAATATAAACAGCATTAGTATTGTACTGTTAGACTTACTATAATCCGAATAACTCCCTTTTTATACTCAAAAGATTTGAAGGATATTTGAATCAACTATTACAATGGTTCAACTTATTCGATGTCAGATCCGTGCAAGGTTCGAAGCTTAGAATAAACATTAGTAGTTGGTTAAGTTAGTTCGGTTAAAAAGAGATTATCGCTAGATAATCTCTTTTTTATTTTATGCCGTTTTTGAAACAGATAATATCACTTTGTTTTCATGATCTAAGCTCAACTCTCCTTCATCTATAAGCACTTTAATATACTTTCTGGTTCCTGGGAATTTTAGTTCAATTTCCTTTACTTCATCAAAAGGAATTGGGCATCTAGCTTTTAAGACCTTTTTATTCAGTCGACTAGATTTTTCACAATTATCACATTTTCTACATCGAGATTCTAAGCGTTCTCCGAAATAAGAACCAATGACAACGAATCTACAATCGTTTTCGTTTTGAATGTATGCTTTAAAGGCCTTTAACTGTTTAGCTAATGCTTTTTTACGATCTAAGTAAACACTTTTTGGAATACTCAAGTTTTTAGTATCTACTCTGGCTTGTAAGAAGTTAACCTTTGGCAAGAAGTTAACTCTTTGATAGTCTAAGACATCTTGCTCGTGCATTTTCTGAAGTGCAATTATCAAATCACGCTCTTCCATTCCACATCGCTCAGCCACCTCTTTTTCCTGGAAATTTTGAAAGTCTGTATGTAATCCAGAATAAGAACGAAGCATCGTTTGAATGATCTTACCGTATACGGGATGAAAATCAATGTATCTCAAGATTTGTTTGTGACTCATTAAGAACATCAACTTAGAGTTCTTTTGCACATTATCGTTTAGATACCAATATCCTGCTCGTTCGATTAGTTTAACGGTATTGAATATTATCTTTGGAGTGCTTTTGATTTTCTTGGCAATCGTATATAAATCTATCGGAAAGCTTTCTCCTTCACCAGCTCCTTTAGCCAATTGAAATTGGTTGACTATACTTTGATAGGTTTGCTTTACAAGTTTGATGTCTGGAAATTGATCTTGATAGTTTTTATCCAAAAGCTTTATGTCCTCATCATTCCATAAAGCTATAGCCAAAGCATCTTGTCCTGCACGTCCTGCTCTTCCTGTCTCTTGATAATAGTCCTCAATGTTGCTCGGTAGATCAAAATGAATCACCCATTCCAAATCAGTCTTATTAATACCCATTCCGAAGGCATTGGTACAGACCATTACTTTGTGTTCATTTTCTACCCAAGCACGTTGTGTTTCTTGTCGGTCTTTAGAGGATAATCCTGCATGATAATAAGTAGCAGAAAAACCTTCTTTATTTAACCAAGCACTAATCTGTTCACACTTTTTTCTATTTCGAATGTATATGATTCCAGAATTAGCATTCACCGATAAGAATTTAGCAAGAAATCCCTTTTTGTTGTATTCCTTTCGAACGATGTATTTAAGATTCTCTTTATAAATACTTCCTTTGATTAGCTTGCTTTTTTCTAAATGAAGCTTTTCAACAATTTCTTTTTGCGTTTCACTTGTAGCTGATCCGGTTAAGGCTAAGAAAGGAGCATCAGTTATTTCTCTGATTTTATAAATCTCTTGGTATTCTGGTCGAAAGTCGTTTCCCCATTGCGAAACACAATGTGCTTCATCAATGGCAACCAGGGAGATTTTCATTCGCTTTAATCTTTCGATTACCAAATGAGATTTCAATCGTTCAGGAGCTAGGTATAAAAGTTTGACGTCACCATAGATACAATTGTCCAAGATGACATCAATTTGGTTTTGCTTTAATCCGCCATGAATGGAGTAGGCCTTTATTTTTCTGTAATTCAACTCTTGAACTTGCTCTTGCATTAAGGCAATCAAAGGTGAGATTACAATGGTTACTCCTTCAAAAACCAAAGAAGGTAATTGATAACAGATACTTTTTCCTCCACCCGTAGGTAGAATTCCAAGTGTATCTTTTCCGTCAAGAATTGATTGTATTATTTCGTTTTGCTGAACTCTAAGTCCATCATAACCCCAATACTCTTTCAATATGTTATTTAAAACCTTACTCATGGCTTAAAACAAACGCAAGACGTTCTTTTATAGTGTATTTAGGTATTTCAATTAAATCATACCCCAGTTTAGTGTAAGTATTCACTAAAGCATCATGAATTTGGCATGCTTCTTCAAAACTCTCTTTTCTTTCCTCGTCTTGCTGATATATCTCTTGCCAAGGTGGAGTTAGAAACACCTTAGTATCGTAAAAATGATTGTTTAGAAAGTCTTCCAATTCACTAAATGAAACTTGATTATTGTGCTTTAGATAAGCTAAGATATCGGGAGCACCTCTGTCGTAATAAGCTATTCCTGAAGCTTCGTTGAATTGAGTCTTTTGAATAGAAAGAACTTTATGACTAAAAGCAAGATTGTCTAGCCAAGGAAGGTGATCGCTATTTTTTGCCATTTCCTGTTTGATAACTAAACGTGCCACTTCATCAAAAGTATTTCGATTAGAGCGGTTAAGCGCTGTCAAAATACTAGTCTTCCCAAATCCGGGACCTCCTGTTATAATTCTTCTAACTGTATCAAACATCCTGTAATTGAAGGTAATCATTATTTCATTTAAGGTATATACTGTATCTTGGTTTTTAGTAAATGCAAGTACAACTTAAAAATATCATTTATCTGTTCGTATCACTGTTCAGTTTTTATTCGGCTTACACTCAGCCTGAATGGTTGGATCCTGTAAAGAAAATGGAGAATGGTGTATTTGCAGATGTGGATACGATTAAATCTTTCATGCAGTTCGGAGAAGAGTATTGGGTAGTTTATGAGAAAACCTACTATCAAGAGCCTGTTGGAATGAAAAGTATGAAGCGTTTTGATCATGATAAGAAGACCGTGTTTATTAAGGAATACTCTCCAGATTCTTCGGCATATGCTGAAAGGCTAAGAAATGGTAGAATGAAAATTCTATACGCGCTAGAATGGAAGAAAGATGAAGAGGGTAGGTTGATACATTCTTCGAAATCGGAAAAGAAGGGAAGACGATTACTTATATTTAATACCGATAATGAGTATAAATTCGATAAAAAGGAACGGTTGGTTAAGAAGGTTAGTCTGTATTACTTGGATAATTTCGATAATTATAAAAGAAAGACAATCACCAAGTTTAAGTACAATAATTTAGACTCCGTTTTAAGCGAAAATCAGGTGACCAGAAGAGGGATGAAAACCTTACACAGTGGAGGTAAAACCTTTGAGTATGATCCGAATGGAAGGTTGTTAAAGAAGGTGGTGAAAACCAATAAACTTCAAGAAGAGACCTTTTACGAGTATGATGAAAAGAATCGAATCGCAAAAATTAGAACAGATGCTGGGAAAGCATATGAAGAAGTGTTTTATGAATACTTGGATGGAAAAGTAAGTAAGCGTTTTACGTATTCATTTGACGGTATCTCATTAAAGTACAATTCATGGAGTTATTCTCGTTCAGGAAAAATTTTAGGGACTTGTGAGAATAGAGATAGTATTGTTTATGAAAGAATGGACAATGATAGTTTAACCGCGATTACCAAGTATAAGTTAGGGAAAGATGACGAAGTGACCGCTGAAATCTTAATGTTGAGTCAGTCTTTTAAAAATTACCGATTACACGAGCGTAGTTCATTTGAAAACAAAGAAGATGGGAAAGTGTCTGAAAAATTGGAATCCTTTGAATATGATGAAGAAGGAAGGTTGATCAAGTATAAGCAAGAGGAGTGGATTAAAGATGATGTTTTGAATTACTTCATTAAGACCTATACCTATGATAGCAGAGGTTTCTTGTCTGAATATACTATTGATCACCCCAATACGAACCTGAAAAGATTATTTCATTACGAGATAACTTTTTAGATTCTAGCTTCATTAAGCAGAGTGATTTAGCTAATTTTAAAAAAGAGAAAAGAGAAAAGAGACCTATGAAAACAGCATTTATCAATATTTCAGAATTACAACAAGTTAGAGAAGAAGCTAAACCTGCAGTAGGTAAAGCAATGGCAGAACTTCCGTCTATTAAAGATGCATACTTGATTATTGAAAATGATTTGATAGTTGAATATGGAGCAATGTCAGATTATTCAAATGCTAATTATAAAGAGGTTGATTGCACAGGAAGAATGATTTTTCCTTCGTTTTGTGATTCACATACTCACTTGGTTTATGCTGGTAGTAGAGAAGTTGAATTTCAAGATAAAATTAAAGGATTATCATATGAAGAGATTGCTGCAAATGGTGGAGGTATTTTAAACTCTGCAAAAAGATTGCATGATACTTCTGAAGATGATTTAGTGGAGCAAGCTTTCAAAAGACTAGAGGAAATCAAAATGATGGGAACTGGCGCGGTTGAAATTAAATCAGGATATGGATTATCAGTTGAAGATGAGATTAAGATGCTTAGAGTAATCAAGCGTTTAAGAAAAATGTCTCCATTGACCATCAAATCTACTTTTTTAGGTGCTCACGCCATTCCAACAGAATACAAAGAAAATAGAGAAGCATACGTTGATTTAATCGTTAACGAAATGCTACCAATAGTTAAAGAAGAAGAATTGGCTGATTACGTGGATGTTTTCTGTGATAGAGGATTCTTTACGGTTGAAGAAACAGATAGGATTTTACAAGCAGGAAGTGCAATTGGTCTGCGTGCAAAGATTCATGCAAATGAATTGGATTACTCAGGAGGGATTCAAGTTGGGGTTAAAAACAACGCATTATCTGTAGATCACTTAGAGTGTACAGGTGACGAGGAAATCGCCATTTTAGGAGCGTCTGAAACAATGCCAACCTTATTACCTTCAACTGCTTTTTATTTAAAGCTTCATTATCCGCCTGCTAGAAAAATAATTGACGCTGGTTTACCAGTAGCAATGGCAACGGATTATAACCCAGGATCATCTCCTTCAGGAAAAATGACGTTTATATTGTCTCTTGCTTCTATTCATATGAAGATGCTTCCGGAAGAAGGAATCAATGCAGTTACTTTGAATAGTGCATATGCAATGGATGTTTTAGATACGCATGGTTCAATTACAGTAGGTAAGAAAGCGAGTTTCTTTATCACAAATGAAATTCCATCAGTAGCATTTATACCATACAGTTTTGGAAGTAACTTGATTGACGAGGTTTATATCGAAGGAGTAAAGCAATAAATGAGCCTTTTAAGAAATACAGTTTTTTTGAAGAGAGCGTTTTACGTTCTCTTTCTGCTTAAACTACTTGCTGTATTTTTTATCCCTGAAGAACGAATTAAAGTGTTTGAAGATTATTCATTAGCTGAAAATCTTTACAATACCGGATCCTTTTTTTACAATCATGATGGAATTGATAATCATAGTTTTCAATTTCCTATTTATCCGTTCCTGCTTTACTTCTCCATACTTATATCAGGACTTAGTCTGAAAACGGCTTTATTAATACAAGTTTTAAGTATTGGCTTCGGTTCTGTTTTAATTGTAGAGTTTCTGTATTCATTCTTCGACAGAAAGACCAGTAGCTTGTCTTCCAGTTCAAAGGAAGTTTTGAAAATTATTATTCTCTTATTTCCGTTTATCAATTACTACGCTTATTTCACTGCTCATACCTTTGCGTTTAATTTTTTCATGCTGTCTCTTTTCATGTATGTGTCCGAAAGGTTTTTAAGTGGAAAGTCAAAATGGTGGCTTTTAGCAATAACTTTTGGGTTGTTACTTGTTCAGCGATCAAGTCTGGTCGTTTTGGTTTTATTCCCATTGTTGGACCAGTTAAATATGAGTGCATTCCAGTTAAAGAAATGGATAGCTATTTTTCTTTTGGCTTCTGTATTCCCTTTGTCTTGGTCTTATCGCAACTATAAAGTGGACGATGTGTTTGGAATGACGTCAACGACTGGTAAGATTTTATGGAAAGGATCTATCCCGCAATCTTCAGGGAGTAATTATATAGAAGGGAATAACAATTATTACGCTTATTTCCCAGACTCAATAAAAAGTAGTTTTAATCAACTTTCCGTTCGTGAACAGAATAAAGTCTTTATGGACTTGTATGAGGAAAACAAAAAGGATAGAAGTGCTTTTGTAAAGGGGTATTGGATAAAACTGAAATCCTTCTTTATGTTCAGAGAAGGGATGGGAACAGAACATAATTCTAAAACGATTATTTATGCCTATCAGTTTTATTACGTTGCGCTCATTTTGTTAGTTATTCTCGCATTAATAAAATATAAAGAACTACTTCTTCCACTGATACTTCCTTTTGTATTCTTAGGTCTATTTCAAGCTTGGTTTTATGTGGAAATGCGACACCGAATTATCTATGAACCTATTTTAATTGCCATAGCTTTTATTTTAGTTATGCAATTCTCGTTTAAAAAAAGTGAAAAGATAAACGCTTAAATTGGAACAAAAAGACGTTTAGAATAGTTGTCCCATTCTAAATCAGAACGTCTATGAAATCAATTTTACTTTTACTATTAATGGCTTTTACCATAGTTGGTTATAGTCAAGAGGCTTGTGAACTAAGGTAGGCTTCTATTCTTAATTAAGAGTCATATAAAGTTTTCCAGTGCTAGAACCAATCATATGCGTCCAATTATTTTCTATTGCTAATTTCTTATTTGAGTAAAGGGAGGTGAACCTTGAATCTGGTAAAACCTTACTCGAGAAGCACCTTGACAACTACTAAAACCATAACTTAAGAGTATATGAACTTGCTGAGTCCTTTTGTAACTTACCGTATCACTCTACCAATTAACACCGGCAATTCTGCATGCATGAACCGTTTACGGATACTGTAAGCTATGTTTCAGGTGTATTTCTTTCAAAGGCAGGTTGACTTTTAAAAGACGATAAAACTGCCACTTCGTTCAATGGAGCGATGGTTAAAATTATTGGTTAAATATTTTTATTTATTTAATGTTACTTTATTTTTAAAATTTTTCAGAATTCTCTCGTTCTATTTTAGAAATTATCTGTTTGATTTGCTCCTATTGGATATAACCTGTAGATGTTGATAGGAAAAGATTTAATTTCAAGCCTTTAATCATTCCATCCCAAGTAATATTTTATTCAACTTAGACTATTTTTTATAAAAAACTGTCGAATGGTGTACTTACTGTTTTTAATTTTATGTTCTATTTCCTAATCTAGGAGTTTGGCTAATTCTTTACCATAATCTATAAATGAAATGGTTTCATCTGTCCTCGCCAATTTGATTTTATCAAAAATAATTAGTGCCTCACCATTACTTTCTGTATGAAAAATCTGACGATTTTCGATAAAGCGAATGATTTCATCTGTAAAAAAGGACCTAATCTCAGATTCATTATTCCCCATAAGCAAGAATTTTTTAGAAAAATCAGGATACATCTCAAAATCAATGTCCTTATAACCCGTAAATGCCATCACCCTGTCAAATATTTTTTCTAATCCAGCTTCTTTTTCCATGGTGAAAACGGGAATTTTTTTATTCAATTTTAATACCATTAGTGTCATATTAAACGTCTCAGCTGTAAAAGCCTGGCCTTCATTGAATGTTACATCTACAATCTCCCAAGACACATCCAAATCTTTAAATGTTCCTTTGAGACAATTGTATTTGCGTTCAATAGGTCTAATTTCAAAAAAGTGGAACTTCTTTAAATAATCTGTATTCCAGTCAACTTGACTTGCGTATTGATAATTTTTCTCAGTTGCTAAATTTCGTAATCGTTTTTGTCTTTGCGATAGTTTAGGTGCAGAACCCGTGAAATTAATTTTTAAAGCCCTATTGTAGGCAGAAGATGAAACATGATAATCCAATCCTGATATAAAGACCTTGCCACCGTTAGTTCTTTGGATGTTTAGGTAGTCCACTAGGTAGTCCATATAGGTAATACCTACCAATCTTGTTTCTGATAAATCAATATTGACATCTGCTCCAGAAGGAATTTGAGCCACTAGTTTATCGACTTTTATAATGCCTAAAAAATTAGCAATACCTCTAATTTTTAAATCGAAACTACCATCAGGTCGCTCCATTAATTTTGTACGTGACTTATAAATCATTTTAAAAAATCGAAAGACGGATACCCTTGCCAATAACATGTGAGTGACCAATGCCAATATTAACCCACCAAGTAAACCAATTAATAAATTGGTGTAAAGTGTTAAAACCATTGTGCCAATAAAAAATATTAATTGCTCGATTCCTTGATTATAAATTTGTTTAAAGACGGCAGGTGAAGCTAATTTAAATCCCGTGTAAACAAGTAAAATAGCAAAAGCACAAAGCGGTACTTGCCTCATTACAGGACTCAACAACATAATAAAAAGTAACAATAAAAGTCCTTGATACATATTAGACCACTTTGTCTTTGCACCATTATGAATATTGACCGTACTTCTAATAATTACAGCAATAATTGGCAAACCTCCAATCATACCTGCTACCATTGTACTTAATCCAATGCCTATTAAATCTTTATTCAAATCCGTCTTTCGTTTATAAGGATCTATTTTGTCAACAGCTTTAGCAATAGCTAATGATTCAATACTTGTTATGATTAAAAGAGATACTACGGTTGTCCAGAACTCAACAGTATTAATTTTACTAAAATTTGGATGCATTATTGAATCCATAATATTTTCTGGGATATCCAACAGTAAATTAGGACCTACTTCGTATACCTTTCCAAAGAATGAAAGCGTATGTTGATCAAAGAAATTAAAAAAATATACAAAAGGAATGGAAAGGGCGATAACCCACATTGGCGTAGGCAAAATATTTAAAAACCGATTAGTTATTTTGGAATGAAATAATAATAAAAGTAAGCCTACCATAGCTATAATCACTACAAAAGGATTCGCTTGCGGTAGGAATAGAACTGCATCAATAAGGTTTTGTACAACACTCGGACTATCTGAATGGGTGCCTAAGGCAACATGAATTTGTTTAGCAAAGATAATAATTCCTATGGCTGCCAAAATACCGTGAATTACGGAAGAATGGAATATATCCGCTAATCGACCTAGTTTCAATAATCCCAATAATACTTGAATTGCTCCTGAAACGACCACTGCAGCCAATACATAATTAAATGCTTGCCCAGAACCATCATCCATCATTAGAATGCCCAATAGTATAACAGCAATAACTCCTTTAGCAGGTCCGTTGACTGATATATGACCACCTCGATAAAGGGTTGTTACAACACCGCCAACAATTGCTGATATGATACCCGACATTGCGGGCGCACCTGCTGCCAAAGCAATACCTAAAGAAAGAGGTAGAGCAATTAGTGATACACTCACCGCTGCAATTAAATCACTTTGCCAATTTTCAATTAAACCTTTAAAGCCTTTTTTTGGTGTAACTTCCATGTATTTAACTATCTGTGTTTATAAAATCTGTGTTTATAAAATATTTAGATTTTGAATATAAAACATGTCAATAGATTTTTTCACAATTCTTTAATCTTAAAATATGTAACCTAGTTTTGATTTTTGAAAAATTTGAATTTAAACCGATGATTTTTATAGTAAAATCCTATTGAAACTATATTTATTAATGGAGTCTAACGCATTGTATAAAAGCTCTTGAATATTTATCTGTGCTTACTTCCAGTTGTTAAGATAATGAATTAAAACAAAAAGTGGTTTGAGATTACCCACAAACCACTATCACTTTTATACCTTGTTGTAAGTAATTTTCATTCTACCTCAGTAATTAACTTCCTATCAACACAGATGGTTTTATCCATTTTCGTATTCATCAAATTAACACCGGTATTTTTTAATTTTTCACATAGGCCGTTTGGCATTTTTCAAGGATGAACAATCGAAAATTGGTGTTTTATCGTCAACTGAATCAGCGAATACAGTCATATTATATCCTTTTTAAAAGAACTCTTGATTATCCATAGTGGTTGATAAGAATGCACCGGGTCCATGACATAAGCTAATCGTGAATAAATCTGTTTCATCAAGTCAGATCAGTTACTTCCCTCTACAAATCAAGAAGCGAAAAACAGCTTAGTTAGAAATTTACTGAAAAGATTTAAAGCCAATTAATACCTGAGTTAGCTTAAAGCTTAACTAACGTAAAAAAACGGATAAGGATAAAAGAAAATAAACCTCGAATTAACAATCAAATTATCGTATAAAAAGTATTTATTTGTAAGAAATTCTTCATTTTATGGGCATCGATCAAATCAAAATCCTTTTAGGTATCGCCATCATTATCATAATGCTGGGAATGGGACTATCTTTAGAATTAAACGATTTTTCAAGAATTATTAAAAGACCCAAATCTGTTATTATTGGTCTGCTTGCTCAAATGGTGATACTGCCATTAATTGCATACTCTCTTGTAAGTATTTTTGATTTAGAAGCGGGATTAGCTGTTGGTATTATGCTAATTGCAGCTTGTCCAGGTGGCGCAGTTTCCAACATGTTTACCTTCCTAGCTAAAGGTGACGTGGCACTTTCTGTGAGTCTTACCGCCTTTACTTCTTTCGTTACCATTTTCACTGTTCCATTTTTTATAGACTTTTCTGTCCAGTCATTTCTAATTGCTGGTGGAGCAGAAAATATTGTAGACCGCATGGAGTTTATCAAAGTATTACTTCTTTTAATAGCCGTTCCTGTAACAATTGGTATGGTTATCAGAAGATTTAATGAAAACATTGCATCTAAATCTAAAAAGCCGGTGAAATACGTTTCTATAGTTTTCTTAGCTGTAATAGTTACTGTTGCTGTATTAACCAATAAAGACAAACTTCTTGAGGCTTTACCAAAAGTTGGTGCAGCTGCAATTTTACTCAATGTATGTACAATGGCCATAGGTTTTACGCTAGCTAAATTAAGCAAATTATCAAGTGCGTCAGTTGCAACTATTACTATTGAAGGAGGTATTCAAAACGGAACATTAGCCATGACTTTAGGTACCATCGGAGTTTTAGGTGACTATCCTGAAATACTTTTACCTGCTGCACTTTACAGTGTTTGGATGTTTTTTTCAGGGGGGATTTTCTCCTATATAATTTCAAAAAAGCACTAACATGAGAAACCTAATCATCCTTTCATTTTTCTCTTTTATCTTATTTGCGTGTGCTGAAAAGAAAACAGTTCAATTTGAAAACTCAATAAAGGAAGTGTATTCGAAACATTTCAATACAGACACTAACTTTCTTTTATTAATAGGTTCTTTAGAAGGTTAAGGTTCACTATTTATATTTTGAGTTATACATATTAAATGGTATGTTGATAACTTTTTATTTATGAAAATATTTGTGGTATTTTAACCACTTTTTCAAAGGTAATAGTAGAGTTGTTTTAGTTCAAGTCTATTTCATTTTGAAGGCTAAAAGTTTCTTTTTGGTTGAACATGTGTATGGTAATAATGCAATAATTTGTACGTTGTGTCAGCTGTCAGCTGACATATTGAGTTTAATTTAGAAATTAGTCTTATTCCAATTATTGGGATTCCAAGCACGGAGAATAATGCCCAGATTAATAATTCCAAGTAGGGCCATGTTCCTCCTATCATTTTAATTTCGGTTTAGCCATATACTGCATTAACTTCTGGTCTAAATTTAATCCATTATTTATTTTTCTAAAAAGATTAAGCGTATTAACAATTACTCCAACACAATCCTTCATTCCAAATAAATTCACCCAATGTGATAATCATCACTGAACGGGGGAATTACACCCCTTAACTTTACAATATCAAACAGTGCTAATTAAAATATTTATATATGAAAATTGAACAAATTTACACAGGATGTTTAGCTCAAGGAGCTTACTACATTGAGTCTAACGGAGAAGCGGCTATTATTGATCCGCTAAGAGAAACTAAACCTTATACCGATAAAGCAGAAAAAGAAGGAGCGAAAATCAAATATGTTTTCGAAACTCATTTTCATGCTGATTTTGTATCAGGACATATTTCTTTGGCAGAAAAAACGGGAGCGGAGATTGTTTTTGGTCCAACTGCAAATCCAGATTACAACGCTTTAATTGCTAAGGATGAGCAAATATTTGAAATAGGACATGTGAAAATTAAGGTTTTACATACTCCTGGACATACAATGGAATCTACCACTTTTTTGTTGATTGATGAGAATGGGAAGAATCACTCGATATATTCTGGAGATACTTTATTCATTGGTGATGTTGGTCGACCTGATTTAGCAGTAAAGTCGGATTTATCACAAGAAGATTTAGCCTCTCATTTATTTGATTCATTAAGAGATAAAATCATGGTTCTAGAAGACGAAGTAATTGTTTATCCAGGTCATGGTGCTGGGTCTGCTTGTGGTAAGAATATGAGTAAGGAAACGTTTGATACACTAGGGAATCAAAAGGCTACAAACTATGCGCTAAGAGCTGATATGACTCGTGAAGAGTTTATTAAAGAGGTGACAGATGGTTTAGCGACTCCTCCACAATATTTTCCAAAGAACGTAGCTATGAACAAGCTAGGTTACGAGGATATCGATACAGTTATGGAGAAAGGAACTGTTGCTTTAAATCCGACTTTGTTCGAAGAGGTGGTAAATTCTGAAGGAGCATTAATGTTGGATACAAGAGATCCTCAAGTTTTTAAAGATGGCTTCGTTCCAAATTCAATTAACATAGGAGTGAATGGTGGTTTTGCTCCATGGGTAGGGACGCTTATTACTGATATTAAACAACCGATTGTTTTGATTACGGATGAAGGTAAAGAAGAAGAAGTGGTGACTAGATTGTCAAGAGTTGGATATGACAATACTTTAGGTTTTCTTGCAGGAGGTATCGAGGCATGGAAGGCTGTCGGAAATGCTGTTGACACTATTACATCTATTTCTGCTGAAGAATTAGAAAGTAAGTTAAACAGCGATATCACTATTCTTGATGCAAGAAAGGAGTCAGAGTTTCTTTCAGAAAGGCTAGATAATGATAAGGTGACTAATTTTCCTTTAGATTTTGTGAATGAAAACATGACTGATTTAGATAAGTCTAAAACGTATCATATTCATTGTGCTGGTGGTTATAGATCAATGATTATGTCATCCATTTTGAAGTCTAGAGGCTTTGAAAACATTATTGATATAGCTGGAGGATTCAACGCTATTAAAGAACAAGGATTAAGGACAACAGAATATGTTTGTCCGTCAACCTTATTATAATCATTAAATCAAATTACTATGGAAAATATAAATCAAACTCAATTAAAAGAGTGGTTATCAGAAGGGAAAGATCTAGTTTTACTTGACGTAAGATCTGAAGGAGAAGTTATGGAAGGAATGATTCCAGGAGCAATCAATATGAATATGATGTCTCCAACGTTTGCTCAAGATGTGAAGTCTTTGGATACAGATAAGGAATATGTAGTGATCTGTAGATCAGGAAACAGAAGCGCCAGTGCAGGCTCATTTATGTTCGGAAATGGATTTTCAAAGGTTTACAACCTAATGGGAGGAATGATGTCTTGGAACGGAGACGTTGTGGTTAACTAAATGGAGAAGATAGAACAAATAAATAAACGGAATTCATGAACATATTATTACTTACAGATTTTAGTGAATTATCTGAGTATGCTCGCTTTATGGCAGATAAGTGTTCTTCGACATTGGAAGCTAATCTACATGTATTAAAGATTATAGATATTCCTTCGGAAATTGAACTGAATAATGAAGGTGAGCCTTTATCAGGAATGGCGGGAGACGTTCAGCATCTATTGGAAGATAGAGATCAGGCTTTATCGACAATGAGCAGTTGGATAAGTGATTTGAAATCAAATGTTCAGTCAGCTGTGATTTTTGGACACTTTCAAAAAAGTGCAAAGGATTACATTGATAAACATGAAATAGATTTAGTGGTAATGGGGACACATGGTGTTTCTGGTATTAAAGAGTTCTTATCTGGTTCAATGACGGAAAGCTTGATTAAGAATAATCGGGTACCTGTTCTTTCGTTGAAATGTGATCGTTCTGATGTAGCTTTTGAGCATTTATTGATCACAGGAGATTTTGAAGGTGTATTTGATTTTGAAGTCATTCAGAAAATACAAAAGGTGTTTAATTCTAAAATCCACTTACTGTCAGTCATTAAAGACGTTGATAGAGAAGAAAGCAGACTTATTAAGATGGAGAATTTCATTATCGATAACCATTTAGACAATACTTTATGTCATACTGTTATTTCTGATGATGAAGAGCAAGGAATTGAAAAGTTCATGAACAAATACGAGGTAGATAACCAGATTAGTTTTGAGTTATTAGCTGTAGAAAAGAAAGATAAATCTGCTCTGGGCTATTTATTTACAGGGTGTCAAGCTACTTCTATAGTAAACCATGTTTGGCGTCCGATTTTAACATATTTGAAAAAGTAGAAGAGAGATGGTAGAGTTTATTTCGCAACCGTGGGCATGGTATGTAGCCGGACCAATTTTAGCAGTGGTCATGTTTTTATTGGTTTATTTTGGTAAAAACTTTGGTTTATCGGCTAATTTGAGAACTATGTGTTCAATTGGTGGAGCTGGGAAAGTCAACGATTTTTTTAGGTTTGAGTGGAAGGCACAACGATGGAACCTTGTTTTTGTTATAGGAGCAATTTTAGGTGGATTTTTAGCGACTCAATTTTTGGGTAGTGATCAGCCTATTCTCTTAGCAGAGTCAACGATAGAAAGTTTGGAAGGTTTAGGCTTTGAAAATGCTGGAGAACAATATTTACCGGCGGAGCTTTTTTCTTTAGAACAAGTCTTCACTTTAAAAGGATTACTGATTTTAGTAATAGGTGGTTTTCTGGTTGGTTTTGGATCTAGATATGCAGGAGGTTGTACTTCAGGTCATGCCATTAGTGGCTTGAGTAATCTTCAATTACCATCGCTTATTGCTGTGATTGGTTTCTTTATAGGAGGTTTAATCATGAGTTTCTTCATTTTACCATGGTTGTTTTAATGAGAAGTTTTGGGCTGCTAATATTGCTTTTGCCTTTGTTTTCTTTCTCGCAGAATCACTGTGGTGAAAGTAAGACGAAGTGTTTCAAGGATTTCTTCGCTAATGGAAGTTCTCACGGACATTTTCGAAATTATTTCATGACTACTTTGGGTTATAGCGGTTCTGGTGATGCTTTTGCAAATGCATCTGGTGGTGCCATAGCTTATAGAACTGCAGAGATACAAGGTTTTCAGTTAGGGGTGATGGGAATCTTTACTTTTAACACCTTTAGTTCTGATTTAAGTGCAGGAGAAGGAGGTAGCTGGGAAAGTCAGTTGTTTGATGTAACAAGACCAGAAGAAAAGACAGACTTAGATCGATTAGAGGAGCTTTTTTTAAAGTACGAGAATCATAAAGTACGATTGATTATTGGGCGATTTGATTTTGATACTCCTTTAATGAATCCTGCAGATGGAAGAATGAAACCATATGTGTATTCAGGAGTGGGGTTAAACTATAAAGTCAAAAAGACTTTCACTTTTGGTTCGCGTTTTATTAATAACATTTCACCTAGGTCTACTACGCATTTTCATGGAATTGGAGAGAATATAGGTGTTTATAACAATGGCTTTGATCATACAGGTAATCAGAATGATTATCACCATAAAGTTAGCTCTGATTATGTATGGGTGAATAGTATGTATTGGTCTCCAAAGTCAGGTTTTAATGTTGAGTATCATAACTATTGGTTAGATCGTATTAATATAAATCATTTTCTATCACTTGAAAGAGAGTGGGCAAAATGGAGTTTAGGCTTAGAGTATTTAAATCAAGGAAAACTTTTAGGTACAATTAATCAGGTGTATTTTGATAATAGATCAAATTCCAACGTTCTGGTAGGAGAGCTTGAAAAGAACTGGAAGAAATGGTCAATGGCTTTGAACTATTCCACTGTATTTGGAGGGAAGTTCTTATTTCCAAGAGAGTTTGGAAGAGAAGCGTTTTATGGATCAATATCTAGAATACGATTAGAAGGAAAGAATAATGTCCATTTAATGGGAGCCAGACAAGAAATTCATTTTCAAGGAAAGAAGCTCAAGGATTTAGAGATTATTGCAGAAGAAGCTTTGATGATGGTTTCAGATAATTGGAAGGATAATAAGTATCAAGAATCGGATATGGTTCAAGTAAATCTAGAAATGGATTACCATTTTCATAATCATTTAAAAGGAATGGAAATGAAGTTGTTGTTTGCTAATCGTTTTTCTCTTCAAGATGATTTAGCCAGTGGTGTAGAGGGGTTTAGTCAGATTAATTTAATTACAAATATTAATTTTTAATGAAAGCAATAAAGTTTTTACTAGTAGGAGTGTTGTTTGGTATTGTAATGACCAAAGCAGAAATTATTTCGTGGTATAGGATTTATGAAATGTTCCATTTTCAGTCTTTTCATATGTATGGGATCATTGGCTCTGCAGTAGTTTTAGGTGCAGGGATAACAGCTTTTATCAAGAAGTCTCGATTCAAAGATATGTATGGTTCTGATATTCAGTTTACACCTAAAAATAAGTCGATTGCTAGATACCTGTTTGGTGGAATTATATTTGGTTTAGGTTGGGCTTTAACAGGAGCTTGTCCAGGACCAATGTTTACTTTGATTGGAAATGGTTTTGGCGTAATCACTATAGTTATAGCTGCAGCCTTGCTAGGGACATTTGTTTACGGTTTGCTAAGAAATAAACTACCGCATTAATCTGGGATGCTCGACTTTTTATTTGATCAATTCAATTGGTAGTCTGCCCAAATGGGGTAGTGATCAGAGATTTCGTCTTCTCCCTTTTCAAAATTATAGGGTTGAAGATTAGGACTACTTAGTAAGTAATCAATTCTAAGTGGGTAGGGACTCACCATTGTGGACCCTAGTCCAAAGCCACTTTCTAAGAAAGCATCGTTTAGGTCTTTACTTAAGTGCTTATATCCGTATGTGTTTGGAGCTTCGTTTAAGTCACAGCTAATAATGACTGGATAAGGAGATTTGTTGGAGATGGATTTAATCTTTTTGATTTCTGTCCATCTTGTGCTGATTCCTCGTTTGGCGGTTTCAATTAAGTTGAAGAAGTCATTGGATTCTAGAGAGTCTTTTTCGACGTTCTTAATGAATTTTAAAGTATGATAATTTTCTTTGCTTAATCGATAGCTATTAAAGTGAACGTTAATTATTCTTATGGTGTCGAGATTTATCTTGATATCTGTTATAAGTGCTCCGTTTGGGAAGCCGTCATCTTTATCTAGCATACTAGTATTGATGATTTTGTGTTTACTGAAGGTGGCAATTCCATATTGATGATAAACACCGTGTGATTTTCCTTCAGAAAGAAATTTGATGTGTTGGTTTTTATAACCATACTTTTTTAAGGTATCCTTAGTGGCATAAGCCGACTTTTTTTGGAAGTAATACTCTTGAAAGCAAATAACGTCGGCATCTATAACCTTAATATTACTATAAATGGTTTTTAAAACACGACCGTTATCTGTTCTTGCAGCCCAATCTGCCCATGCTTCTCTATCTATCCAGTTGTAAATATCAAAGAGTCTAGCATTGAATCCCATTACTCGGAAGTCTGTAGATTCGGATTTACTGGAGCTTAAACTAACTTGGTTTTTAAAATAAAAGAAAGCTAAACCTACTAGGATCAATAGTTTGATTTTCCATTTTCTTTTTCTAAAGAAGGCGTAAACTAAAAAGCTGAAATACAGAATGAAAAGTACCGGAAAAGCGAAAGAAGCAAAAGGGGCAAGCCAAGTAATTTCAGGTGAGATAAAGCCAGAAATCAAAGAAATACCCAGCAGTAAAAGAAGACTGTTGTCAAATGAATAAAAGAAGAACCTAAGTAGTCGAATCATACTGAATTCCTTAATTCTAAAGGTAAACAAAACATTTTTTTTTAGACCGTAAATTGTTTACGGTTTGCCTAACGATGTTTGTATTGTAAGCAAACGAAACAATTATGAAAAAGCAGTTAACATTTAGATTAAACGGAAAAAAAGTTGAAATCACACCTAATGCGGTTAAGTGTAAAGATTTATCAATTGCACAGGAGTTGATCAACTTATTTATTCAAGTAAGAGCATCTATTGATTTTAATGAAGATCCTGTTATGAAGTTGTTTAATGATTACATCAGATTTATGGATGTGAGTGATATTCAATTGAAATCGATTAAGGAGAACAGATACATTGTTCCTCAGTATGTTATAGAGGAGGAGATGATGATGGACGAAATGGCGGCTTAATTAGGGTTTAGTTTTTAGTTGTCAGTGATTAGGGGGTAACCCTAACCACTAACCACTATTCTCTAAGAACTTCTAGCTATGCCAAAGTAGCTTGATTTCTAAATACATATTCATCGTCAAATACGTCAAGCATAATTTTGTCGTCACGTTTTACTTTATCAGCTAGTATCTGCTTGGATAATTCATTCAGAATTTTCTTTTGCATTAATCGTTTCAATGGTCTTGCACCGAATTGCGGATCAAAGCCTAATTCAGCTAAAGATTCAAAAGCAAACTCTGTTGCATCTAAATCTATTCCTGTTGCAGCTAGTCTATCTTGAATTTCTTTAAATAATATTTTAACGATTTGAGTAATGTCGTCTTTTAATAAAGGACTAAACATGATAGTTTCATCTATTCTATTCAAGAATTCAGGACGTATCGTTTGTTTCAATATCTCGTAAACTTCAGCTCGAGACTTCTCCATTATTTCTTCCTCGTTGTTCTTATTGATGTTTTCGAAGTTCGCTTGAATGGCATGAGCTCCAATATTTGAAGTCATGATGATGATCGTGTTTTTGAAATTAACAACACGGCCTTTGTTATCGGTTAGTATTCCATCATCTAAAACTTGAAGTAATACGTTGAAAACATCTTGGTGTGCTTTTTCGATTTCATCTAAAAGTATCACCGAATATGGTTTTCTTCTAACCGCTTCCGTTAACTGACCTCCTTCATCATATCCTACGTATCCAGGAGGTGCTCCAACTAGTCTTGAAACAGAATGCTTTTCTTGGTACTCAGACATGTCAATTCTTACCAGAGCATTATCATCATTAAATAAGAATTCAGCTAAAGCTTTGGATAATTCTGTTTTACCAACACCAGTTGTTCCCATAAAGATGAATGAACCGATTGGCTTTTTAGGATCTTGCAGTCCTGCTCTTGATCTTCGAACAGCGTCGGAAACAGCTGTTATGGCATCTTCTTGGCCGATTACTCGTTTCCCAAGAACTTCCTCCAGATTAAGTAGTTTTTGCTTTTCACTTTGCAACATCTTAGTTACTGGAATACCTGTCCATTTAGAGATTACTTCTGCAATTTCTTGAGCATCAACTTCTTCCTTAATCATTTTAGAAGAACTTTGCGCTTGAGATAGGTCTTCTTTTAAAGCTTCTATCTCTTCTTCTGCCTCTTTAATTCTAGCATATCTTAACTCTGCAACTCGCTCATAATCTCCGTTTCTTTCAGCTTGTTCAGCTTCCAGTTTATAAGCTTCAATATCCGCCTTGCACTTTTGAATTCCGTCAACAATATTCTTTTCTGATTGCCATTTCGCTTTTAATCCACTTACCTGTTCATTCAAGTTCGCCATCTCTTCAGAAAGCTGACTTAATTTAACAGTATCATTTTCACGTTTAATAGCTTCACGTTCAATTTCTAGTTGACGATATCTTCTTTCTAATTCATCTAATTCTTCAGGTTTAGAATTGATTTCCATTCTAAGTTTAGATGCAGCTTCGTCGATTAAGTCAATAGCTTTATCAGGAAGTTGTCTGTCACTTATGTATCTAGTTGATAAATCTACCGCAGCAATTATTGCTTCATCTTTAATCTGAACTTTATGATGTGTTTCGTACTTTTCTTTAAGTCCTCTTAGGATTGAAACAGCATCTTCTCTTTCTGGTTCATCAACCATCACTTTTTGGAATCTTCTTTCCAAAGCTCTGTCTTTCTCGAAATATTTTTGATACTCGTTTAAGGTTGTTGCTCCTAACGCTCTGAGTTCTCCTCTAGCTAGAGCAGGCTTTAAAATATTCGCTGCGTCCATAGCTCCTTCGCCACCTCCGGCTCCAACTAAGGTGTGAATTTCATCAATGAACAGGATGATTTCACCGTTAGCATCAGTTACTTCTTTAACAACTGCTTTAAGTCTTTCCTCAAATTCTCCTTTATATTTTGCTCCTGCGATTAAGGATCCCATATCTAGCGAGAAGAGCTTTTTATCTTGTAAGTTTTCTGGTACATCACCGTTTACAATTCTATGTGCAATTCCTTCTGCAATAGCGGTTTTACCAACACCTGGTTCTCCAATTAAAATCGGATTGTTTTTAGTTCTTCTTGAAAGGATTTGTAAAACTCGTCTGATCTCATCGTCTCTGCCAATCACGGGGTCTAACTTTCCTTGCTCAACAGACTCTACAAGGTCTTTAGCATATTTAGAAAGGCTTTGGTAGTTGTTTTCGGCTGACTTTGAGTTTACTGTATTCCCGTTTCTTAATTCCATGATTGCGCTTAGTAAAGCCTTTTTGTTCAGGCCTTGATCTTTCAAAATGCTTGAAGCAGTGTCTTTTGTCTCAATGATACCAAGTAAAAGGTGTTCAACCGATACAAATTCATCTTTAAGCTCTATAGCCAAACTAAAAGCTTTGTTCAAAGCATTTTGACCATTATTCGATAAGAATGGATTACCTCCGCTTACTTTTGGTAAGGATTCTATTTGTTTGTCAAGTAATTGGTTAATGAGTTCTAAATTGACTCCTAGCTTTTTCATTATGAAAGGAGTAGCCGTATCATCGCTTTCAATAATACCTTTTAATAAGTGGACAAGCTCAATGCTTTGTTGTCCATTTTCTGTTACTATTGTCTGAGCCTTTTGTATGGCTTCTTGTGACTTTATGGTTAATTTCTCTAAGTTCATTATATCTGATTTTTGAGTTCAAGAAGCAATGCTCAAAATTCAATCCAAACTACAAGAAGTCTACTAAGACTGATGTTTTGACCTTTTTTAAGAGTTTGAAAAGACAAATAGTCAGATAAACTTCTATTTTTACTACAATTCGTCAGAATTTTATCGTTAATGATTCAAACAAAATATTTATCGGAGATGGGAAAGAGAGTTTTAGTAATAGCTTCTGTATTGATGCTTACTGTTGTTGGTATTGCTTGTGTTCAATCGAAACCAGATTTTTCGGAATCGAGCAAAGAGGATGGTGCATTGGTTCGGTTGATTATGGGAGTGCTAGACGGACAGCATTATGAACCAATTAAGATTAACGATAAGTTTTCGCAAAGAGCTTTTGACGCGTTTCTAAAGAATTTAGATACTTATAAAAGATATCTTATTGCTTCGGATGTTGAATCTTTGAAAAAGTATAGAAATAAGATCGACGACGAAATAGAAGAAATGTCTTTTCCTCTTTTAGATGAAGCAAACAAGATTATTGAAAAAAGAACAAAAGATACAGAAGGGTTCATCGAAGATGTATTAAAGCATCCTTTTGATTTTTCTAAAAAGGAAACAGTGGAGTTTGATGAGGATAAATTGACTTACTGTGAGTCAAAGTCTGATTTAAAAGAAAGATGGAGAAAGGTCTTGAAATATCAAGTGCTTTCAAGAATTGATAACAAAGAAGCATTACTTAAGAAACAAAAGGAAAAAGCTGATACTGCTTATAAAGCAATGACCTTTGCTGAAATTGAAATAGAGGCAAGAGAGGGTGTGCAGAAATCTTATAAGGATTTGTATCAGCGTTTGAATCAATTGGATTACGAGGATAGAAAGAGAGTGTTTATCAATTCGTTTGTTGAATTGTTTGATCCACATACGTCGTATTTTCCTCCAAAAGACAAGGAAGATTTTGATATTGGTATGTCAGGACAATTAGAAGGAATTGGAGCAACATTATCGGTTAAAGATGGATATGTGAAAGTAATGTCGATTGTACCAGGTTCAGCATCATGGAAACAAGGAGATTTAAAAGAAGGCGATTTGATATTGAAGGTTGCTCAAAAGGATGATGCTCCTGTTGATATTGTTAATATGAGATTGGATGAAGCGATTCGTCTAATTAGAGGAAAGAAGGGGACAGAAGTTCGATTGACTGTTAAAAAGCTAGACGGAGAAGTTCAAGTAGTTCCAATTATAAGAGATGTTGTAGTTATTGAGGCTGGTTTCGCTAAGTCTTCTATTATTTCGCAAGAAGGAAAGAAGTTAGGCTTGATACACTTACCTAAATTCTATGCTGATTTCGGTAAAATCAATGGTAGAAGTTGTGCGGCTGATATTGCGAAAGAAGTAAAGAAGCTAAAAAAGAACAAGGTTGATGGTATATTGATTGATCTTCGAAACAATGGTGGAGGTTCTCTTCAAGATGTTGTAGAAATGGTTGGTTATTTTATTCCTTCAGGACCTGTGGTACAAGTAAAGCAAAGACATCGACCTGCTTACGGAATGAGAGATGATGATGACGGAAAGACGATATACGATGGTCCGTTATTAGTAATGGTTAATGAATATAGTGCATCAGCTTCTGAGATTTTTGCAGCAGCAATTAAGGATTATAAAAGAGGGGTGATTATTGGGTCGAAGTCTACATTCGGAAAAGGAACGGTTCAGCGTTTTATAGATTTGAATCAGTTTGCTCAGGGAGGACAAGGTTTAGGAGCAATTAAATTAACAACACAAAAGTTTTATAGAATCAATGGTGAATCAACTCAACTAAAAGGGGTTGAACCACATATTGTACTGCCAGATGCTTATATGAATTTTGACTTAGGAGAAAGAGAGTTAAACGAAGCTTTGAAATGGGATGAGATTTCGCCTAAAATTTATAGAGAATGGGATAAACAGCCTGATTTTACTAGTCTAATTGAGCAGTCTAAAAGTCGTTTAGGGGAATCACAAGACTACTTCTCTACAATGGAAAAATATGCAGAATGGTTGAAGGAAAAATCGGATGATAATCTGTATCATTTAGATACTTCAGCATTTCATGCAGAGAACGATAAGTATGAAAAAGAGGCTGAACAATTTGATGCAATAAATGACTACAAGTCGGATTTAGAAATTGATTTGATGTTAGTGGATCCAGTTACAGAAAAAGATTCGGCAGATTATACTAGATATGAAGCTTGGGGAAAAAAGGTTCAAAAGGATCCTTATATCAATGAGTCTTTCCAAGTGTTCTTAAACATGATAGAGTAATGAAGACATTGTATATTGTAAGACATGCAAAATCATCCTGGGTAGATTTTAGTCAAGATGATTTTGATAGAACATTAGATGCTAGAGGTAAACATGATCTACCTCTCATGGGAGCGGAGTTAAAAAGGTTAGGAGTAAACCCTGATTATATTATTTCGAGTCCTGCTGTTCGCGCAATCACTACAGCTAGGGGCTTAGCAAGTGCTTTAGGATTTGATGAATCTAACATTGATTTACATCCAAATACTTATGAGTCTAGTGCAGAGGAGATGCTAAAGTCCATTAAAACAGTTCCTGAAAATGTTGATCAGTTAATGATTGTAGGACACAATCCAAGTGTTTCATATTTGGTTAGTGACTTAGCAAATGATTGGCTAAATAAGTATTCTACTTGTGGTTGTTATGCAATAGAATTCGAAGAGGGTAGTTGGAAGAATATATTGAAAGGAAAGAAGAAGTTTTGGGTTTATCCAAAGTTGTTTTCTTGGTCTATTTAATATCAATACTAAAACCTAGTATAATAGGAATGTTCCAGTAAGATGGCCGCTGATAAAGGCTGTGTGATTTATCTGTTTTTTGAGAGTTAATTTTGAATTCATCTCTAAAAACAGAGTTGTACAGAAGTCCTGACGAAAGGAAGAATCCAAAACCAGTGTACTCATTAAACTCATCAAACATTTTCATTTTGAAGCCAAGAGTAATACCTGACTCATGTCCCCATAAAAGCTGTTTAACAGTTAGGATGTTACTATGCTCTTGATCGATTGCAGCATAACTTAAAGACGATTTAACTTGCCAATAGAAAATAAATAAAGAATCTAAAAGAACATTTTTTTGGAGTTGAATACCTCCTGATATTGCGTTTCCAGAGAAGTCAGTACTAGACCTGCCACTTGTCGTAAAGTAGGAGTGATTTAGGTTAAAACCCCAATTCTTTTTTTTACTAGGAAAGTAGCTTGCGTTCAGTCCATTTACGAGCATACCGTCAATTCTGCTTGAAGGAAACATTAGATTGTCTGACCTGAAATTAACATCTAAGTACTGAGCTTTGATTAGAGCAAAGTTGAAGATGAAAATTGAACAGATCGTTAATCGCATAGAGTTAAAACTATAAATTATAGATGAATTTGTAAAAAAGAGGAGAACCTAAAAGATTCTCCTTCAATGTGTTTTAAAATAAAACCGACTACTTCTCTATTAGCTTCGCTTTGTATTTGAATAATTCTTGTTCTTTAATTTTTATAGCAATTCTCTTTGGAACTAATGATTCCCAATCCTTACCTTCTTCAATTAATTCTAGCACTTTATGCGAGAAAATATGTAAGTTTTCAGCATTATGTTCATCGAAGTCAATAATCTTTCCGTTAGAAATCAAGTACTTGAATAAGTAGTCATAATTATCTGGAATCAACATGTTATCCGTAGTAATCAATTCCTTTCTAAACTTGTATGGGTATAAATAAAGTCTAACATCCTTATGGAATAATTTTCCGAAAGCTTCTAATAATCCCCCATTTAGCTTTTTGTAGTACTTATCGTTAAATATGTTTATCAATGAGTTAGCACCAAGTACAATTCCAATTTGAGCACCCGTGTTGTAGCGAGTTAAGTAGGTAGCTAGTTTATAATACTCTTGGAAATTTGAGATCAAAACAGTTTGACCTAGTTCTCCTAATAAATCGACTCTATCTAAGAAATCCTTTTCATCAATATCATCGGAACCACTTAAATCATTTAGTGTGATTTCAGTAATGCAAACTACTTTTTTAGGATCAACCTTAGGATCTTTTTCAAACATCTTTTTACTGTTCTCTAACATGTCCATATGAACATGAGTAACAGGTCTGAATCTTCCTCTTAAAGCTAAAATATCTTTTTTGTAAAGTAATTCAGTTGGGTGAATTGATTTTCCTTCAGGAGTAAACATTACTGCATCAGCGTAGTTATTCTTTACTAAAAATAGAGACATCAAACGATTGTCTACATTTTTAAATGCAGGACCAGTAAATCTTACCATATCAATTTGTATTCTTCCTGGAGCAAAATTGTCCATTAATGAAGTAATCAAAGTTTTTGGCTCATCAGAGTGGAAATAACAACCGTATATTAAATTGATACCAAGCATTCCAATTGCTTGCTGCTGAGTTGGATTGTCATTATCAAGCATTCGGATATGAATTACAACTTCATTGAATTCTTCATTTTCTCCGTCTTGAAATCTAACACCCATCCAACCGTGGCATCTATTCGTTTTTGAGTAGTTAATTGCCTCAACCGTGTCAGCAAAAGCAAAAAATTTTTTCTCTTTTTGTTTAGAAGCTAGGGTAGTAGTTAGCTGATCAAATTCGTAATCAAGCATTTGATCCAATCTCGGTAAACAAACGTATCTTTTTGGCGCATCACCATAAATTGCATCCGACATAGTCATGTCATACGCAGAGATGGTTTTAGCAACAGTACCTGATGCTCCTCCAGCTTGGAAAAACGATCGTGCAACTTCTTGTCCTGCTCCAATTTCAGCAACTGTTCCATAAATTCCTGGATCAAGGTTGATTTTCAGGGTTTTACGTTTTACGTCAAGTGTTGTGTATTTTGATGTAGCCATTAGTATATCGGTTTGCTAACGAATTTAATTATTTAAGGTAGAAGTTCTGACTCTAATAATCAATAATAATCGCGCTAGAATAGTTAATTTAGTCTTGAATGACTTCTATAAGATTCGAATCCCCAGATGTACTTTGGTTTTTGTGGCTAGTTTTAGTTCCCCTAATTCTTCATTTCATATCTGTTAAACTCCATAAAAAAGTATACTTTTCTAATGTTGCTTTATTAAAGGAAATCAAGAAAGAAACGGCTTCAGTTCGAAGGTTAAAGGACTGGATTCAGCTAGTTATTAGAATGCTTTTAATTGCTTTTATTGTCGTTTTGTTTGCAAGACCTTTTTATAGCCAAAAGCAAGACGTAGATGATCAAGTCAACGCTTTGTTTATGGATAATAGTATGTCCATGTCAAGGTCAAATGGAAGTGTTTCATTATTAGAAGAGTCAAAAAGAAAGGCTATAGCTTATTTACAAACGCTTGACTTTTCATCTAAGCTTTATCTAGCTTGTTCTTCAGGTGAATGGACTTTAAATAAAATGTTTTATAGAGACGAAGCTGTCCAAAAAGTAGCTTCTTTAAAATTAAGCCAGACATCTAGAGGTTTTGGTATTTACAAAAAGAAAATTGAAGAGTTGAAACAGGTTCCAGGATTCAATTACCTGGTGTTTTCAGATTTGCAATCTACTTCATTTGACCTTGAGGAGGTTTTATCCGATACTTTAAATTCATATCAATTTTATCCCGAAGTTGGTGAAAGTAAATGCAACGTATACATAGATAGTTTATGGATTGAAGCTACATCCGACACTGAAGTTCAGCAAATAGCTTACCGTTTAAAAAGTGAGTGTGCAGGAGGGAGTCTCTCTGTCGGAGTAAAAGAAGCGAAGCGAGTTTTAGCAGTGTCGAATATTGATCTTAGCGAAAATTCTACTGGGTTAATTAATTTGAATTTGGAGAAAAATAAAGCACATCTTTTGACGCTTTATATTTCAGATGAAGTGGCAACTTATGATAATGAGCTTTCATTTGTCATTGATTTGAGAGAAAGAAAATCAGTACTTAATTTCTTAGGGAAAGGAACAGACAAAGATCTATTAGGTTTGAATAATTTGGTAGGAGAGCATCTGGTTCAGAATAAAAAAGAGCACGAGTTGGAGATTCAAGAGCTCAAGCAATCAAGTTTATTGGTTTGGAATTTATCTGATCTAGGTCAAAGCAACGCATCCATGTTAAATGAATATGTTGAAGGGGGTGGAGTTGTAGTATTTCATCCTAAGGAAATAAAAGACTTTGATAACCTCTCTTTCTTAGGTGAGTTGGTGACTTACGAAAAGGGAGAATCTGGAGAAGTTGAGGCCTTTAATGAACATCCGTTTTTTTCGGGAGCATTTGAAAGTCAGAAGAACAATCAGAAATGGATTAAAAATGTTGTTTCCGAATATGCTTATTTGAAAAAACATAATTGTGAATCACTGATTAATTTTGAAAATGAGTCATCCCTGTTGGTGCGAAAGCATAAAGGGAAAGGAAGTATATTCCTATTTACTAGTTCTATTGAAAAAATAAAAAACTTTAGTCTATATCCATTAAGTATGTTGAAGATCATTGAGTCTTCAGGAGGAGAAAGGTTACCTTATAAGCAAAAAGGAAAGAATGAAACTGTAGTTCTGAATAAAGGAGAAAGACAGTTAATATTTATAAAAGATTCATCTCAAGTGAAGCGCCAATCGTGTAAAGTAAATATTGATGATGTAGTGATAAAAACAGGATTCATGTGTAGTGTTTCTTCTGATTCAGATACTACTTATTATGCAGTGAACCCGTCGGAAGAAGAGTCTGTTTTTGACTTTTATAAGGGCGATGATTTAGCTTCTTCTCATGTTACTTTTGTCAATAGTGTTATTGACTCTCAGACTTCTATTGGAGAAGGAAAGAGCTATCTAGATACCTATATCTTGTTGATAGTAATATCATTGGCTGTAATGGAAATGACCTTTTTCGCCTTGAAAAAGTGATTGAAATAGCTTATATTTGAGTAACCAAAAATTTAATTATGAAGAAAACTTTACTTTCACTAGGGGCTATCGCTTTATTTGCTACAGCAAATGCACAAGAGCCAAACAACTTAACAAAATTAGATCCAGTATCTTTAGCGGAAGCTACTGCTGCTAAGTCTCAAACTCAAAACGAATCGTGGTATGACTACACTACTGTATTAGATTTATTAGGAGACATGCAGTACTTCGTAGGATCTATGTTCCCAGATACTAATGTTTATTTCCAAGGAGGCGATGGTTCTTTATACAGACCATTTACACACGCTACAGGTCAATTAGTAGATCCTTCTTCTTTAAACTATGCTGGTTTAGTAGGAAACACTGTTGCATGGAATGCTGGTGTAGAGGGAGTTATTGATTCTATCGCTATTCCTTATAGATATACTCACTTTGAAGGAACTAATGATGATACTTTATTAGTACAAATCGTTAAGAGTACGTCAATGACTACCTGGGATCAAAGTGACGAGGCTTGTGCTTCTCCAGTATTTGACTACGGAACAAAAGCAGCTGCGAACGCTGTATGGGAAACTAAAAGAGTTTTAACAGAGGCTGATTCTACATCAACTTTCAGAAACTTAGAGTTCGAAATCAACGAGCCTTTAGCAGATGGAGAGTTCTTTGGAATTTACTTTACTTACTTATCAGGAAATGCATATTCTGCTGATGATACTGTAGGTGTTGCTAATACTTCTACAAAGATCAACAACTTCTCTTTCTTAGTAGGATATGATAACAGTAAAACTGCTGGAGGTAACTATAACTACTCTAGCAATGTGATCTCTGAAGCTTATTTCGATGAGGCTCACGGATGGGGAGGGTACTACTACCCAGGTTTATTATACAACGATATCTACCAGCACATGGTAGCAATCGCTAAGTTAAGAACAACTACTTTATCTACTGATGAGGTTGCTGAGTCTAACTTAAATGTATTCCCTAACCCAGCTTCTGATGTAATTAATATCAATGCTGATCAAGCTAGAGTTAACATCTACGCTGTTACAGGAGAATTAGTAATGTCTGAGCAAGTAGCTAACAACTCATTAAACATCGCTAACTTAACTGCTGGTGTTTACATGATCGAAGTTATCACTGAGAACAGCAAATTAACTAAAAGATTAGTAGTTACTAAATAATTACTTTTTACTGTGTCGTCCTAAAATAGGTTGACAGTTTTTAAGATAAAATATAAGACCGAAGTGGATTTTCCGCTTCGGTTTTTTCATGTATAAAATTAGGGGTTTTAAAAT
>CBFIFL010000034.1:0-18841 GCA_965661855.1 Flavobacteriales bacterium
CCGTTGGAGCTTTAACTCATCAGATTAAAAGTTTAGATTTAAGTCTTAAAGCTATTTAATGCCTTTAGTTACGAGAATCAAAAGTAGTTTACCGTACAAAAAATTAGTAGTCATACTAAAACGCTATTCTCTTCCTGGATTCCGAGGTCTACCTATATACGATGTTCTTAGTTTTTTCCTCAAAGGGCTGTACGATGGTGCCTTAGACACAAGAGCCTCATCAATGGCATTTAAGTTCTTTTTAGCTCTATTCCCAGGTATTATTTTCCTTTTTACGTTGATCCCCTTTTTACCCATCTCCGGAACGGAAGAAGAGCTATTTTCTTTATTAAAAGATATACTCCCAAAAGAGGCGTATGATTTGAGTATTTCTACGGTTCAAGATATTATCTTAAATAAGCATGGTTCTGTTCTTTCATTGAACTTTATTATTGCCATATATTTTGCTACCAACGGGGTTAAAGCTATGGTTCAGGAATTCAATAATGGCTTAAATGTAAAACACCAACGGAACTACTTATCAACCCAACTAGTTTCCTTTTTACTAGTCTGTATTTTAACAATCATATTATTTGTTTCCATCGCAGCTATAGTAACATCCACTTGGTTTATTGATTATTTAACAAGTGTTCAATACTTTGAAAACGTCCCTCTTTATTCTCTACTTGAGGTATCAACCTGGATTATTCTTTTTGGTTTGTTCTACTTTGCCATTTCATTCATTTATTATTACGGCCCGTCTCGACATGATAAGTGGAGGTTCTTTTCTCCTGGAGCCGCATTAGCGAGTATACTCACTTTAGTTACTTCAATTGCATTCTCCTATTATGTTAACAATTTTGCTCAATACAACAAGCTCTACGGATCTATTGGAACTTTAATATCTATTATGCTATGGTTGTATTTTAACTCCTTAGTTTTATTGATAGGTTTTGAACTTAATACAAGTTTGAAAAGTGCAAAAAATAAAATTGAAAGCTCATGAATATTTTACATATCATACCGAATCTAACTAAAGGTGGAGCGGAAAGAATTTGTCTGGATATCGCCAATGAAATCCAAAGTAGAAAAGAGCATAACTATCTACTTGTACTTTTAGATGAGGAAAATGAATATCAAGAACTGTCTAGTAATACTAACTTAAAAGTAACCAGCTCAAAACTTAAATTAAAGGTATTTGGCAAAGACAATAATGATCTTGATGACCTACAAAATATAGTAGACGATTTTAAACCGGATATTATCCATAGTCATCTTTTCCTTGCTGAGTTATTTTCCAAGCACATTATAAGTGATGCCAAGCGATTTGCTCATGTGCATGACAATATGCATCAGCTGGAAAATGTTAGCTTGTTCAATATAAATTCCAAATCATATCTGGTTAAATATTTTGAACGTAAATATTATGACCGACTAGCGGATAGCTTTCATACACACTTTTTATGTATTTCAAACGATGCTAAAAAATTCGTTGAAAAGAATTTATCAAACATTTCCATATCAATTATAAAGTTTCCGAATGCAATCAACACGGAAACTTTTAATCCTGAAGACCTACGTAATCCCGATGAAATTAATCTGGTAAACATTGGTTCATTCGTTCCTAAAAAGGCTCAAACATTACTTGTAGATACAGTTTTCGAACTAAAAAAACTTACTCCAAAACAAGTAAACATGCACTTTCTGGGTGATGGCGGAATGAAAAATGATTGTATAGAACAGTCCGAAAACTTAGGTATTAAAGAGAACATTTCATTTCATGGTAAAGTGAATAATCCTGAAGATTTTCTAAAAAAATCTGATTTGTATTTACATAGTGCTATCTATGAACCTTTTGGTCTTGTTTTAATTGAAGCAATGTCTACCGGAACACCGGTAATTACCACGGATGGTAAAGGAAACAGGGACTTCATGACTGATGGTAATGGAATTTTGCTAGACCATAGAGATCCAAAACAATTCTCTAAGCAAATTATGGATCTACTTAATAATGATAGCAAGTATAATCAATTAAGACAAGGTGCACTTGATACCGCTAAAGCATATGACATAGGTCCATATGTAGACCGATTAATAGATCTTTACAAGACAATATAGTTATGAAAGTTAAAGTTCTTTATATATCATATGATGGCATGACTGATCCATTAGGTCAATCACAAGTATTACCTTATTTAGGTAAATTAAGCGAACACTACGATATTCATTTATTAAGTACCGAAAAGGAAGCTAATTACGAAAAACATAAAGACACGATTCAAGCCATTTGTAACAACTTTAATATTGACTGGCATACTATTTCATATACTAAAACACCTCCCGTAGTTTCAACTATTAAAGACATTCTTAAACTAAGAAAGACTGCATTAAAACTTCATAAAGAGCATGGCTTTGAAATTATTCACTGCAGAAGTTACATTGCTGGGTTAATAGGTCTTGAAATGAAACGCAAGTTTGAAAGTAAATTTCTATTCGACATGCGAGGCTTTTGGGCGGATGAAAGAGTGGATGGAAATATATGGAATTTAAAAATTCCGATTTTCAAATTCATCTATAACTACTTCAAGAAAAAAGAGATTGAATTCTTTCAACAAGCAGACTATACGATAAGCTTAACTGAGGCTGGTAAAAAGGAAATTTTGTCTTGGGAAAGCCTTAAATCAAATCCTCCTAAAATAGAAGTTATCCCTTGTTGTGCTGATTTGGACTTCTTTTCACCTGACAATGTAGACAATGACCTTCAAGCCTCTTTTAGAAAGGAGCTTAACATAAATGAAAACGATTATATTATCAGTTACTTAGGTTCTATAGGAACTTGGTATATGCTAAATGAAATGCTCGATTTTTTCAAAGTTTTAAAACAACAAAAGAAAAATGCCAGGTTTTTATTTATAACGAAGGATAATCCTGAAAATATAATCCAGCAGGCAAAAGATAGAGGTATTAACCATTTAGATATTATCATTCGTGGAGCTGAAAGAAGCGAGCTTCCCTCTTTAGTCACTTTATCAAACGTTTCCATTTTCTTTATTCTTCCAGCTTACTCAAAAATTGCGTCCTCACCGACTAAGCAAGCTGAGTTATTTGGATTAGGAATACCAGTTATTTGCAATGACAATGTAGGAGATACCGGTCCAGTAGTAAAAGAAAACCAAGCAGGAATGGTTATATCTGAATTTAACGAAAAGACCTACGAACAGGTAGTATTAAATATCGATGAGATTGATAGTATAGACAGCGAACAACTTAGAAAGGTTGCTAAGTCCTATGCTTCGTTAAACTTAGGGTTTGAGAAGTACCTAAAAGTATATCAAGAATTAAGTTAGTCGATCTAATTTTTCGGATAAACTTTCCACCGACTTCTCGATTTTAAATATAGAGGATAAGTTATGTGATATTACGGCGTTATCAATATCTGCTTGAAAGAGAGTCCAATACTCTTTCAAAGCATCTGCTACCTCACTTGCTGAATTCGCTACTTTACCAACATTTGCTTTTCGAACAGTGTCATCTACAATATCATTATCTCCATTTACGACTAAAACATGACGCTTCAAACTTAAATACTCATATAACTTCGATGACGGTATTCCCTTTAAACCTTGGTGATTAATCATAACAAGTAAGTGTGATTGTTGTTGAATTTTAATCACCTCTTCCTTTTTGATTCGATCACTTATCCAAAAGTACTTTTCATATCCTGTAATCAAGTCTTTAACCCTAGCGTCTTGCTCTACAGAAAAAGCTAAACCAGGAAAGTTCATTTTAAGAGCTAAGGAAGGATTCTCACCTATAAACAGTTTTATACCGTCAATTAGAGTTTCAACTTGTTGCGTTTGATATAATGTTCCATTGAAACATAAAGAAAAATATTCAGAATCAGGTTTTACATCACCTAATTGATAGGCTTCAAAACCATTTAACAGAACCTCCCCTGGAACACCTACAAAATCACTTATTTTACTTGTATAGTAACTTGAAACACTTGTTACTAAGTTCGCTGTCTTTACCCATTTTTTTTCTAAAACCTGATCAACCTTTTTTACCAATCCAAATAAAAAACCGGTATTATCATTTAATTCAGAAGTGGTCCAATCATCTCTATAATCTGCTATCCATTTAATTCCAAATTCTCGAGATAGAAGATAGCCGTATTTAAACATCACAAAAGGGTTTGCTGTTATCAGCATTTTATCAATAGACTTCTTTTCCAATAATCGTCTTGAATAAGAGTAAATCTCCTTTCCTTCATTAAAATAGTTTGTGAATCCCTTTGTAAACAAAGCTATTAAAGTGAGAACCTTAACAAAGATGGTGCTCTTCCCCTGAGAAAACCACTGATCTCTTATGTTAGCTTTGTAACTTACATAATGAACTTCATAATGATCAAAGGTTTCAATTAAATTCTCCTCTTTCTTTCCTTTTGTAAAAACATCTTTAGGATTCGAAATAACTCCATCTCCCCAAGTTCGTGTTACTACCACCGGATAGTAACCAAACTTGTGTAAATACTTAATCCAAAAAAGAGGCCGATTTGATGCCGTCAAACTGTTTGGTTTGAAGAAATACGCCAAAATCAATACTTTCTTCAACTCCTTAGACATGATGATACTTTTCTCCTTTAATAATTGTAAACGCTCGATACAACTGCTCAATAAAAATCAATCGAATCATTTGATGAGTGAAGGTCATTTTTGACAATGCTATCTTAGAACTCGATCTTTGGTAAACTGCCTCACTAAACCCATAGGCTCCACCAATTAAAAAGGTCAACTGTTTAGTTGAATTTAACTGCTGATTCTCAATCCATTTTGAGAAACCTACTGATGTAAATTCCTTCCCTTTTTCATCCAAAAGAATCAATATATCCTTCTCCAAACGCTTTATTATCTCTTTACCTTCCAAGCTTTTAACTTCTCCAGCAGACATTTTTTTCGACACTTTAACGTCGGGAATAACTTCCATCTGAAAATTAGCGTAGCGAGTCAACCTTTTCAAGTACTCATCAATCCCTGATTGGATCTCCTTTTCCTTGGTTTTGCCTACTACTAGTAACCTAATTTTCATGTTAACAAACCTAAAGAATATTCTCTAAAGTCATTCTAGGATTTTGAATATCTTTAACACACGAAAATCTAACCATATGAAGTACATCGTTTTATTGATATTAAGCTTAACTCTTAACTTCACTTTTGCCCAAAATGCTTACGATGCATTAGCAAAGCCAAATACCTATAGAAATGAGGATAATCCTAATTATTGGCAAAACAAAATTCCTTTCGAAGGATACTGGCAACAGGATGTTCATTATACTATCAAAGCAAATGTTGACGAAACAAAAAATATTGTAGACGCTCAGTTGGAGTTAACTTATTGGAACAATTCTCCGGATGATCTTCCTTTTGTTTATTTCCACTTGTATCAAAATGCATTTCAACCTGATTCTTACTATGAGAAATTATGGGAAGGGAATGGCTTAAAAGCTAATTATGGTTATTATGAGAAACAAAAGAAAGGTACTGAGGTTCCTTTTGTAAAAGTGGATGGAAAAGAGCAAAAAATCACTTTAGACAATACTATTCTGAGAGTAGATCTTGACACTCCTATTAAGGCAGGAGGATCGGTTACATTCACTTTGGATTTTAAAACTTACTTCGATCGTGGTAGCATGAGAAGAAGAATGGGAATTTTTAGAGCTGAAAATGGTGATATTCATTACAACGGTGTTCATTGGTATCCAAGAATATCTGTTTACGATAGAAAGTTTGGTTGGACGACTGATCAGCATATGGATAAAGAGTTTTATGGTGATTTTGGAACATGGGATGTTGAGTTGACCTTCTCTGAAAATTATGTAGTTGATGCAACAGGTTCCATGATTAATCGTGATGAAGCACTTCCAAAAGAGCTTAGAGAAAAGTTAGATATCAAAAACTTCACTAAGCCTGTTCCTAGAGATTCTATTTCTGTTATCACTCCTTACGATCCTGAGAAAAGAAAAACATGGAAATTTCATGCGGAAAACGTTCATGATTTTGCATTTACTGCTGACCCAACATACAGAATTGGAGAAGTAGTTTGGAATGGTAAAAAATGCATCGCTTTGGCTAGAGAGCATAATGCCTATAGATGGCAAAATGCAGCTCAGTATACTGCTGACATTATAAAGACTTATTCTGAAGATATCGGAATGTATACCTATCACAAGATGATCGTTGCCGATGCTGAAGATGGAATGGAATACCCAATGTTGACTTTAGATAGTGGCGGTGATCCAGGTTATAGAGGTTTACTTTGCCATGAGATCGGACATAACTGGTTCTTTGGTCAGGTAGGAAATAATGAAACATACAGAGCTTCTTTGGATGAAGGATTTACTCAATTCTTGACTGCCTGGTCTTTAATAGCTATCGATGGAGATACTCTGGTAAGTTCTATTCCTAATTCAAAATCTAAGTATTACAATAAGTTTAAGAAACCTCAACTAGCTTTAGAGAGCAGAGTTTATGGTGGTTATTATTACAACGCATTTGAAGCGGATTTACCTCCGTTAAATACTCACTCTTCCGATTTTAATTCATCTGTTCGTCAAGGTGGTGGTTATGGTCAGGTTTATAACAAGACTGCAACCATGCTTTACAACTTACAATATGTTCTGGGAGATGAGCTTTTCTTAAAAGCCATGCAGAACTATTTTGCTGAGTTTAAAATCGCTCACCCGTATTGGATAGATTTTAGAAACTCGGTTATTCACTTTACTAAGGTGGATCTAAACTGGTTCTTTGATCAATGGTTGGAAACTCAAAAGGTAATTGATTATGCGGTGAACTCTGTAAAGAAAAGTGAATCGGGATATGCTATAGAATTCGAAAGAATTGGTGAAATGCAAATGCCTATCGAATTCACCATTACTTATGATGACGGATCTACGGAGGACTATTACATTCCTAATACATGGTTCAATAAAAAGTCTGACGCTACAGTTTTAGCAAAGTGGTATGGTTGGGGTAAAATTCAATCCAAATACACAGCTGCTATTTCAACGTCAAAAAAGATAGACAAGGTAGAAATCGACCCATCTAAAAGAATGGCCGATATCAACATGCTGAATAACAGCAACAAATTACCTATTGATTGGAGTTTTGATCATAAAATATCTAATCGTTCGGATAGAAAAACTTATGAAGCTTTTCATCGTCCGGCTGTTTGGTATAACGCCTATGACGGAATGAAGTTAGGATACCACGTAAATGGACATTATTTAGGTAAATACCATAAAACAGAATTAACTGTTTGGGCAAACACGAGAATTGCACAAGATTTATCAAGTGATTTAAATAATCTAGCGGATAACAATCCTTTCTCTTTCCAGTTCAAATATTCAAATCCTTTCAAAGCAATTCATAAAAGAAGTCGTTTCAACCTTGATTTGAGATACTTGGATGGACTGCAGTTTGGTAAAGTTGGTATATCCTTTAAAGACAGACAAAGAGATAACGCTTTGAATATCTACTTCAAATCCATGTACAGAGCAAATACAAGTGACTTAAACTACCTAATTAATCCTACTACATGGGCTACAGACTCATGGAATAATTCGATAAACTTAGAGTATACTCACTCCTACGATTATGCGAGAGGTTATGGTAATATTGATGTGAATTTAAGGTCAACATCTATTTTCTCTGATGCTGAATATGCTTATTTACAATTGAGTTCTACAACCAAGACTTACTTTAGAAAATTAAGATGGAAGAATAGATTCTTCGCTCAATTAGGAACAGGGTCAAATTATTCTGTTGAATCCTCTTTAGGTCTTGCCGGAGCAAATGCAGAACAAATGATGGATAACAAGTACACTAGATCTGCCGGAATACTACCAACCAGTATGGGTGGATATGGTAATACAATTGGAAACTTCCAACAAGGTGGAGGATTAAACCTTAGAGGATATGCTGGGTATTTAGCACCTGCTGATTCTGGTAACTTCACGCACTTTGGAAATTCAGGTATTTCAATCAACTCAGAATTAGAATTTGGAAACATGCTTCCTTCATTTCCTGCCAAGCTGAAAAAAACAATTGCAATTGATACTTACCTATTTGGTGATGCTGGATTCATAAATACCAATAGAGATGGCGAAAGCCTAGCCTTTAATGATTTAAGAGCCGATGCTGGAATTGGGGCAACATTTACCATTAAAAAGTTCGCTGTACTTCAAAAAGTGAAGCCTTTAGTCATTCGATTTGATATGCCTTTATTCATTAACGCAACTCCTTTTATTGATGGTACTGATTCTTATTTTAGTACTAACAGATGGATCATTGGAATTAACAGAGCGTTCTAATGAAAAAAGTATTAATGGTTTTAGAAAGAGATTTCCCCACGGATGTTAGAGTGGAGAATGAAATCTCAGCTTTGTTGGAAGAAGGAACTGAAGTCCATTTGGCCTGTTTTACTTTTTCAAATAAAGCTAAAACTGAAGCCTATAATGGGTATACCATTCATAGGAAAAAAATCAGTCAACTTGTTTACAAATCTAGCGTAGGTGCCTTAAGAGTTCCTACTTACTTTTCTTTCTGGAAAAAACATTTGAAATCGATTTGTAAAGAAATTAAATTCGATGCCATTCACTTACACGATTTACCATTAGCTAAACCGGTACTAGCAATTGCTAAACAGTTTAATCTGAAGTCTATTCTAGATTTACATGAAAACTGGCCTTATCATTTAATGGAAACGGCTCATACCAAAAAGAAACTAGCGAAGCTTTTACATAAAGATCAAGAGTGGTTAGATTACGAAAAGGAATACGTTTCGCAGTATGATTCAGTCATTACAGTTGTTGATGAAATGAAACAACGAATTGAAAATCTGGGAGCAAAAAACGTTTCCATTTATCAAAATGTTCCTGACTTAAAACACTTCAACCTCTCCCCTGTTCAGGCTAGAAAAAATGATGAGATCATACGCTTTATCTACGTAGGTGGAATCAATGAAAATAGAGGGTTACAGTTCGCTTTAGAAGGTTTTGCTTCTATCTGTGAAAAGCATGCTAACGTTAGCTTTGAAATTGTTGGACAAGGAGCATATTTAACCTACCTGAAATACATTGTTAAGCACTTGGGTATTTCTGACAAGGTCCAATTCCATGGATGGAAGAAACAGCAAGAAGCTTACGAAATGATTAAGGCTGCTGATATTTGCGTAATTCCTCATTTAAAATCAGTTCAGACAGATTGTTCATCGCCAAATAAATTATTTCAATATTACATTCAAAAGAAGCCAGTTATCTCAAGTAATTGCGAGTCAATAGAACGAGTTATATTGGAAACTCAAGGAGGTAAAGTATTTGAAGATCGCTCAGCAGAAAGCTTTGCTTCTGCGGCATTAGAATACTTGGATCATCCAGGACAAATAGAATTAGACGGTCTTCATGGTTTTGAAGCTGTTAAGACAAAGTTCAACTTGGCCATTGAGAAGTCAAATCTGATTGAGTCTTACCGAAAAATGGACTTATGTTAAACAAAGTTCAACGATCAACAAAGCGTTTACTTAAATGGTTCGATAAGAACGGAACGAAAGGATATGATCCGTATGATGTAAAAGGCTATAACTCTTACACATTAAAACTTTGGCAAGACTTCAAACTTTTGTCATGGCATCAAATCATTTCTAGGTTATTCTTACTAGACTTTGCAGACACCTATCTTCCTTGGTTAACAAGAAAAGTTCTAATGATTGAAAAGAAAAACCATGCTACCGTGCACGGTTTACTGCTTTCCTCGTTTTGTCATCTATATGAAATAGATAAAGATGATCAGTATTTACAGAAAGCAAAGAAACATGCTCAGTGGTTAATTGATAATCAAATTAAAACAAAGGAATACACTTCTTGGGGAACACCATTCAACTGGAAGTCTGGAGAAAAGATATTTGGTCCAGAAACTTCTTTATCCGTGGTAAATGCATGGTGTGGAGAAGGATTCCACAATATCTACAACATTACAAAAGACGAAGTTTATTTAAAAACCCTAGAATCAATTGCCAAAAACATTATCGAAGAGATTGGCTTTGTTAGGTTAAATGAAGAAGAAATTTGTTTCTCCTACTCGAGTGAAAAAAAGGATTTCATCCTAAATGCAAACTTGTTTGCAGCCGAGTTTATCATGAGAACGGGTAAGTTGTTGGGTAAAACGGAATGGATCGATTTAGCTAATCAATCTACAAGCTATGTTCTTCGAAACATCAAGCCTGATGGTAATCTAGATTATTACGGTAAAGAACAGAACCTACCTGTAGAAAACGACATCTACCATAGTGGATACGAGATTCGAATGCTCTATCGACTAGCTGAATTAAGTCAACGAGAAGAAGTAAAGGCTGCTGCAAATAGGTATTTCTCCTATTTCGTTAATACCTACTTCGATGAGAACAAGATTAGTGTTCGATTTAAGAAGACAAGAAAATTGCCAATCGATGTGACTGGTTGTGCGGAAGCAATAACAACGCTTTCACTGCATGCCTCTCCAGAAATAGGCGAAAAAGAATTAAATAGTTTGATCGAATTCACAAGTGATAAATTCCAAGCCAAAAAAGGTTATTACTACTATAGAATCCTTAAAACTGGATTCCTTATCAAAACGCCTTATGTTAGATGGGGACAAGCTTGGATGTTGTATGGTTTGAGTACTTATTTAAAAAAGCATTCATGAAAAGCCTTGTTGTTATAGGAAACTCTGTGACTATTAGGGTCAAGCCGAATACTAATACGCCAACGTATGCGCAATTGGTATCTGAGCATTTTGAGGTTGACTTGATTCATCTGGGAAAAGGAGCGTTACTATTGAGTGAATTTCTTAAGGGTAAAACCATCGATTCTATTCCAACTAATAGTCATGTGATTATCAACTTCGGTATCGTTGACATGTGTAGCAGATCTATCCCCAAGTCCTTGTATGATTTCATGATGAATCAGGATTCGAAATATTTCAAAAAGACAAGAAAGCTTATCCGTTTTTTTGAAAATAAATTCAGAACCAAACTGGTCAATTTATTTGGTCAAAGACCGTGGACAAGTATTAAAATGTACCAAAAGGAATTTTCAGCCTTAATCAAGTCTTTAGAGGAAAAGAATTGTTCCTATTCCATTCTGGAAATAAATACACCTAACAATCGTATTGAAAAACATCTTCCTGGATCTAAGCAAAGAGTAATAGAACTAAACAAAGCTTTAGAGAAAGATCATGCTATTATTTCCACAAAAGACTTAGATCATTTACAGCATTACCCTGACGGCATTCACTACAATACTAGTGGTCATGAAGTAATTGCCAACAAGCTAATCACTAGTTTTTCATTGTAAACACAAAGCCCAAACTACTTATTAAGTTTTAGCTTTTTAAAAAGACCTTCTTTAAACGAATCAAGTGTATTTGAAATGGAAAACATTAAAAATATGACTGCAAAAATGGATGTTACAACTAAAGATTTGGAAACTAAATTCACCCATATTCCAAACGAGAAATACTCTATTAGCATACTTATTATTATTGCTGTAGCTATGGCTATACATACAATTAAATGAGCCTTTGTAAACGGTTGTATTCTATATTTCCAGTATAGAATCACCCCTCTCACCGTATTATAAAGCACAACGGTAATTCCCGTAGCTATCGCTGTTCCAGTAATCAATAATTCATCATTAATGAAAATCAAGTTTAATCCGACTGTGGTAAACAAAAGGAATACAAGTAAAATGATATTCAATTTATAGTACTTACTCAGAATCAGTATTTCCGAATTTATACCCCATATAGCATCAAACACCTTTGCTAAAGACAAAATAACCACTACCCATTTACCAGCTTTATAAACCTCGGCGTTAGGTAAAAAAGTAAGTAGATCATCAATATTTAAAATCAATCCTAAAAACAAAAATGAACTCATAAAGAACATAGTGATCGAGCTTTCCTTATAAACATCTTGGATCTTTGCTATGTTATCCTCACTAAATGCTTTAGATACATGTGGAATCAAAACTTGATTTATAGCCCTTCTCGGCACTTCAATGATAGAACTAAAAGCCATAGCAACACTGTAAATACCGGCGAATGACAAGCCGATAATACCACTAGTCATAATCGTATCTATTTTCCCAATAAACACGGTGCTTCCAAACCCGATAAGCATTACAGCTCCATAGCTAAGCATGCTGGATCTACTTGTTGTTATCGTAGAAAGTTTTGGAATCAATTTTAGCTTCGTCTTTAGTAAAGCGTGTATAAGTAACACTATAAACCCAACAGCAAGCAGTATTAATAACAAGCTCAAAGATTCATTAAAGTCTATATAAGAAAAACCATAAAGAACAAAGGCTATACTTACTGTTATTCTTAGCCAAATGGAATTAAAAAAATTGAATCCGCTCAAAAGACTATAGTTTCGTAAATGAGAGCCTAGTAAATTAACTCCCCCAATAACCACAACCAATCCACATATAATCCATTTTAGCTCAGGCCTATAGTTTTCAACTCCAAACCCTAAAGTCTCCAAGATCGATTGGTCAAAAGAAATGAAGAATGGTATAAAGATTAGTAAACCAGCGAAAAACAGAAGACTTGAAAATCCGAATAGATTATTTTTCCCTTCTTCGGTTTGATCAAAAAAGAATTTATTGATGATGTTAACTCCACCAAACTGTAAGAAAGGATAGATTAAATAAGAGAGATCAAATAATACCTTGTAAGCCCCTAGCTCTTCTTCCGTAAGAAACTTCGGTAGAACAAAAAATATATTTACATAACCTAAACCAAACCCTAAAAAGGTCAGAATCATTACAACTAATGCACTCTTCGAGGTTTTAGTCTTCACTATGCTACTTTAGATTTCCTTAGTAATCCGAATAAAGAAAGAAGTACCAATAAAGAACTTAACAAAGAAACGGTATTGAACATTCCGAACTTCTCTGGTTCAAAAACAAATCTCACTTTACTGTTTCCTTCTGGTATTGCAACTCCTCTTAGAATATAGTTTACTTCGTGAATTTCAACCTCAGCATCATTAACAAAAGCTTTCCATCCATCTGCAAAGAAAACCTCAGAGAAGACAGCTAATCGATTGAAATTAGATTCAACATTGTATGTAATCTCATTTGATTTATATGAAGTCATTTGAATTACTTCATTCGCTTGAACTTTACTTTGAGATAAAGGCTTAAAGCTTTCTTCATCCTCTTTTAACAGTAATGATTCTGAATTTGCATCAAAATCACCATAAGCCAATTCAGTCATCAAGTCATTATTGTTTTCAAAGTACTCATGCTTTGAAGCTAGCCAAGCATTACCCATTGCGCTAGGATTTGTTAATGCAGCAGCTTCCGGTGAATAAATGGCATATTTTGCGTTAAGCATATTTAATACCGGAGTAGAATTGAAAATCGAATCAGGACTCGTTCCACCTCTCAATTGAGTCATCAATGATCCTATCTCTGAACTTAATTTGAAATCAATTAAATCCTGATATGATCCTAACTTACCACCATGATAACCTCCAATAGATTTGTGGTAATGAGATGTTCTTGCGTCGTTAAACGTATTCCCCATATTCACTACTCTATAATTGGAATGCATTCTCAGGTAACCGAAAGATATCTCCGCTTGAGCTTCTCTAGAATGATTCTCATTGTTAGCCTTGTAATCCGCTAATCTATTTTCGATCTCTTTCTTAACTTCTGGTTTATCTTTTAGCTCTTTGCTAATGATAGACATATCCGCTTGAACAACTTTATTAGGGTATGTATTGTTCTGTTCATTTTCATAATATCTTGATAATGATCGTTCATCATCATGATTCAAATAACGCTTACTAACTCCCCATATATCAATCACTCCAAGTAATCCAGCAGCAATTGCAATATAGATCGCTTGCGCTTTAAGCTTCATAGCTCCAAACACCAATCCTATAGCAATCAAAGCAAATAGTAAACTTCTCTGTGCATCAGCCTTAACAATGGCAGCTCTTCCTTTCGCCACTTCTAACTTAGCTAAAGAATAAATACTTCCTTGATTTCCCGCTTTAGCAATCGCTCCATTTAAAGCCTGCTTTTCTTGTTTCGAAAAGAAATCTAAAAATGAATCTGGTGTAAATGCCAATCCAGCAAATATCAAAAAGACTACTCCAAGTCCTCCCATCAACATTTTATTTCCTTTAAATTCTATTTTTCCATCCAGGATTTCTTGAACAAAAATGGCTCCAAGTAATGGGAAGGCAATTGAAACACCGACCAATATCATTTTCGTATCTCTAAACTTTGAAAACATTGGGAAACTTTCAATAAAGATTTCTGTTAATCCTGCATATTTCATGGATAGAATGGCAGCTAAAATTGTAAATGCTAACAATGGCCATTTTATGCTGTCCTTCGAAGCGAACAAGGCAATGATGAATAAGGCAGCAAAGAAGGCTCCAAAATAAAAGGCTCCGGCTGTAAAGTTCTGCTCACCCCAATAGTTTCCTAATTGTCCATAAAACTGTTGGTACTCTGGATTCATTACTTCCATAGCTTCTTCAGAATTCGCCATGGCACCTGCTGATGCTCCACCCTTGATATTAGGAACCAATAAAGAAAGCACCTCCCCTTTTCCTAAGCTATACTGAAGGATATAATCTTTCTCCAATCCTTTAACATTCTTAGTTGACTCTTCCTTACCTTTTGGCTGGATAGTCAATTTAGAGTCTCCCCTCATGGTATACTTACCATAATTGTAAGTATGGTAGATACTATTGATACTCGGCAACACAGCAATTAGAGCTGATACACCAAGAACTCCAATAATCTTTGGAAGTTTGGCAGCTTCCTTCTTTATAATCAACCTAACTATCTCTCCTAATCCGATCAAAGCTGTTAGGATTAAAAGGTAGTAAGTCATTTGAAGGTGATTTGAATAGATATGCATCGCTAAGAAAAACGTTGCAATAATTCCACCCTTGAGTATATCTCGTCGGAAAGCATACAATAATCCTCCAATGTAAGGAGCCATAAAACTTATCGCTCTTACCTTTGACATATGTCCTGCTCCAATATAAAGTATATGAATGGTGCTTAATCCCGCAATAATTGCAAACGGAATAGAAACCCAAGGATTAATTCGTAAACATTGAAAAAGAATATAAAAACCAAGCATACACATCATCAAATAACCAACTGGACGTGGCAGACCCATCAATAAAGCTTGGTCTACATAACGCAATAAGTTTTGTGTATATCGCACTGAAATCTGATAAGCTGGCATTCCACTAAACATGGAATTAGCCCAAAGCGGTTCCTCGTTAAATTCATCTCTAAAATCAACGATTTCCTGAGCCATCCCTCTGAAATGAGCAATATCACCTTGACGCAATTGCTTATCTCCAAAAAGTGGAGAAAAGTATACAGAAGAGATTATTATGAATGATAAAAGTGCGATCAAATGAGGCACAAACTTTTGAATAATAGACTTCATGAAAAGTTGATTTCTAATTTGACATTAAATATAGGGAATCCTTATGGAATAAGAGATTATAGGAAGTTTACAAGCTCTTTCGTTAAGGCCTTTCTACTGAACCTTTTCAAGTTTTCAGAGCCGATATGGCCTTTACCTTGGATATACATTTCGAATTGATTTAAAACGAATTCTTTCATTCCCTCTTGATCATCAAAATCGATAAGATCATCTAAATTAGATTCTCGGAAAATAGTAGCTACATCACCGTCAACAGGTCCAATTGCTATAATGGGTCTCTTAGCAGCTAAATACTCAAACATTTTTCCTGTTAAAAGTCCTTTCGCATTAGGTGATCTATTAATAAACAACATTAACACCCTTGATCTTTGTTGATATTCCCTTACTGATGAATGTGATACTGGTGGTATGAACTCGGTATAGGACAGTAAGTTATTTTCTTCTAACGAAGCTTTTAAGCTAGCGTCAACAGGACCAACAAACTGCAGTTTAAGATGATTCTTGAATTGTGGATTTGAATTAACAAGTCCCCCTATCACCTTCCATAGTGCAGGATGATTACGGTCTTTGTTTAAACTTCCAACATGTGATAGCGTAAATTCTTTATCTAACTCACCTTCATAAACGGGGTAATCCGCTTCATCATATCCATTAGTGATTAACTGAACTTTTGATCCTCTTATATTCTCTAAATCCTTCTGTAAAGTTGGTCCAACCGTTATTATCTCATCCGCTGTTTGAAGGACTTCCTTCTCCATTCGATGATGTTTTTTATCGGCCCATTTACTTAACATCAAATCTTTATAGAAGTCAATGTCCGTCCAAGGATCCCTAAAATCAGCTATCCATTTTAAATCTGGAAATTGCTTTTTCAAAGCTAAAGCAATCATGTGCATAGAATGGGGTGGTCCAGAACTAAACACTACATCAATATCATTTTCCTTAATGTACTTTTTCAAGAACTTAACAGAAGGTTTGATCCAGAAACGACGAGGGTCGGGTATTAGAAAATTCCCTCTGATCCAAACTGATAGTTTCTTAACAAAGCTGTCCTTACCGTCTTCAGAAATAAATCCTGCCTGAACTTTGTCGTCTTTCTTTTTACCTGAGATCAACTTAAATAGCTGATAAGGTTCCCAAATCGGTTGTTTTATAACAACAGCTTCGCTTGGAATGTCCTTTTCCAATGAATGATCAATACTAGGATACTCACCATTTTCGACCGTATAAACATGAGGTTCTATACCAAAACTAGGTAGGTATTTAACGAACTTCAAACAACGTTGAACTCCTGCTCCACCTGATGGCGGCCAATAATAAGTGATGATTAATACTTTCTTCTTAGACTCAGACATTATTTGATTTCCTCAAAATCTACGTCTTGAATATCAGAAGAATTATTGAAATGCTCTTGCTTAGATTTTCCTTTTTGAATATGAACTTCACCTTCTTTTCGTTTAGCCTCAGCTTGCGCTTGTTGCTGATTTTGAAAAGATTGTTGAAAATCTCCCATTCTTTTAGATACGAACCTTTTAACCAGAATAGGTCCTACCTTTCTAAGAATCCAAGGGATCACATAAAAGATAATCGCAATAATGATAAGGGTACGTGCTATTTGCATGGCATTGAATTAGAAGTAAAACACAAAGCTCAACGATAACATTGAGCTTTGTGTTTAATATGTTCTATCTACTTAAATATAAGTTTCTTTCAGAATAAATTTTTCTAAAGAATGGATCAGATAAATCTTTGATGAATTGAATTCCTTCACCTGTCGATTTCATCTCTGGTCCTAACTCCTTTTTAATATCTGGGAACTTCGAGTAAGAGAATACTGGAATCTTCACTGCGTAACCATTTTTCTTTGGCTGGAAGTTGAAGTCAGTTACTTTCTTTTCTCCTAACATTACCTTTGTTGCGTAGTTTACGTAAGGTTCGTCGTATGCCTTAGCAATAAAAGGAACTGTTCTTGATGCTCTTGGATTTGCCTCAATTACATAAACAGTATCATCTTTAACAGCGAACTGAATGTTAATTAATCCTTTTGTTTCAAGGGCAACTGCAATCTTCTTTGTGATCTCCTCAATTTGAGTAATGATCAAATCTCCTAAGTTATAAGGAGGAAGTACTGCGTATGAATCTCCTGAGTGAATTCCAGCAGGCTCAATATGTTGCATGATTCCAATGATATATACATTTTCACCATCACAAATCGCATCAGCCTCACATTCAATTGCTCCAGCTAAGTAATGATCTAGTAATATTTGATTGTCTGGTAAATCGTTAGTCAATACAGCAACGTGTCGCTCTAATTCCTCTTCATTAATTACAATCTTCATTCCTTGTCCTCCCAATACATATGACGGACGAACTAATAATGGAAAATCTAATTCTTTCGCTAACTCTACCGCTTCATTCGCATTTTGAACGATTCCAAACTTAGGGTAAGGTACATTGTTATCTTTCAATAGGTTTGAAAACCTACCTCTATCTTCAGCTAAATCTAGTGCTTGGTAAGAAGTACCAATTACTTTAATTCCGTAACGATCTAACTTCTCAGCTAATTTCAATGCTGTTTGTCCTCCTAACTGAACTATAACACCTTCTGGCTTTTCATGAAGGATGATATCGTAAATATGCTCCCAGAATACTGGTTCGAAATAAAGCTTATCAGCAGTATCAAAGTCAGTAGAAACTGTTTCAGGATTACAGTTGATCATGATTGTCTCATAACCAGCTTCTTTACCTGCAAACACTCCGTGTACACAACAATAATCAAACTCAATACCTTGACCAATTCTATTTGGTCCAGCTCCTAAAACAATAATCTTTTTCTTATCTGAAGAAACCGACTCATTCTCATCTTCAAAAGTCGAATAGTAATACGGTGTTTTTGCTTCAAATTCTGCAGCACAAGTATCTACCAATTTGTATACCCTATTGATTCCAAAATCTTGACGTTTATCAAAAACTTTAGATTCAACACAGTTTAAAATATGAGCGATTTGTCTGTCTCCGTATCCTTTTTGCTTTGCTTCATAAAGAATTTCTCTTGGTAAATCCTCTATTGTGAAAGTCTCCATTTTACTTTCTAAAGCAACTAACTCATCGATTTGCTTTAAGAACCAGTAATCAATTTTAGTTGTTTCTTGGATCGTCTTGAAAGACAATCCCAACTTCATTGCATCGTAAATATGGAACAATCTATCATGTGATGGATGAGCTAAACTGTGAAGAATAGCATCTCTATCTTTTAACTCTCTTCCATCAGCTCCTAAACCATTTCTTCCAATCTCAAGAGACTGACAAGCTTTTTGTAGTGCTTCTTGGAAAGAACG
>CBFIFL010000034.1:18940-30383 GCA_965661855.1 Flavobacteriales bacterium
GTCTAATTCATCTAATGTATATCCGATAGCTAATTTAGATGCAATCTTTGCAATAGGATAACCTGTTGCTTTAGATGCTAAAGCTGATGATCTAGAAACCCTTGGGTTAATTTCAATCGCAATAATATCCTCATTCTCATCTGGAGAAACAGCAAACTGAACGTTACATCCACCAGCGAAATCACCAATTGAACGCATCATTTTAATTGCCATATCTCTCATCTTCTGATAAGTATCATCAGAAAGAGTCATTGCAGGTGCAACAGTAATTGAATCACCTGTATGGATTCCCATAGGATCCATGTTCTCAATCGAACAGATGATAATAACGTTGTCATTTTTATCTCTTAATAATTCAAGCTCGTATTCTTTCCAACCTAATAAAGCCTTATCAATCATCACCTCATGAATTGGTGATTGGTGTAAACCAGACTCTAATAAATTATCTAAATCCTTTTCGTTATGCACTATACCAGCTCCAGTACCTCCTAAAGTATAAGAAGCTCTAATACAAACAGGTAAACCAAACCTTTGTGCAATATCTTTTCCTTCTAAGAAAGACTTAGCTGTTTCTTGTGGTGCCATTGGAACTCCAATTTCTCCCATCAAGTTTCTAAACGCCTCTCTATTCTCTGTTACATCAATAGCAGCGATATTAACCCCTACCATTTCAACATTGAACTCTTTCCACAAACCAATTTCATCACATTCGATACACAAATTCAATGCAGTTTGACCTCCCATTGTAGGTAAAACAGCGTCAATATTATGCTTCTCAAGAATCTTTCTAATCGAATCCGTATTTAATGGCTCCAAGTAGATGTTATCTGCAACCAACTTATCAGTCATGATTGTTGCTGGATTTGAATTGATTAAGGTAACCTCAATCCCTTCTTCTCTCAACGATCTAGCAGCTTGAGATCCTGAGTAATCAAACTCACAAGCTTGTCCAATAACGATTGGTCCTGAACCAATAATTAAGATAGATTTTATGTTTGCGTTTTTAGGCATGGTTTGTTTAGTAAAGTGTAAAACGAAATTCCAAAAAAAAGGGAAGAGCTAAAAAGCAACTTCCCTATATTTAATATTTTAATGAACCAAGAATTATTTCTTTCCTATTCCTTCGTTAGAAACAGTTAATTTTTTTCTTCCTTTAGCTCTTCTTCTTGCTAAAACTTTTCTTCCGTTAGCGTCCTCCATTCTAGATCTGAACCCGTGCTTGTTCTTTCTCTTTCTGTTTGACGGTTGATATGTTCTTTTCATTTCTTAATTCTTTAGCCTTAATAATGGCCTGCAAAGATAGACGCTTTTTCCGATTTGCACAAATAATTATTGATTTTTTTTAAGAGTTTTTAAGTCTGCTTTCGAAAGCACAAGAACCATCATTGTTTTCAGGTCTTTCAGCACTTAAATTTCTCATGAAACTTAGTACTTATATACAAGCGTCATATACAAGCATTGTTTATGATATAATAAAGACAAATAAAACTTATCTTTGCGCCCCATGTTTGGAAGGAAGAAAAAGGTAGAAAAAGTAAAACTAACCAAGGAAGGTAGAAAGACAGCTTTTAAAGTGTTTAGCTTTATTAAGCCGTATAAGGTATATGCTGTTTTTGGAATGATTTTCTTATTCCTTTCTTCTGTTGCTTCTGCAGCATTTCCAGGCTTAATGGGTAGACTATTTGGTAGCTCTAGTAAAGAAGCAACTGTAGATCTTGGTTTAGATGCTTTATTACAATTGGAAAACCTTAACCTAAATCAAGTAGCAATATTATTACTAAGTATCTTTATTCTTCAAGCTATTTTCAGTTTTTGTCGAATCTATTTCTTTTCAATAGTGTCTGAAGGAGCTTTAAAAGACATTCGTAAAACTGCTTTTGAAAAGTTAGTCTCTTCCCCTTTACAGTTCTTTAATGAAAATAAGGTTGGTGAGTTAACAAGTAGAGTAGCTACAGACATCAATCAACTTCAAGAAACCTTTAATTCAACACTAGCCGAATTTATCAGACAGGTAATTATCGTTGTTGCGATGGTAACTACAATCTGTTTAACTTCTGTACCATTAGCGTTAAGAATGCTTTCTGTTGTTCCTCCAGTGGTAATCATCGCTGTACTATTTGGTAAGTACATTAAAAAATTATCGAAAGAAGCACAAGATAAAGCAGCTGATTCTAACTCTATTCTAGAAGAAGCAATGACTGGTATTGTGAATGTTAAGAGTTTTACTAACGAATTATTTGAGGTTAAAAGATATACGAATGTTATTCTAGAAATCAGACGATTGTCTTTGAAAAGCGCATTGGGTAGAGGTGTTTTCGTAAGCTTCATTATCCTATGTATGTTCGGTTCAGTAGTTTTCGTAATCTGGTCGGGTATGACCATGGTTGAAGCAGGCGAAATGGAACAAGGTCATTTCTTTTCATTTATAATGTCTACCGTGTTCTTAGCTGCTTCAATTGGAAGCATACCAAACTTATACGCTACACTTCAAAAATCAAGGGGTGCTTCTGAGCATTTAATGAGTCTGCTAGATGGTCCTTCAGAAGATGTGTTAAATCAAGCGCCAGGTAAAAAACTAAAAGGAAGTATTAAAGTTGATAATGTATCCTTCTCTTATCCTTCAAGAAAAGAGATTGAGGTATTAAACAATGTATCATTTGAGGTTAATGAAGGAGAAACAATTGCTTTGGTAGGATCTTCTGGTTCTGGTAAATCTACAATCGCTTCTCTCCTACTTCAATTCTATCCAATCATTGAAGGGAATATTTTGTTTGATGGTGAAAACGCTAAGAATTTTGATTTGAAGGATCTTCGTTCAAACATGGCATTTGTCCCTCAAGAAGTAATCTTGTTTGGAGGAACGATTAAAGAAAACATCGCTTACGGTAGACCTAACGCAACTGATGAGGAAATTAGAGAAGCTGCTAAATCTGCTAATGCTTTGCGATTCGTTGATGAATTCCCTGAAGGTTTTGATACTATCGTGGGTGATAGAGGTATTCAACTTTCGGGAGGACAAAGACAACGTATTGCAATTGCTAGAGCAATACTTAAAGATCCTAAAATCTTAATTTTAGATGAAGCAACTTCAGCTTTAGATACAGAGTCTGAGCATTTGGTTCAAGAAGCGTTAGATAAGCTAATGCTAGGACGAACAAGTATAGTTATCGCTCACCGTTTATCGACTATCAGAAATGCTGATAAAATCATGGTCTTAAACAAAGGAAAGATTGTAGAATCGGGTAAACATGAAGAATTGATTAAGATTGAAGACGGACAATACCTGCAGTTAAACCAAGGTCAGTTCTCCTAATTTCTAGCCCATTCAATTACTTTTCCCTCTTACTTTTTACTATTTTTAAAATAGATACAAACAACTAAGTATCTCTTTACTAAGATGACATCAAATTCATTTGACCGATTTTATCAAAATCACCTAAAAGCTAAAAAGGCTGTCTCCACCAATGAAGTAGACCGTTGGTTAAAAAATTTAGTTAATATTTTTCTTCCTGAACGTTGCGAAACGCATTTTGCAAGTCCTGAAGCATTCAATCAATACATCACAAATCTACTTTCTGATCTTTGTCAATTACTTGAAAAGAACAATACTGCTTCTTTTGAACAGAAATGTGCATCGTTTAAAGATTCATTTGATGTTATTCAAGACTTCTTAGAAAAAGATATTGAAGCGGTGTATGCAGGAGACCCTGCAGCTAAAAACAACTTAGAGGTTGCACAATCTTATCCTGGAATTTATGCTGTTCTTTGCTATAGAATTGCTCATCAATTGCATATATTGGGGATTAAAAATATACCTAGAATCATAACAGAAATCGCTCATAGCGAAACAGGTATAGATATTCATCCTGGAGCATCAATTGGAGAATACTTCTGCATTGATCACGGAACAGGTATTGTGATTGGAGAAACTACCGAAATCGGCAACCATGTAAAGCTTTATCAAGGTGTTACATTAGGAGCCTTAAGCGTTAAAAAAGAAGATGCTCAGGTAAAGCGTCATCCAACCATCGGAAACAACGTAGTGATATACGCTGGAGCCACTATTTTAGGTGGAAAAACCATAATTGGAAATGATTCAATTATTGGAGGTAGCGTATGGTTAACAAAGAGTATCGAAGACAAATCAACGATTTATTACAGAGTTAATAATTAGACATGAACGTAGATCAATATATAGGGAACACTCCATTAGTGGAGCTTAAAAATATTTCGCCAAATTCAAAAGTTAGAATCTTTACTAAACTGGAAGGACAAAATCCAGGCGGTAGTGTAAAAGATCGAGCTGCTTACGGAATGATTTCAAAGGCGCTCGAAAGAGGTGATATTAAAACAGGTGACACTTTAATTGAAGCAACTAGTGGTAATACAGGAATTGCATTAGCTATGATCGCTTCAATCAAAGGCTTAAAAATGAAACTGGTTATGCCTGATAGTGCCACTCGAGAGAGAGTGTTAACGATGAAGGCTTATGGAGCCGAGGTTATCCTAACCCCATCTGCTAAAACCATTGAGTATTCGCGAGAGTTCGCAGAGAAAGAAGCTAAAGAAAATGGTTATTTTATACTGAATCAGTTCGCTAATCCAGATAATTACGGAATGCATTTCGAAACAACCGGACCTGAAATTTGGAAACAAACAGAAGGTAAACTCACACACTTCGTTTCAGCCATGGGAACCACTGGAACAATTATGGGAGTTTCGAAATACTTAAAGTCTGTGAATCCATCAATCCAGATTGTAGGTACACAACCCCAGGAAGGTTCAAAGATTCCAGGAATCAGAAGATGGTCTCCAGAGTTTTTACCGAAAATATTTGATCCTAAAAGAGTCGACAAGATAATCGATGTTTCTCAAGAAGAGGCTATTCACCAAGCCCGCCAACTTGCTAAACAAGAAGGTATCCTTGCTGGTATGTCATCTGGTGGTGCATTAGCCGCTGCTCTTAAATTAGCAGCCACACTTGAAGAAGGCATAATTGTTACGATAGCTTGTGATAAAGGAGATCGTTATTTGAGCTCTGATTTGTTTGGATAGGTTTTAATTAAACCACCCTGATAAAATCCCTTCGGGATTAGTTACAGCAAAGATAATTGCATGTAAAAATTCAATGCGATCCTCGATGCGGATCAAAAGTTGGGAGGAATCGTTTTACTACCATTATGTAAACCGCATTGCGGTTTTATTATGACTTGTTATTAGTAGAGAAACTAAGCAATAGAATATTGCCATAAAAAGCAATACAGCACGTTGATCTGTGTAATCTGTGAAATCTGTGGTTAAAAACATTATCCAACCTGATCACAATAAAGAATAAAACCAGATCTGAGATTTTGTATATGTGAGAATTGAAATACACATCCCATTTAAATTATATAGAGTTTTGCATCCTGATTTCTATGATAAAATCAGTAAAGGACAAAAAATAGCAAAAAAAATCCCCCGATAAATCGGAGGATTTCATTGAAATATTAATCTTCTAAACTTAAATCTTAAGCTTCAACTAATTCGCTAGCGAAGTGAAATTTAGCTTCGATTTCAGCATTCTCATCGGAATCTGAACCGTGAACTGCGTTTCTACCGATTGACTCAGCGTATAATTGTCTGATTGTTCCTTCAGCAGCTTCAGATGGATTTGTAGCTCCAATTAAAGTTCTGAAATCTTCAACAGCGTTATCTTTTTCTAATACTGCAGCAACGATAGGTCCAGAAGTCATGTATTCTACTAATTCTCCGTAAAACGGTCTCTCAGCGTGAACAGCATAAAATTCTTTTGCTTGTGCGTCAGTTAAAGTAATGTACTTCATGTTTGTGATTGCGAAACCTGCTTTCTCAATCATTGCTAGGATATTACCGATGTTTTTGTTTTCAACTCCATCCGGCTTAATCATCGTAAATGTTCTTGTTCCTGCCATAATCTTATAATTTAATTCGCTGCAAAAATAGCTAATTAAGACGAATACCTGATATTTATTTACTGATTTGACAATTTGTTAATTTACTTCACTAAGTCACTCGAAAACAACTAGCAAATCATTTTATTAATGAATTAGCAAATTAATTAGTCTTCAAATAGCTTAACCAGCTTCTTCACATCGGCTTCTTTTTCTTCCTTTTCTGCATGCTTATATGCAAACTGAAGATTTTTAAGCATTCTTTTGATGATGGTTAGATTGTCGCATGGACTGTAATACGAATCCTTTTTCTCTAATTTCAAATGACGGATAAAGTCATCTATCTCTGCTTTTCCAAACACTTTCCCATTTGAGAACGCATTGACATAGAATAATACTCCGTGCTTGGTTTTATACTCATCTGGTAATAAAACATGGTATTCATCTTTGTAAGCCATTACAAAATGCTGTGGCAAATTCACTCCGTACAACGGAAGTTCTAATTCTTGAGCTAGGATTAAATATAAAATAGATAGACTCAAAGGATTTCCCTTCTTCCTTTCTATAACCTTATGGATTTGGCTATTCATTGGATGATGAAAGCTTTCTTTATCTCCCTGAAAACCATAATGTTTGAAGAATACCTGATTCATAACGTGAATCTTCTCCAAACCGGTCATGTCGTCATTAATTTCTAACCAAATTGCACTCTTAATCTTTTCAACCTCTTCCTTAACCGATTTCTCTTCTAGAGCTGGATATTGATATTGAGCAACTAACATTGCTCCAGATAATAAGTTTCCTCCACCTAAACGAATCCAATTATGAATTCTATTTTTTAAGGATGTGAATTGAATTTCATGAATCAAGTTTTCTATCCTTTCTTGACGCAAAGGATGAAAGTTGTGCTCCCAAAAATTCTCTAGTGTATTAACAATCGTCGGTCCTTCAGATAATAATCGGTTTCGTACATTTTCAAAGATCACCTCATCTGGGTCATCCAGTAAATCAACTAAAGCAAGTATTTCTGTATTCGACATTGACATCTAAACAAAGAAACCGAAGAAAGCATTTGCAATGTGCTCTCTCCGGTTTTTTGTTTCAACATCTTAATGTGAAGTAGCCTTGTTTTTTGCTTCTCCCAAAAAAGTCATTCTGATTCCGAAATAAATATTCCTTCCGAAAATGGGTCCCCAAACTAGTGAGGCATCAAAACTTGGATCGTTTGGATTCTCAGCCATTATAATCGGATTATCCTGTTTAAAGTCTAAAAGATTCTCCACTCCTACATAGACTTCAAACTGCTCTTTATGCTCTTTGGATATTTGCGCATTCACAACTGAATAAGCAGGTGAATCAGTTGAAACAGCTCCCAAAACCTTTGATGGTACTATTTGACTCCCTCTCCAGTTTAAGGTAGCATCAAACATCCATTCATTTCTTGTTTTGTAAGATAGATTGACAAAGGCCCTGTGTTGTGGCAGTAGAGCTTGAGATTGTAATCCAACCGATTGATATTCAGTCTGCACATCATACCATCTATAAGCGGTTCTGAAATCCAACCGCTTAATCAACTCATAATCCAACTGAACTTGAAAGCTGTTCGCGAAAGACTTTCCGTTTAAATTATAGAAGTTCACCTCTTGCGGATTCGTGAATAAATCAACTACCAATTGATTTTGAAATTCTGTTCGATAAAAGTCCACAGCAATAACTAGTTCACGGTAATCTAAATTCAGCTTATGCGTATAATTCAACCCGTAGTTCCAAGCATCTTCCATTTCCAAACCATAAGGTAAACTAGCAGTACTTCCTTGAATCACAAAAGCACGATTAGATGCTAAATACGGATAGTTTTCAGCTAATACATTTGCAGTTCTATACGCTTTACCACCAGAAGCCCGTAAGGTCGAATTTTCACTAAGCGCATATCTCATATGAGATCGTGGAGTAAATAACCAACCGTAGAAATTATTATAATCTTCACGAACACCTAGTAAATAATCGAAGTTCTCTCCTCGTTTAAAGTTGTATTCAAAATAGGCTCCAGAACTCCACTCCTTTCGCAGGAAATCAAAATCAACCAACTCTTCATCTAATTCGTCATACGTCCAACTGGCACCTGTTTTATAATGGTGATTCGTATTTCCTATGATGTTTTCATAAATGAAATTGAAATATGCTGAACTCTGATCAGCAACATAAGCTCTATCACCAAACTGATAATTAATCGTCTTATAAGCTACCTTCCATTGCGTTCCAATACTAGCAAACTCACTATTTGGAAAAAGATAACCCAGCTTCATCCATGCTTCATTGTGGTTTTCTTTCAGGTTCACTAAAAAAGGATTACTGGTTGACGGGTTGAAACTTCCAGAATTCTTCTCGTCCCAAATAGATCGGAGAATGAACTGACCTCGCCAATTGTTTTTAGCGATAAATCTCCATCTGTTTAATACAGATGCTCCATCTCCTATCAAATGATCATGAAAACCATCGTTGTTATTATCGTGAGGACTCGTCATGTGATTGTGGTGAACCATCAAAGCAGTGCTTAAGGAATCTGAAAACTTCTTACGCGCAATGTAATTCCCTTCAATCCTTCCCATCGCGTTTCCATACAGATTGAAGTGAAACCGTTTATCTCCTTCTGGCTTGAATAGTTCTGCATTGATTTGTCCAGTAACAGACTCATAACCATTCACAACAGATCCTGCTCCTTTATTAAGTTGAATACCTGAAACCCATGAACCAGGTATAGCTTGCATACCGGTGAGAGTTGACAAACCTCTAGAATCAGGTATATTCTCTATGCTAATTTGACTGTATTTACCCGATAACCCAAGCATTTTAATTTGACGTGTACCTGTTGCTGCATCAGTAAAAGACACATCAACGGAAGGACTCGTTTCAAAGCTTTCAGACAAATTACAACAAGCTGCTTTACGCAGTTCATTCTCTCCAATTAGTTCTGTCTTTTTAGGACTAATCAATGATATTTGAGTAGACTTATTTCGAACCTCAATACTCACCTCATCCAAAGCCTTACCAGCCTTTAATAAGATATTTACTTCTTCTTGAAAGTTTGATTTATTGATTAAAATAGAGTCTTGCTGAAAACCAGTAAAAGAGAATATTAAATAATCTTCTTGACCCGGAAAGGAAATCGAAAACGATCCATTTTGGTCAGTTATAGTTTGAATAATGTTATTTCTCCAAAATATACTTACCCCAGGTAATGCCTCTAAACCTTCTTCTTTTTTCTCATTAACTGTCCCTTTCACAAACTGTGAGAAGGAAGAAAAGCTACATAAAACAAAAAGAAGAAATGTTATACTTCTTAATGTTCGCATGATGCTCCTGATTTATATTGACAACAAGCTGGTAGGTTTTCATAGGCAGAACTATCTGCAGGCATGTCTCCTACTTTATGTCCTTTAGCTGCTATACTTTTCTCTATATCCTCCCTGCTAACTTTAGCTGATTTATAAACGACTTGCAATAAATGTGTTTCCTTCTCCCATTCAGCAAACTTAACTCCTGGTAAAGTTGCAGCGTTTTCAATTCTCATTTTACAATGGGAACAATTACCTTTTACTTCCAAGGTATCTTTAATAATAGTTTGATTTTTTTGCGCCAAAAGAGCCACAGGTGAAATCAACAAAACCAAAATGATTATAATATTTTTCATGATATAAGTTTTTTAATGATTGTATCTAATTCTATGCCAGAAGCATTAACAATCACCAAAAACTTTAAGACGACTCAACTGAAGGTATATCTTCTCATTGAGCAATGGAGGGGCATTTGCCGTATTAACGGGAACATCCATTGAAACTGGAATCTCCGAAAAACTATGATTTATAGAAGGTTCTATACTTATTCCTACTAGTAACTTTATGCTATCAAATTCTTGATGTAACTGATCAGCATCAAAGGCAACATAAACCGATTCATCAGAACAGCATCCGTCATTTTTCATTTCTTTTTCAGCCGGACAACAACAGTCATCTGCATCCAAGAAAACGGCTAACTCCGATAAATAATCACCACAATAATGCAAGTTCACCATCAATCCTGATGACACCAGCATATAAAGAGATAAGAAAAATATGGAGATTAGTTTTTTCACTGTAATAAAGATAGGTGGAATCGGTGAGAATTTCAACCTAATATTTGAATCTGGAATAGGTATATTGCATTAAGCTTAAAAAGACTGAAGTATGATACTTTTAGCAGGAGACTTTTCAATCCCATTAATAGTAACTTTTATCCTATTCCTTTTCCTTTTCTTATCTGGATTAATCTTTGGCTACGTTCTTCTTCAATTTGATACGGTAAAATCATTTTACTCAAAAAGAAGCTCTTTATTAAAACTCCTTCATTACTCTTTATCAATTATCCTCTTATGGTCAATTGTATTGGGACTGTTTTACATTTATGACTTATTCTTCATACTAACTAAGGAGTAGTAATCGAAATAGGTAGCACCTTCCCATTAAATAATCTAGGTCCGGTCATAAAATTCACTACATACTCAGCCATTGCTTCTGGTGATACATCACAAACATAATCTGGAAAAGCTTCTTGAAGCATTTTGGTATTAATCGCTCCAAATGCAAGGCAATTGAATAAGATATTTTCTTCTTCGTGCTCAACAGCTAAAACCTCACATAGTGAAGCCAATGCCGATTTGGAAGAACTGTAAGCTGCCAAACCAGGAAACTTAACTGATCCTTGTACTCCACCCATACTTCCACTCACAATAACTTGAGGTGACGCTGACTCTTTAATCTTCGGATAAGTTGCCTTCCACGATTCGATAAATGAAAGCGTATTGATATTAAATGTTTTTTCAATATCTGATAATGAAGTATCAACTAATCTTCCGTTTACCAATGTTCCTGCATTGAAGAAAAGGACATCAACTGCTTTATCCGAAAGAAAACCTGAAAGCTTCTCATTTACCTCATCAACCTTAGATAAATCTAATGATAGGAACCCACATTCTTTACCATTTGATTGAACCTCGGCTTGTAAAGCACTTAGTTTAGCCTCGTTTCTTGAAACAAGAAAAAGAGCAGACACATCTGCTCTTTTAGCTAATATTTTTGTCGTTTGTTCTCCTAGTCCGCTAGAAGCACCAATGATTAATACTTTCATAATTCTTACTGATCATACGAAAGTACGAAACCAGCATTAATAGAATCAATAGCATCATCGATTAACTTTGTCCAGCTCGTGTTTTCCCATTTCAATTGCTCAAGAATTAAGCTGCACTCTTCTTTATCTTTCATATCGGCTTTCCATAAATGCATTAACTCTAATACACCTACTAACAGTAACCAATCTTTTGGATAAGACTTCTTCACTTTAGTATAGAAAGCAATTAACTTATCTAGACCCAGTTCATTTGAACGAATATCTCTTAGCTCTTGATACGCATCTTGACGCTTAAGTTGCTCCTCCGAGTAAACCACCTTTAACGTTTTAGACTCAGGTACAAAATCTCTTAAATTAAACGCATTTGA
>CBFIFL010000035.1:0-29009 GCA_965661855.1 Flavobacteriales bacterium
TAGGGGACGCAACCCTATTTAGGGTTGCGTCCCCTAATTTATTCCTGAAAATACACTCTTTTTACTCGTGGACTAATGCTAGTCAAAGCTTCATATGGAATGGTGTCCATTTGTCTTGAAAACTCCTTGATGGAATGGTTTTGATCGAATATAATCACTTCATCACCTTCAGTACAGTTTATCTCTGTAACGTCGACCATGGTCATATCCATGCAAACTTTACCAATCACTGAAGCAGCCTGGTTATTAATATATACAATGCCTTTTCCATCGCTAAGCGATCTTCTAAATCCATCGGCATAACCAATTGGGAGTATAGCGATTTTTAGATCTGATGAACCAATATTGTTTCCTCCATAGCCAACATTTGATTCTGATTTTACCCATTTAATTTGGCTAATACTTGTTTTAAGAGAACTAACTTCGGTTAAGTTTCGCTGATCAGATTTTTTATAGCAAATTCCGTAAAGACCTATTCCAAGTCTTACCATATCCATTTGATATTCTGGAAATCGTAAAATACCGTTGGTATTTAAAATGTGTTGATCAATGGAGTAATCGAAAGCTCCTCGAAAATCATCACTCATTGATTTAAATGTACTGATCTGATTAAGGGTGAATTCATTCTTGTTTTCATCATCACTTGCTGATAAATGAGAGAAAATAGATTGAACTTTTATTTGGTTCTGATCGATTAAAACGTTCTTAGCTTCATTCAAGTCTTTTTGATTGAAACCCAGACGATGCATTCCTGTTTCTAATTCAATGTGAATAGGGAAGTGCTTGGTGTCGGAGTTCATGTCAAGTGCCTGCTTGAATGATTTCAATCCTTTCAAATTAAAAATTACCGGGGAAAGGTGGTTTTTAATCATCATCTCAAAAGCACTTGGCTCAGCATTCATTACCAAAATAGGTAGGGTAATACCGGCTTTTCGAAGAGCTAAACCTTCATCAGCATAAGCAACTCCTAACGAGTCAACTTTTTGGTATTGTAAGATGGATGCAATTTCATCGCTACCACTTCCGTAAGAAAAAGCTTTTACCATTGCCATCACCTTTGTAGAAGGCTTCAGTTTGGATTTAAAGTAGTTCAGGTTGTCAACGAGGTGTTTGATGTTGATTTCCATCACCGTTTGGTGAGCTTTCTCTTGTAAGGCTTGGTTAATTATTTCCAGTTGATGATTAAAACTTCCATTAATTAAAATAGCCGCGTTATTGAACTGATCTTTATTGTGCTTATCGATAAATTCTGATACTGAATTGAAGTGGATTCCTTCTTTCGAACTTCCACCAATTGTAATAATCTGATCTAGCTTTTTGGATAGATCGGAGGTTTTCAAGGTTTCCTCTGCATCTTGAATTAGAATGTATTTTGAATATCCTTTTTGTTGCTTCAAAAAGTCAACGGAGATATTCAAACTCTCTTCATCTTTTAAATAAGGATCATGAATAATCAAACTATCATTAATCCCGTGCTTCATTTGCAGTCTTAAGGCAATTGGTTTCAGTTCAGCTAGTCGCTTGGAGATTATTTCCAAGGGATAATCTAAATGAAGCAAGAAGACAACGCAATGCAAGGCATTTTCAATGGAATATTTATCAATGAATGGAATCACTAATGGACTCGTTTCTCCCAAATACTGAACGGTAACAATCGTTTTTTCTTTCTCTTTTTCCTGACTAATAATTTTTAAATAGTCATTAGCTCTTTGTCCCCAACTCAAAAGTTGTTTGTCTGAAAACTTGGATTGAATAGCTTCGTTATACTCTTTCACTTCGGAAGAGTAGATGATGCTAGAAGCGTGATTAAATAAGTTTAGTTTTTCATCGAGGATTTCTCCAAATGAATCAAAGTTTTCTTGATGAGCACTACCTATATTGGATAGAATACCGACGTCACATTTAAGGACGTCACTGAGCCTTGCCATTTCCTTTCTTTTGGAAATACCGGCTTCAAATATTCCGAGATTGTGATAAGGCTTGATTTGTAAAACACTTAATGGCAGACCAACTTGAGAGTTATAACTCTTTGGAGATCGAACGATGTGAAAATCACTTTGAAGTAATTGAAATAACCATTCTTTAATGATCGTTTTTCCAAAACTACCTGTCACCCCAACAATCGGCATATCGAATTGATCGCGATGTAACTTGGCAATGTTTTGAAAAGCAAGTAAAGAGTTATCAGTTTGTAAAAAACTAGCGTCAGGAAATGAATCTATTGATACCTCTTCGTCAATTAAAAAGCTTCTGTATCCTTCTTTGTATAATTCAGAGATATAATCATGAGCATTATGTCTTTCACCCTTTAAGCACACAAATAATGCCTCTTGTGGGTTTGCTTTTTTTCTCGAATCTAAAACGAAATGATTAATCTGCTTTCCTTCCTGATTTCCCTTAAGTGGGATATTCAAATGTATAGCTAAATCCAATATGTTAAGGCTTTCTAACATTAGCTACCCAGTTTTTTATAGCACATCCTGCACAGCGGTTCATAGGTATCAGTCTCACCTAAAAGAACAAGTTGTTGCTTATCATCTTTACATGACGTGAACTGAGCTAGGTCTCCACATTCCACACAAATCGCATGAAGTTTAGTGATGAAATCTGCTTTAGATAATAGGGTTGGCATTGAACCGAAAGGATTACCGTCAGAGTCTAAGTTTAGACCTGCAATGATCACTCTGGTCCCTCTATCTGCTAAAAATTCACATACTTCAATAATTCCTTCATCGAAAAATTGAGCTTCATCAATCCCTACAACTTGCGTATTATTGGCTAAAGTTAAAATGCTTTTCGCGCTCTCAACGGGTATAGAATCTATGCTTGTTGAACTATGAGAAACAACCTTTGTTTCATGGTATCGGGTATCGACTTTAGGCTTAAAGATCTTTGTTTTCAGCTTTGCAAAACGAGCTCTCTCGATTCTACGGATTAATTCTTCTGTTTTACCAGAAAACATGCTACCGCAAACCACCTCAATGCTTCCTTTGTTTTTTCCGTTTTGCTGTTCAATAAACATGCCCGATTTACCGTTTTATAATTTGTAAATTTAACCATCCGAAAGGCTTAATACAATACACTATGCAGATTGAAGATTTATGGACGTCATTTGAAAATGCAGTTCAAGATTTAAACGACAAGACTAAAAGATTCTCAAGAAAAGGACTAGAAGAAATTAAAGGCCTTAGTAATGATGCTAGTGAAGTATTAAAGTTATTGCACCAACTGGAGTGGTTGGAGAGTAATAAAATGGAATGGAATGGGGAAGAAGTAAAGGAAGAAGAACCTGTTGCTGCAAGCCAAGTAATGTTGGAAGAAGAGGAAGATATCCTTGCTGATGAGGAGGTGATTGACGCCATCAAGGAGATTGAACAACAAATGGAGGAGAGCATTAAATTGGCCGCGCCATCGGTTAATGTTCCTACACAAAGTTTAGCGGATAAATTGAGTCAAAGCAAAGTGCATGATTTGACAAAAGCTTTCGGTATAAGCGAGAAGTTTTTATTCATGAACGAATTATTCGAGGGGGATTCTGATAATTATAAAAGGGCATTAAATACGCTGAATAATTTTTCATCGTGGGATGATGCAGAACAAGAGCTATTAAAGCTTTCTGAAAAATATACTTGGGATCAAGAAAGCGAATTTGTGAATCGTTTCATGACCATGGTAGAAAGAAGGTATGCTTAAGTTTCTGTTGATTTTTCTTCTTGGAGTTTCTGTTCTTAAAGCTCAGAGTTTAGATAAAGCCCGTTCGATTATTGATACCCTATGTTCTCAGGAAATGTTTGGGAGGGGCTACACAAAAGAGGGGCATCAAAAAGCAGCAAATTATATTTCATCAGCATTTGAAAGTAGAGGCTTAAAGTCTTTTGGTTCAAATTACCAACAAACGTTTCCATTAAAGGTGAATACCTTTCCAAATCCAATTTCATTCAGATTAGACCAAAAAGAGTTATCACTTGGTAAAGATTATATCATAGCACCGGCTTCTAAATCATTTAATGGAAAGCTAGAAGTTGAGCAATTGCCATTAAAGGCACTTAGATCAATTAAAAAGTTAAAGAAATTTCTTGCTAAGCATGCAGGACAAAAAGCTTTGCTAATTGATTTTAGAGAACTAAATAAGGAGGAAAGAAAATTGGCCTCACAACTCTCATCTTCGTTTGCTGGATATCCAGTTGTTTTGATGGTAGACAGTGTAAAGCTAACTGCCAGTATGAGTCAGTCGGAGTCTCGAATGACCGTATTTAAACTGAAAGTAGACAATGACTTTAGGATTCCTCAGGAGCTTGAGATCAAGGTGGAAAATAAGTTGAAGGACATAGAAACAAGTAATGTTTTAGCTTATATAGAAGGAAATGAGTACCCAGATTCTTTTGTCGTTTTCAGTGCTCATTATGATCATCTTGGAGGTTATGGAGATAGTGTTTATTTCCCAGGAGCTAATGATAACGCTAGTGGTATAGCAATGCTTTTAGAATTAGCGGATGAATTTCAGAAAATGGATTCGCTGAAGTATAGTGTAGCTTTTATAGCTTTTGGTGGGGAAGAGGTTGGCTTGATAGGAAGTAAATACTACACAGAGAATCCATTGTTCCCTTTATCGTCTATTAAAGCGTTAATCAATACGGACATACTCGGAACGGGAGACGAAGGCATTAAAATGGTAAATGCCACAGAAAACATGGGTATTTATAACGCTTTTGTGAGTCTTAACGAAAAATTAAAACTACTTAAATATGTAGGTAAAAGAGGTCCTGCAGCAAACAGTGATCATTACTTCTTTAGCTTGAAAAATGTTCCAGCTGTCTTTATATATACCCTTGGAGGTGTATCTGCATATCACGATGTTTATGATATTCCATCTACTTTACCTCTCACAGCTTTTTTATCGATAAAAAAGCTCCTTTTATCTTACTTTTTGACCCTTTAATAGTGGGTTAAAACTGACAAAAGCGACTAAATTACCCTGTAAAGTCCTGATATACAGTGGTGTTTGACTTTTTGAAACTTTGATTGTAACTTGCCCGCAATAACGAGGCTTAATAATTGTTAAAAAAGAGTTTATGAATCTATGTTTACCTACAACCTATCAACGTATGAGTAAGTGGTTAAATTGTTGTCGCAGCACAATGCTTTCTACATTTATAGCATTAGTTGCGATTTTTTCTTTTTCATCTAACTTGAATGCGCAGTGTAATTCAATGTTCATGTTTGAAGTGGATACAATTGACACGCAAAAAGTAAATTTTACTGATCAGTCTTATTCAAGTATGAATCCGATTGTATCTTTTAGTTGGAACTTTGGAGATGGAAACTTCTCGGGAGAGCAGCATCCAGCGCATACTTATCCTTCAGCTGGTACTTACCAAGCTTGTTTGGAAATTGTTTCTGTTGATACTTTATCAGGAGATAGCTGTGTTCATAGTACGTGTGATAATATTACCGTACAGGCTGGCCAAGATCCATGTGCAGGATTACAAGCAGTGGTACAATCAGTATCTCAAGTTTGTCAAGGAAGCGCAAGCGGTGAAGCTAGTGTTTTAGCTACAGGAGGAACACCTCCATATGTATATAACTGGAATGATCCACAACAAAGTACTTCGTCAACTGTTTCAGGTTTAGCATCTGGAAGTTATGTTGTTACTGTTACTGATGGTAATGGATGTTCTGCAACAGCAGAGGCAGTAGTAAATGAATACCATGCTTTATTTGGTTTTGATTTTGATGGATCTGATCCTAAATTAGTTCACTTCAATGACCAGTCTATCGTTGCGGCACCTGCAACTCTATATACATGGATCATTGATGGTACAATTCATACGGTATCGAATCCTTCTTATACATTCCCAACTGATGGAACATATAATGTGTGTCTTACAGTTGTTGGAGCAGATGGATGTGAAATGAATAAGTGTACGGACGTAGTTATTGATACACAAGGAGCTGGAGGCGCTTGTCAAGCAGCCTTTAATTTTACTCCAGATTCACAAGATTCCAAAAATATTTCTTTTCATAATCAGTCGAATATATCTCAACCAGGAACGTATTCTTGGGATTTTGGAAACGGATCTACTTCAACAGAAGAGAATCCTCAGTATACGTATACTGCAGAAGGTAATTACAATGTTTGTTTAGCGGTGATGGGTGCTGACGGATGTGCTGATACTATCTGTAGTAACGTATTTATTGAAAACCAAGGTGGAGGAGCAGGTAGTTGTTATGCTGATTATCACTTTAACGTAGATACAAACGATTATCATAATGTTGAATTTACTGATAACTCTAATGGAGGTTCAGGACCAGTAGTTGCTTGGACTTGGGAATTCGGAGATGGTTCAACATCAAACGAACAAAATCCACAACATACTTACCAAAACGATGGTGATTACAGTGTGTGTTTAACTACACAGAGTGATGATGGTTGTTCTGGAAATCATTGTATGCAAGTATTGATTCAACATCCAGATTCAACTAATGGAGCTGGTGGTGGAGCTGGAGGTGGTTGTTATGCTGCTTTTAGTCCAATTTTTGATCAAGCTGATTGGAGAATGGTTGCATTTGAAAACCATTCTGGTGGTACTGCACCATTTACTTACTATTGGGATTTTGCTGATGGAACAACTTCAACTGAAGAAGCTCCAGTTCACCAATTTAACCAAGAAGGTGAGTACGATGTATGTTTAACAATTACATCTGCTGATGGGTGTTCAAACACAATGTGTAACAGATTTGGTGTTTTCCCTAACAGTAATGATTGTTCAGGTGAAACAAACTATGCTTTTACAAGAGATTCATTAAACGGTATGTTATACCACTTCCAAGATATGTCTAACGGAGATTTAATTTCTGCATATCACTGGAACTTTGGTGACGGTAATGAGTCAACAATGGCTAACCCAAGTCATCAATATACTTCTGATGGAAGTTATAACGTATGTTTAACTGTAGTGAGAGAGAACGGTTGTTCTAGTGATCACTGTTTAAATGTTTCTGTAAACTCTGGAGGTTGTGTTGCAAACTTTGGAGGGGAAATGGATACAACAGGAGCTCCATTTACTATTCAGTTTGAGAACTTATCGAATACAGCGGCAGGAGCTGCGGCAACTTACTTATGGGATTTTGCAGACGGAACATCGTCTACGGAGGCTAACCCAAGTCATACTTTTACACCTGGTGCTAAATACAATGTGTGTTTAACAATTACAGATGGAAATGGATGTTCTCATACTCATTGTCAAGAAATTGATTTAAATGATAACAGTTGTAATACTAATTTTTATTTCCAACATGATGCTGCAGACCACAAAACGGTAAGTTTTGTTGATCAGTCTCAAGCTGACGCTGGAATAGCTGAGTGGAACTGGACTTTTGGAGACGGTACAAGCTCTGCTAACCAAAATCCAACGCATACTTATACTGCAGAAGGACAATACACAGTTTGTTTACAAACGATGTCAGCTGATAGTTGTACAAGTGAGTGGTGTATGGATATGTTCATTGAGCAGCCTGATACAAACATCAATGTAGTTGATGGTACGTGTTATGCTAACTTCTTCTTTGAGCACGATACAATGGATTACAAAATGCTTTCTTTCCATGATAATTCAAGCAGCGCAAGTGGTGCAATTACTTCATGGTCTTGGACATTTGGAGACAACACTACAGCAAGTGGTCCTAACGTTACACATTCTTTCCCAGGAGAAGGGGAGTATGATGTATGTTTAACTACTGTTGATGTAAACGGTTGTCAAGCGAGTCACTGTATGACAGTGAACGTTGTACCTCATAATCAATTACCTGATTGTTTCGCATCATTCACATTTGTGCCTGATACGTCTAACGGATTTGCAATTCAATTCTATGTTTCAGGTTCTTCAAACATCAATGGAGGTTACTGGAACTTTGGAGATGGATCATCATCTCACGATAAAGACCCTTACCATGTATTTGATGAAGCAGGATACTATAATGTATGTGTAACAGCATGGGATTCATTAACTGGATGTCAAGTTGAGTTTTGTGAGCCAATTCAAATTGGTGATCCAAACCAAGGAACAAACAACTGTTACGCAGAGTTTGATTTAAGCATCAGTGGAAACACAGTTGCTATCATGGATCAATCATCAGCTAACATTAATGGTTATTTCTATGATTTCGGAAACGGTAACGTATCGAATGATGAAAATCCAACATATACTTATCCAAACGGAGGTTATTACAATATCTGTTTAACGGCATTTGATTCTTTAACAGGTTGTCAAGCACAATTCTGTAAGTCTTTTGAGATTGCTGATACAAACAGGGTAAATTGCCACGCGGATTTCACATTCATTCCAAGTTCAACGGATCCAAAAGAGATTCAGTTTAGCAATACTTCTGCAGGAGCGTATACTAATTCACATTGGTCATTTGGTGACAATGGAAACTCAGATGATGAGCATCCAAATCACTACTTCAATGATGGTGGATTCTACGATGTATGTTTAACTGTGTTTGATTCAGTATCTGGATGTCAAGCTAACATTTGTAAGCCACTTAACTTAGGAGCTGATTCAACTGGAACAATGGATTGTTTCGCTGAGTTTAACTTCTTTGTTGATCCAGAATCAGGAGAGGTTGTATTAAACAACGAATCTCAAGGTGGATTTACTAATTCACACTGGAGCTTTAGCGATGGAGCTATTTCTGACGACATGAATGTTAACCACATCTTTACTCAAGGAGGATATAACGGAGTTTGTTTAACAATTTGGGATACGATCTCAGGATGTCAAGCTGAAGTATGTCACGATATCTTTATAGATGATTCAACAAATGTAATTGATGCATGTAAAGCTGAGTTTACTTATTTCGTTGATGCATCAGGAGAATATCACTTTGATAACATTTCTGTATCTGCAGGAAGCTTAACAGATTACCACTGGAGTTTTGGAGACGGTATGTTCTCTAACAACAATAACCCAGTTCATTTTTATAACAACTTTGGAGATTTCGAAGTTTGCTTAACAGTTAGAGATTCTGTTTCAGGATGTATGGATACGTATTGCGAGTGGATCGTAAGAGTTGATACAACTGGTGGATCTAATAACTACTGTTTCTCAGACTTTACTTACGTGCCAGTTGCTGGATCTATGGATGTAGTATTCGACAACCAAGCGCAAGGAAGTTTTAATAAAGTAAGATGGGTGTTTGGAGACGGAACAGAGTCAACAGAGTTTAGTCCAAATCATTCTTATACTGCTCCAAGATATTATGATGTTTGTTTAATCGTAAGAGATACATTGACAAACTGTATGGCTGAGTTTTGTAAAGTAGTTCAAGTTGGGGATGCTGCAAGTGATTCAACGTTTGTTGATTGTCATGCAGATTTCACTTACTCTACAGAAGCTGATGGATCTGTTTACTTTGAGAACTTATCTCAAGGACACTTTACTAAGCAGCATTGGAGATTTGGAGATATGACATTCTCAGATATGGATTCTCCATCTCATTTATATACTGCAAATAGAGATTATCAAGTTTGTTTAACTATTAGAGATTCAGTAACGGGTTGCATGGATGAAGTATGTAAGCAAGTTGTAGTTCAGGATTTCATAGATTCAAGTTTTGTTAACTGTGAGGCTAGATTCAGTTACATATTTGAAGATGAATCAACTGTTGTTTTTGATAACCGATCAATGGGTACGTTTACAAGCTCGAAGTGGTATTTTGGTAATAACTCTTTCTCAAGTGAGCATTCTCCGGTTAAATCATTTTCAAATGCAGGAGTTTATGATGTTTGTTTAATGGTTAGAGATTCAGTTTCAGGTTGTATGGCTGAGTTTTGTAAGCCTATTCATATTCAGGTAGGAACAATTGATTCAACAGTTATGATTAACGACTGTGATGCGTCTTTTACTTACTTTACTGAAGCGGACGGTTCAATTAACTTCGAATCTAGTTTATCTAGTAGCATTACTAATGTTAAATGGATGTTTGGAGACGGAACACCTCATTCAACAATGTTAAACCCTTCACATTTTTACAACCCTGGTGATTATCATGTAAGATTATTAGCTAGAGATAGTGTTAATGGTTGTGTTGCAGAGTTCCGTCAAGATGTTTTTGTTCAGGATACAGTAGGTTCTACACAAGTATTTTGTAATGCTGATTTTGAAATGTTCCCTGAAGCTAATGGATTAGTGTATTTCGAGAATGTTTCGGCAGGAACATATACAAATGTTAAGTGGCAGTTCACTGATGGATCTACTTCTTACAATTGGAATGCCGATCACTACTTCACACAGTTTGGAGTGCAAGGAGCATGTTTAACCGTTTATGATTCAATTTCAGGATGTATGGATACATACTGTGGAGATATCTATGTGGAAGACACTACTCAAAATGTAGTAGATTGTAACGCTGCATTTGAAATGTTCCCAGTATCTGCAACAGAGGTTGATTTCCAGAACTTATCTTCTGGTACATATACTGACTTCTACTGGTCATTCCCAGGAGGACAAGCAGGATACACTAACCATGCAACGGTTGACTTCGGTCAGTCTGGTATTGTTGAAGCTTGTTTAACAGTGAGAGATTCAGTTTCAGGATGTATGGATACATACTGTGAAATCATTGAATTAATTGATACTGCAACAGCAGCTATTTATTGTAATGCTGACTTCACATACTTCGCTCAAGATGAGCAAGTATATTTCGAAGCAATGTCTATGGGTACTGTAACTAACGTATTCTGGGATTTCGATAACGGATACAACTCGAATGAGATGTACCCACAACATACTTTCGATCCAGGATTCTATCAAGTTACTTTAACTGTATACGATTCATTATCTGGTTGTATGGCTACAACTAGTCAAGGAATCAACATTGATACAGATGAGATTGCTTACGTTCCTTGTGAGGCTGATTTCGGTACTTACGTAGAACAGGATACAACAATTGTTCACTTCAGTGATTTCTCAACTGGAGGAGCTAACACATGGTACTGGTCTTTCGGAGATAACACTGTTTCTTCAACGGATCAAAACCCAACGCATACTTATGATGCTGATGGTTACTATGAAGTATGTTTAACAATTGCTACGGATAACGGATGTCAAGAGTCATTCTGTCAAGTAATCGCAGTTGGTGATGTAAGTAACTCTTGTTATGCTGATTTCAACTACTATGCTGATCAGGTAACAGCTACTGCTCACTTTAACAATGTATCATTAGGAAACTTAGACGCATACGAGTGGTCTTTCGGAGACGCAAGTACTTCGTTCCAATACGCTCCATCGCATACTTATGCTGATACAGGGTATTATGCAACTTGTTTAACTGTTAGAAATACTGCTGCTGGTTGTGAAGCAACGAAGTGTCAGGATATCAGAGTAGGTAATGCATTAGAGAATAAGTGTTTATTCAACTGTGTATGGCCTGGAGATGCTAACAACGATGAGGAGGCTAACCATTATGATTTATTAGCGATTGGATTCAACTACGGATTAACTGGTCCTGCAAGGGATAGTTCTTCAATCTTGTGGATGGGTCATGAAGCGACTGATTGGTCAACAGCTCAGTGGACTGGTGTTAACAACAGACATGGAGATTGTGATGGTGATGGAATCATTGACGAGAATGATATCGCTGCAATCCAGCAAAACTTCGCATTCTCTCATCCAAATCAGCCATACAAAGCTGCTGAGGACTTAACGTTTGAGATTATCAATCCTGACTTAGTTGAAGGAGAAGATATGATCATCTCTGTTAAGGCAGGAGAAGATGCTGAAATTAGCATGTACGGAATCGGATTCGAGATCGGATTAGATCCTACTAAGTTTGACTTTAACTCTTTATCTGTTGATTATTCTAACTCTTGGTTAGGATCTGAAAACACAGATATGATTACAGTTGCTCATGCTGAAGAAGGATTAGGTCAATTATTCGTTGCATTATCTAGAAACGATCATACAGAGCGTTCAGGACAAGGGGAGATCGCAAGATTGACTATCAATGCAATCGGAATTGATGAAGAAGGTACTGAGATTGATTTAAGTACTGCTGGAGGTATGGATGCTCAAGGTGACACGATTCCTTTCACAAGTGATCAGTCTGAAACGATTATTATTAATTCGATTCAAGACCAAGTATTTGCTAAGAAGGACATCGCGGTTTACCCGAATCCAACTAAAGGTCAAATCAACTTTAACTTACCGTCTGAAAACGGAACATTTAATATCAATGTTTACGATCAGTTAGGAAACTTAGTATACTCTGAAGCTAGAGCGAACGGTGGTAATGTTAACTTGAACTTAGATCATATCGCAAATGGAGTGTACATGCTTGAGGTAACTCATGAAAATGTACAATACATTCAAAGATTCAACATGTTGAAATAATCAACAGTTAAAATAATAGGAAAGGCCGTCTGAGAAGACGGTCTTTTTTGTTTTACAATGATTAATCGGCAACCGTATAGCCAAACACCGTGATGGTGGCAAGGGCTATTCTTGCGATCGCTCGTTAATCAATACATGTTAGCTGATATGATAGACCAAGATTTATCTTGTATTTTATTGAAAGATGGATAGGGTTAATAGGATTCAAATCCGCACACTTATCCACATTCTCCTGAATAAATTTCTAGTTCTAAAGCTGTATCCCTAACAACTATCCACTATATTTATGACATGGGACTGAAAGCGGCACTCAGTAAGCCTTTTGCAAAGGCTGTAGTTAAGAAAAACAGACAGTGGATCGAGAATCCAATAGAAAGTCAATTGGCTACTTTCAAATCGCTTATTGAACAAGCGAAAGAAACTAGCTTTGGTCAAGATCACGACTTCCAAAACATCCAGACTATTAAGGATTTCCAATCGAAGGTAAAGGTTCAATCCTATGAAGGATTAAAAGGGTATATCGATCGAATGGTGGAAGGTGAAGAGGATGTCCTTTGGCCAGGTAAACCATTGTATTGGTCTAAGACTTCTGGTACAACATCAGGAGCCAAATATATCCCTATCTCAAAAGAATCAATTGATCATCACGTTGAAACAGCAAGAAATGCTTTGTTGCATTATATCCATGAGACAGGAAATTCGGATTTCGTAAATGGGAAAATGATCTTCTTGCAAGGATCTCCTGAAATGGAAGAGAAAAACGGAATCAAAGTTGGTCGATTATCAGGAATCGTTGCACATTACGTACCAGGGTATTTGTTGAAGAACAGATTACCTTCTATGGAGGTAAATTGCATAGAGGACTGGGAGGAGAAAGTTGATGCGATAGCAAAAGAAACAATCAATGAACGAATGACATTGATTGGAGGAATACCACCTTGGGTGCAAATGTATTTCGAAAGGTTATTAGCGCTTTCAGGAAAAGAACAAATCAAGGATTTGTTTCCTGATTATAGTCTTTTCGTTTGGGGTGGAGTTAATTTCCAACCTTATAAAGCTGTATTCGATAAGTTAGTTGGTAAGAAGGTTTCGAGTATTGAATCTTACCCAGCTTCTGAAGGATTCATCGCATTCCAAGATAGTCAAGTTGAACCTGGACTGCTATTGAATTTAGATGCTGGTATATTCTTTGAGTTTATTCCAGTGGCTGAGTTTCATGATGAAAACCCTTCTAGATTGACTTTGGCAGATGTAAAAGTTGGAGTCAACTATGTGATCATATTAAATACCAATGCAGGTCTTTGGGGATACAATATTGGTGATACAGTAGAGTTTGTTTCTACTTATCCATTTAAGATAAAAGTAACAGGAAGAATTAAACACTTTACTTCAGCTTTTGGAGAGCATGTTATTGCCAAAGAGGTAGAACAAGCAATGAATAAGGCTATTGAAAATGAAGGAGGTGAAGTTGTTGAGTTTCACGTAGCACCTCAGGTAAACCCAGCTGATGGATTACCATACCATGAATGGTTTGTAGAGTTCGCTAAAGAACCCAATAACAAAGAGAATTTTAAAAAGCAGATTGAATCAGAAATGAGGAGTCAAAACCCTTACTACGATGATTTAATATCTGGAAGTATCCTACGTCCTTTTGAATTGACCAAAGTCAATAAAGATGGTTTCAAATTGTATATGAAGTCAATTGGAAAACTAGGAGGACAAAATAAAACACCGCGTTTAGCTAACGATAGAAAAATAGCAGACGCTTTAATAGAGAAGAACTTAGTACATGTCGAATAGAAAACACATTGCCATCTTAGGATCTACAGGATCTATAGGTACTCAGGCAATTGACGTTATAAAAGCCAATCCAGATAGTTTTGTTTTGGAGGTTTTAACCGCACAAAACAGCGCAGATTTATTGATTCAACAGGCCATCGAAATGAAGCCGAATCACGTTGTAATTGGTAACGAAAACTTATACCAAAAGGTGAATGACGCACTTTGGGAGCATGACATCAAAGTTTATGCTGGTGCTGATGCGTTATCTCAAGTTGTTGAGATGCCAACAGTAGAAATCGTTTTAACGGCCTTAGTGGGTTATGCAGGACTGAAGCCTACATTAGCTGCTATTGAAGCAGGAAAAACGATTGCATTGGCAAATAAAGAGACCTTGGTTGTTGCGGGAGATATCGTTACAGATCTAGCAAGAAGAAAAGGAGTAAATATCCTTCCGGTAGACTCAGAGCACAGTGCGATTTTCCAATGTTTAGTAGGAGAGTTTCACAATCCAATCGAAGAGATTTATTTGACCGCATCTGGGGGGCCGTTTAGAGGGAGAAAGAGAGAGGAGTTGTTGCAAGTAACAAAAGAGCAAGCCTTGAAGCATCCTAACTGGGAAATGGGAGCAAAAATCACCATTGATTCAGCTTCGATGATGAATAAAGGTTTAGAGGTAATAGAGGCGAAGTGGCTATTCAATTTAAAACCAGAGCAAATAAAAGTAATCGTACATCCGCAATCAATTGTTCACTCAATAGTTCAATTTGAAGACGGATCGATGAAGGCTCAAATGGGATTGCCGGATATGAAACTGCCTATTCAATTTGCTTTAGCTTATCCAAATAGATTAAAATCTGATTTTCCTAGATTCAACTTTATGGATTATCCAGAGTTGACATTTGAGCAACCAGACTTAAAAACATTTAAAAATTTAGCCTTCGCTTTCGATGCTATGGATCGAGGAGGTAACGCTGCATGTATACTAAACGCTGCAAATGAGGTAGCTGTAGATGCCTTCTTAAAAGACAAAGTCAAGTTTCTAGGTATGTCTGATATTATTGAAAGTTGTATGCAAAAGGTTACTTTTGTCGCACAACCCAGCTATGATGACTATGTAGCCACTGACGAGGCAACAAGAATACTAGCACAAGAACTTATTTAAAGCATTGAAATGGAAGGTATTGGCGTACAGATATTAGGATTTATATTTAGTCTTTCTTTATTGGTTTTACTTCATGAGTTAGGACACTTTATTCCTGCGAAGTTGTTTAAAACGAAGGTGGAGAAATTCTATTTATTCTTTAACCCTAAGTTTTCTCTGTTTAAGTTCAAAAAAGGAGAAACAGAATACGGTATTGGATGGCTTCCTTTAGGAGGTTATGTTAAGATCGCTGGAATGATTGATGAATCAATGGATAAAGAGCAGATGGCTAAGCCACCTCAGCCATGGGAATTCAGAGCTAAACCAGCTTGGCAAAGGTTAATCATCATGTTAGGAGGTGTAACCGTTAATGCTTTTTTAGCTTGGTTTATTTATTCAATGATGTTCCTTTCTTACGGAAATCCAGTTATTGAAAATCCAGATCACGTAAACCTTATCAAGGTAACTGAAGATCACCTGTTTTTTAAGACGATTGGATTAAAAACAAACGATCAGGTATTGGAAGTTGATGGAGACGAGGTAGTTGATATCGTAGATTTCTTTACGAACCTTCATGTTTTTGACGAAATAAAAGTTAAAAGAGGTGAGGAGATCGTAACGATTAACATGCCAGAGAACGTTGTTGAATTAATTAAAGGAGATACCGTTAACGCACTAGGTTTTTCAGAAAGATTCACTTTTTCAATTGGAGAGACTATTGAAGGTTCTGAAGCAAGAAGAATCGGATTGCAAGATGGAGATAGAATTGTTGGAGCAAATGGCAAAGCAATTCAGTTTTACGATGAATTCAATGATATGAAATCGGAGTTTGTAAATGATTCTGTATCGATTACGATAAAGCGTGGAGAAGAATTAATAGCAGAATCAATTTATATCAATGACTCTATGGTGGTTGGATTTCAAGCCAAAAGAGACATTAAAATTGCAGATGTTGGATTGATGGAATCTTTCGGATTAGGGTATGACAAGGCGGTTAGAAAATTAACTTATTATGCTGTTGGTTTTAAGAAAATGCTTAATCCAGATTCAGGTTTAGCAAGTAGTGTTGGTGGATTTAGAACGATCTCTAGGATTTTCCCTACTGAATGGAGTTGGTATACGGTTTGGGAAAGAACAGCTTGGTTATCTATTGTATTAGCCTTTATGAACTTGTTACCAATCCCTGCTCTTGATGGTGGACATGTAATGTTCTTATTATATGAGATTATTGCGAGAAGAAAGCCAGGAGAAAAGTTTATGGAAAGAGCTCAAACGGTTGGAATGGTTCTGTTAATTGCAATGATGCTATTAGCCAACCTGAACGATACCGTTTTTGAATGGTTTAGATAATGGAAAGAAAGGTATTACTAATATACACAGGGGGAACCATTGGAATGGTTAAAAAAGAAGATGGGTCTTTTGGTCCGTTTAACTTTAGTAGACTAGCAGAAAATGTTCCTGAGTTAGGTAAATTACTTGTCCATATAGATCATATCTCCTACGACGAACCAATCGACTCATCAAACATGAGTCCGAAACGTTGGATAGAATTAGCGACTTTACTATTTGAGAAAAGAGAGCAATACGATGGTTTTGTAGTATTGCATGGTTCTGATACCATGGCTTATACTGCATCAGCAGTTAGCTTTTTACTGAAAAACTTCAATAAACCAATTGTATTCACTGGATCACAATTACCAATTGGAATCATTCGAACGGATGCTAAAGAGAACTTACTTACCTCAATTGAAATAGCATCAACCTATGAGAATGATGAGCCTTTAGTACCTGAAACAGCCTTGTATTTTGAATACCGATTGTATAGGGGAAATAGGACGGTTAAGGTAAATGCAGAGTTATTTAATGCGTTTTTATCTCCTAACTATCCAAAGCTTGCAGAGGCAGGAGTTCACTTAAACTTCAATCGCAGGTTTATTGCCGATAAAAGGCCTAGTCAACCTGAGTTGTTTACTGAAATGAGTACCGATGTAGCCATATTAAAACTATATCCTGGGATCTCTCAAACAATTGTTGAAGCTGTACTAAATACTCCAAATCTGAAGGGATTAATAATGGAGACATTCGGTACAGGAAATGCAAGTACTGATAAGTGGTTTATTGATCTTTTAGATACAAAAGTTAAAGAAGGTTTATTCATAGTTAACACTACTCAATGCATTAGTGGTAGCGTTGATCAAGGAAGGTATGAGACATCAACAGCTTTCAATGAAATTGGTATAATTCCGGCTGATGATATGACTACCGAGGCAGCTTTAACTAAATTGATGTTTATTCTAGCAAATGTAGAAGACAAAGAAGAACAGATTAAAGCGTTTCAGGAAAACTTAAGAGGAGAGAAACATGCTTAGAATTTCTTGGTGACAATTATACCTCATGAAAACCATCATTCTAAAAAAAGGAGATACACTTCAAACTAAAGGACCGAAGTAGAAGGATCTCCTATCAACTCAAATTTTAAAAATCACGAATAATGAGTTAGATTTAGAATAGCCTTAAAATACGAGCAAACTATCGTTTCAAATGAAAGTATTCAGTCTAGTCACAATACTATTTATACTTACAAGTACACTTTGTAAAGGACAAAGACATCTTTCTTTTGAATTAGGTGGATCAGGGGGTTTGGCTTCTATTAATTTAGAAAACACCATTCATCAAAAAGGAAATTTAAGAGTAGCTTTTCGTAGTGGTTTTAGCTACATACCCATAGACAAGAACAATGGAGGAGCCTTATTTTTCCTAATATGATTCATGGGTCATATGGGAAAGAGGTCCATTTTGCAGACTTTGGTTTCGGGCTTGCACCTAGTATAACAAGTAAACTAGCCGGTGCTTATATCCGTGTTCCTTTATCCTTCGGATATAGAATACAACCTAAGGAAAAGAAGTATTATTTAAGGTTTTCTTACACTCCCTTAGTTTCATTTTTATTCGATTTCCAATGGCAACATTGGGCTGGAATAACTTATGCAATTAAGCTTAAACCAAAAACTAGTAAATGAGATATTTAGGTCTAATTTTAGCTTTGGTAGTTCTGGTTGCTTGTAATAAAGAAGAGATTTTTGACGGTCCGAATACATATTCTGACGGATTTGAATCATACTCAGCTATCGATGAAACAATTGATGGAAACAATGAAAGATGGTCTTTTTTTCAGAGTACGCTTAGTGATAATGCTATTAATATAGACTCAACGTTTAGTCATACTGGTAATAAATGCTTGCAATTTATAGGAAGTAAAACGACTGATGCTTTATCAAAATCAAGCATCAATAAACAGAAAATGGCTTTTTGGGATGGAGAAGTTGTGTCTGTTGATTTCTGGTTATACTTGGTTGGAAAGGATTCCTTAGACTGGTTGTTTCTTTTTGACATTGAAGAAAAGACAAGTGTAGGTGCAGGACCAGGAATGAGGCTTGCATTGGTAGAGGGAAAGATCCTGTTAGAACACAAATACCAAAACCCGAATGTAAGACAAGAAGGTGATGGAGTATTATTTCCAAGAGATCAATGGGTGAACATAAGGTTTGAAACAAAATTATCTCAACAAAAAAAGGGTTATGTGAAAGGTTATCAAGATGGACAATTGATTATTGAACAAGATAGTTGGAAAACCCTGCCATCAGATTTTCTTTATGCTACACAAGGAACTCAGGGTAGGTATAGTCAATTGGAATTTGGTGTTACTGCTAACCCAACCGATAAAGATGTCGTTATGTATGTGGACGATATAGAGGTGGAGGTGATAGAGTAAATTCAGTTGAGTGTCGCGTAGAATAACGATTATTCAGGTATTCATTCAAATAAAAATAGGCTACGTATAACACGTAGCCTATTTCATTTTAAGATCCTTTTAAAATCAGATCGATTCTATTGTTTGGTGAACGAGATACTCTTCTCAGCCACACCATCTGTTAATTTAAGTACATAGTCACCAGCTGCATAGTTAGCAATTTCAATGAATTGACTATCCTGCGAAAGTGTTAACTGCTGAACTAATTTACCATTCATATCGAAGATACTAGCCTGGTAGTTTTCATTTGATTTGAACTCCACAAAAAGCTTGTCTGTTGCCGGATTCGGATAAACCGAAATAGCAACATTGTTTAAATCATTAACCGAAGTGAAACCGTCAAAGTAGATACATTCTGAAAATGTCTCACAACCATGTTGTCCAACTCTAACTGCGTAGTTACCATTTTCTGTTGGCGTGTAGATTCTAGATGTAGCTCCTGCAATTTCTGCACGATTATTATCACAGTCTAACCATTGGAAATCGACACTATACATCGCAGAAACTAAAAGAGTTCCTGATCTTGAGATTCCGTTATCCAATTCAACCACATTTAAAACCTCAGTAACAACACTGTCACATCCATCTACCGAAGTAAACGTGAAGTCATAAGATTGATCAGTGATGACGTTTTGAATGGTTGTTCCGTTGATTAAAGTGAAATCACTTCCCTCACAAACATTTCTAGATAATATTGAACTAGGCTCGTTTTCAGTCACTGTGTAATGAACTAAACTGTCACATCCCGAAGCTGCACTTAAAGTTTCTGTGAAGCTACCTGTTCCGTTAGTTGTCTGAATCAACGTTCCTTCAGGAGTTGTATAATCTTCTCCAACACAAACCGTAATAGCTACAGACTCTTCTATTAGACTTAATTCGTTTAATGTATACGTTACCAAGCTATCACATCCATTTGCTGCATCAAGTGTCTCAACAACGGTTGTAACACCAGCTTGTGAAGACATCGTTGTTCCCTCTGGAGTCGTAAAGGATTCACCATAACAAACAGTTTCCGTAACAGCGCTGCTTGCTCCTTGGATGACATTTAAAGTTTGATTCACAATACTGTCACAACCTAATGGTGTAATTAGAGATGAAATGTGAGAATCACTTCCTGAAACGGAATTGATCACAGTACCATCGGCGTATGTGAATGATTGATTTTGACAAGCATCTACTGTCTCTGTGTAGTAGTTGTCGCATAAAGTTGCAGCAACACCTAATGAAAGGGAAATATCCACTTGTAACTCCGTATACGTGTACCATCCACCACTGTAATCAACGTATAGTTTATTTTCATTGGCATCAGTTCTATCCTGAGTAGTTAAAAACAAGATCGTATCACTTGCATTTTCTCTAATCTGAAAATCAACGAAGAAGTCTCCATCAACCAATACTGTTTCAGACATTTCAACATCTGTTAGGTTATTTGGATCAACATCACTAAAAGCAACTTCTTGAGAATGAAGTACACTGTTTGGTCTACCATTGCTTACATCGTAAATGTTAACCGTAAAAAACGCGTTTGCATCTGCTTGATGAATAATGTTAGCTCCGAATCTTACTTTCTTTAACTGCTTAATTCCAGTGTTAGTCATTGCCTCAGCAAAGTGAATGATTCCGTATGTGTTTCTTCCTGTTAGGTAACCGTTAGCACCAAAGTTGTATGCCGTAAGGTTTTCGTCTTGTGCTACGTTTGTATTTGCTTCACAATCACAAGCCTCCGTCCCTGCATTATCACTAGTAACTGTGACATAGCAAACTTTTGTTTCTGTATCACTTCCATTTGTATTTGTAGCCGTTAAGGAAACCTCGTAACAACCAGGAGTATTATAAACGATTCCTGTTGGGTTTTGATCCGTTGAACTCGTTGTTTGTGCTCCTGTAAACGTCCAAGACCAAGAAGTCGGATCATATAAACTTTCATCAGTGAAGTCAACAGAACCACCTATAGCAATACTTTGATCATTTGCGCTGAAGTTTGCTGAAGGACTCGCGTTACCTGAACTAGCAATGTTAGATGAAAATAAACCGTTACCATGTGTTCCAACAATCATTTCTCCATTAACATTAGATTGAATCATGCTCGTAACTACCTGTCCAATAGTTGCCAATCCTTCTTGTCTCCATGAAGTTGAAGTACCGTCTAAAGTTTCTGTAGAATATACACCTGTTGAGGTACCGACTAAGTAGGTTTTAAGGTTTCCAGAATTTACAACATCCAACCATCTAACTGAAGGACCGTTACCTGAACCATCTGCATTTTCCTCTAAATTTCCTGATATGTCTGTCCATGAAGAACCAGCATCACTGGAATGGTATATGCTTCTTACTCCATAATTTGAGAAAACAACAAAAATACTATTGGCATTTGTAGGGTCAATTTGAATACACTGTACATTAGCACCAGGGAAATTGTTCGAACTAATATTCGTTGGACTTGGAGTACCAGATGAAGCATTATTCATTCTGAAAACTTCTCCGTTATTTGTTCCATAATATAAATGACCATTAGCAACTTCTAAGGCTGTAATTGATCTTGAAGTACCTGTGTTAGATAATCTGGTCCAGTTTTGACTAGTTTCAGATTGGTTATAAGTATCCATACTTCCAAGACCATTATTTCGCATGATGTCATTCCCATCAGGCATGTACATTACATCCTCGTTATCTGGGTCAATAATGAAAGGAGAAATAAAAGATGGAGAGTTTAAGCTAGGAGTAATTCTAGTCCAATAATCCTCACTTCCATTCGCTCTATAAACAAACTTATAGATGTTACCATTTTGAGAGGATACATATCTAACCAAACCATTTCCAACTATTGCACAATAAGCTCCATCACCACTAAATTCTTCTGTCCAGTTATCTGTTTCTGTTGAACCAGTTGAGCCCCATGTGCCATTATCTTGAAATCCAGCTAGAATGATATCAACATTTGCTTGATAATCGAAAGCCATTGCATGAACCTGCGTAGTTTGATATCCATTATTTAGGTCAGTCCAATCAACCGGGGTCGTTCCTCCGCCATTTTCAGTAATGTCATTAGCTCTATGAACTCCACCATCTGTTCCACATAAGGCTTGATTAGGAGAAGATGGGTAGAAAATTAAGGTATGAACATCAGGATGCTGGTTGGTATACTGACTAACATTGTTTGATGGACTGTAACCACCGATCCAAGTTGTACTGTTCTGACTTGAAAAACCATTCGTAGATCTATAAAGATTTGTTCCTCCAACAAAAACAGTGTTTTCATTAGTTGGATGAACAGCTACCATCATATTGTATTCTTGCTGAGAATTAAAATCTCCTACAGGATCACCATAAGCTGGTAAATTATTAGATCTATCAGACCATGACCCATTATCGTACTTATAGAATCCATGTCCTGTATTTCCGTGTGAAGGTGCGTAAGTTAACGCGTAAACAACATTATCATCTGTAGGAGCAATTGCTAAAACAGTTCTTCCAAAAGAGCTAGGAAAACTATTTGGAGTAATGTTTGTCCAGTTAACACCGTCTGTTGATCTATGAATTCCTTGTATCGCGTTTCCAGCGTAGTCATCAAAACTTGCATACATAACACCAGTGCTTGAAATAACTATATCTGTGGTTTGTGCGTTGTTGTCAGAAAGCACAGCAGTAAAGCTAGTTCCACCGTTATTTGACCTCCAAATTCTTCCGTAACCAGCCACCATAACGTCTCCGTTAGTTGGGTTTACTGCAACTCTCCAATTATAGTCAAAATAACTATCGAACTCAGTTATTGAACTAGATGTAGAAGTTAATAGAGTCCAATTTAAACCACCATCGGTTGATTTGTAGACTCCATTTCCAGCATAACTAGCACCACCTTCAGAAGCGGAATTACCAATTAATTCACCAGTAACATAGTACCAAGTGCTTTCTTGTCCTGATCGTGTATCCTGAGCTAAACTAGTAACACTGTGTAAGTCACTAGAACCATTAGTTTTTGTCCAAGAAGAACCACCATCAGTAGATCTCCAAACACCACCAGAAACACCTCCTGCTAAGATTATGTTTTCATCGGTAACATCAATAGCTAAAGCTCTTGTACGACCACCTACATTGTATGGTCCTCTTTTCACCCAGTCAAAACCGCCTTGGTTTCCGCCAAGAATAGAATGACCTTTAGTTAGTTTTGCTCTTGAACTATTCACAAAAGCGAGTTCTTTTTCGTGTATGTTATCTGGAATTTTTCCTGAAGAAGGATCCTTAATCATATCAAACTCTTGTTCGATTCTTCTTTGCGGATCATCTAAGTCACGACGGTATACTCCGTCTCTAACATCCTGTATTTTAGATAGTTTTCGTAAGTTCCCATGACTAGGAAGACTTGGGGATTGAGCTGAAATTGCTAAAGAAGCTAGCCCTAGCCCCCAAAGTAAAAGTCTTTTCATAATTAAAGTTTAGTGTAGTTGTAGACTGTGTAAGTTTTGTTATTTCCCATGGTTAATCGGGATGAAACGTTGGCATTAAAATGATCACCAGGTTTTAAACCAGGAAGATCTTTATTGTTTACTTCTTTAATTTTCTTAGTTGGATCTAATGAAAAAGCGAAGTTTATAGTAATTACTTGTTCGATTTCTAGATTGATATCGACACCACAATCTGATTTTTTAAGGATTTTAACGACTGCTTTACAAGAATGTTGAGCGCAGAGTTCAATAGAATTTTTTTCTGTGATTGGTAGTATAGAAACGATTGTTCCTTCTATGTTGCAAGAGTTAGGTGTATTTTCCTTAACCTCTTGAATATTAAGGTTTGATGTGTTATTAGACTTTTGAAAATTCCCACAAGAAGTTAGGAAAAAAAGGCACAAAAAAATAGGGTATAAATTCTTCACTAGTTTAGGTTATACCATTAATGTAAGGAAATTATTCTGAAATATAGAATCGAATTTTAGTCCAATTTGACAATCAGTTTCTGCTTTTTACCCTTGTAAGCCAGTATGTATTTATTGCTTAAAAGGTCTTCAGAAGTGATTTCTTTTTCATCATTTACCTTCTCTGTGTTAATAGAGATAGAGTTTTGCTTTAGCATTCTTCTCGAATCTCCTTTCGAAGAACAAAGTCCAATTTCAGTAATGAAATCGATAACACTTAGTCCATGTTTCAATAATGACTTATCTAAAGACTTCATATCGTTTCCACCGAAAATATCTAAGAAGTCTTCTTCAGAAAGTTGTTTTACTTGTTCCACCGCATTTTTACTGAATACGATTTGACTTGCTTCAACTGCTTTGTTGTAAGCTTCTTCTCCATGAACCATAGAGGTAACTTGTTTAGCTAATTCTTTCTGAGCCAAACGCTGACCTGGATCCTCTTCGTGCTGAGTAATTAAGTTTTCAATTTCAGCTTTAGACATCATTGTGAACGTCTTCAAAAACTGAGCAACATCTGCATCCGTAGCGTTGATCCAGAATTGGTAAAATTTATAAGGTGACGTTCTTGCCGGATCTAACCAAACATTTCCAGCCTCTGACTTACCGAATTTAGAACCATCTGCTTTTTTCATTAGCGGAGTGGTAACTGCGAAAGCTTCACCTTGAGCCATTCTTCTGATTAATTCAGTACCAGTTGTAATATTTCCCCATTGATCAGAACCACCTAATTGAACAATACAATTGTGGTCCTTAAATAAACGAAGGAAATCATAACCCTGAACCAATTGGTAAGAGAACTCAGTGAAAGACATCCCCGTATCCAATCTCTTTTTTACTGAATCTTTAGCCATCATGTAGTTAACAGATAAATGCTTACCTACATCTCTTATGAAATCTAGAAAAGAGAAATCTTTAAACCAATCATAGTTGTTTACCATCACAGCTTTATTATCTCCATTGCTAAAGTCTAAGAATTGAGACAATTGATTTTTAAGCCCAGCTACGTTTTTATCTAATGTATCTGCGTCCAATAAATTTCTTTCTTGAGATTTACCTGAAGGATCTCCAACCATACCAGTAGCTCCACCGACTAAAACGAAAGGTTGGTGTCCTGCTTTTTGGAAATGCTTTAAAATCATGATTGGAACTAAACTTCCAACATGAAGAGAATCTGCTGTTGGGTCAAAACCGATATATCCGGCTTTCATTCCTTCTGCTAATTTTTCTTGAGTACCAGGCATGATATCGTGAATCATTCCTCTCCATTCTAACTCTTCAATAAAGTCCATCATAATTGTAAATTTCAATGTATTGTCAAAGATACAAGCATTCCCTTAATTGATAAAGATTTAATTACTTTTACGCTATGAACCTTGTCACCGGAGCCACAGGATTATTAGGAACTAGAGTAGTTTTTGACCTTTTACAAAAAGGTGAAAAAGTTCGCGCGGCCAAACGAAAGAATTCTGATTTAGAGACCATGTCATCGGTATTTAAGTACTATGGTGATAAAGAGTTGTTTCTGTTTAAACAGATTGATTGGGTGGATTTGGATCTTTTGGATGTTTCTAATGTTTATGAATCTTTAGAAGGAGTTAGCAAGGTTTTCCATTGTGCTGCCATTGTTTCTTTTCATTATTCAGATTATGAATTAATGTATCAAACCAATGTTATTGGTACCAGAAATATGGTAAACTCAGCCTTAGAAAGAAAGGTAGATTACTTTGTTCATGTGAGCTCAACTGCTGCCATAGGAAAGAATAAGGAAGAGTTTCAGAGAGAAAGCAATGCTTGGAAAACGGATGATAAAAACTCTTACTATTCTTTAAGTAAACATGGTGCTGAACAAGAAGTTTGGAGAGGGATTGAGGAAGGTTTAAGAGCTGTAATTGTGAATCCATGTATTATAATAGGTCCTTCAAATTGGAATAGATCCAGTACCAGTTTATTCAAAACCATTAAAAAAGGCTTAAAATTTTACACTACAGGAGCGAACGCATATGTTGATGTAAGAGACGTTAGCGAAATCATGCAAACCTTAGTGGAAAAGGAAATACATACAGATCGTTTTTTATGCATCGGTGAGAACATGACTTATTTAGAATTGTTCACGAAGATTGCGAAAGCATTTTCTGTTAAAGCGCCACATATAGAAGCTAAAGCTTGGCAAGCAAATATTGTTTGGCGACTAGAGGATATCAAATACAGATTGACAGGAAAAAAACCTGTGATTACTAAAGAAACTGCACGATCAGCTCAGCAGGTTACAAAATTTAGCAATGAGAAAGTCTGTGAAAAACTAGGATTCAAATTCAGATCTGTTCAGGAAGCCGTGGACTATACTTCGACTTACTTTATTCAAGAGAATCTTTAGGAGCTTGAGCGTAAGTCTCGATTTCCATTTGCTTGAACCTCACAATTATTGAGTCATAAATCCCTTTAAATAAATCTGGATGCTTACTGAAGTATACCAGACTCGTGTCAAAGTCAGCATGAGAAACCCCATACTTTTCTAGTACATATTTATACTGTCCGTATTTTACGTCTAGTCTTCTGTTATCTTCAATTACTCTTTGCTTACTTAAGGCATCTACTAAATGCATTTCCGTCATTATTTCTATCAATAAAGAATCACTCACCGGTGGAGGTGTAGCCTGAACCTTAAGTTCATCTTTACAAGAGATAAATAGAGTGAAAACAAAAAGCAGTTTTAAGTGGCGCATAGAACAAAGATATCAATTTTGTAACCCAGAGAGAAACTATGCGTTGAACACTCGAGTTTCTTAAGGACCAGGCTTTTTTGGTATGATAGTTGTAAAATTATTAGTAGTTTAAACATCGAAATCGAAGAATATGAAAAAGATCGCTTTTATTATCAGTTTTTTTACGTTAGGATTTGTCCTAGAATCGAACGCACAATGTGTATCAGGAAACTGTCATAACGGAACAGGAAAATTTAAATTTGAAAATGGAGACACTTATTCAGGGTCTTGGCAAGAAGGGAAACCTTCAGGAACCGGAAGATATGACTTCGCAGATGGAGCTTATTACAGAGGAGATATGAAAGAAGGAAAGTTTACTGGTGATGGCACTTATATTTGGAAAGATATGTCTAAATACGAAGGAAACTGGAAAGACGGAAAAAGAGAAGGATTTGGTAAGTTCACTTGGGTTAACGGAGATAACTATTACGGACACTGGTCTGCAGATTTAATTGTAGATACTGAAGTAAAGGAAACGGCGGAATGCACAAGCAAGCCAACTATCGATAATTAGTATTGATTTGTTTACATCCTAGGATGAAATTAAACTCAAAGTTGAATGTTAAAAGTTGTTAGCATTTAGTTTTGAGTTTTTTTTGGCTCTAGGGAATTGATATATTAGAAGCAAAGCTTACAGATTTTGAAAACACTTGTAATCATACCAACATACAACGAGAAAGAGAATATTGAAGCAATCATTGAGGCTGTTATGGAGCAACCTATAAATGCTGATTTATTAATCGTTGATGATGGCTCTCCTGATGGTACAAGTAATCTTGTAAAGGCTAAGCAAGAGAAATATCCAGATAGATTATTTATTGAAGAAAGAACAGGAAAACTCGGTTTAGGTACTGCATACATTCATGGATTTAAATGGGCTTTAGAAAGACCTTATGAATTGGTTTGCGAAATGGATGCTGATTTTTCACATGATCCTAAAAGCCTAAATGATTTACATAAGTCTTGTGAAGATGGAGCTGATGTAACAATTGGGTCTAGATACAGCCAAGGGGTTAATGTGGTTAACTGGCCAATGTCAAGAGTACTTATGAGTTATTACGCTTCTAAGTATGTTCAATTTGTTACCGGGATGCCAATTAAGGATGCTACGGCAGGCTTTAAATGTTACAGAAGATCAGTTTTAGAGAAAATAAACCTGGATGCCATTTGCTTTATTGGATATGCATTTCAAATTGAAATGAAATTCAAAGCATGGAAGTTAGGATTCAACCTACAGGAAGTTCCTATCATTTTTACGGATAGAACTTTGGGTGAATCTAAGATGAGCACTTCTATATTTAAAGAAGCCTTTATTGGAGTAATACAGTTGAGGATAAAATCTATCTTCGGAAAATTAATTTAAGAGGATATCTTATCTAGATGATCCTTTTCTTTTCACAACACGTCTTTTCGGCTTAAACAAACGACCACGTTTCTTGTGATTTTTCTTGTCATGAGCGAACTTACGAGAGTATTTGTTTTTCGTCTTTTTAGAATAAGAATCACTCCAAGATAACTTTCTAGAAGCCTTAGACTTTCTTGAATAAGAGTCGTTAAACCCGGTGTTCTTTTTTGCATAGTAACCACCACCTGAAGAATAAGCATGGGGTTTTTTTACAGACTTTCTTCGACCCGATTTACCATTTGCATTTTGAGTTCTTCCATTCTTTGAACTGTTAGAAGCTGAATAAGAGTCCCAATGAGGTGAACACGAAGTAAGCAGAGCTACTAGTGAAACAATTATAAGCGACTTGAAATTCTTTAGCATGGTTATAGGTCTATCTTAAAAGTACAAAAATAACTGTGCTTCACGGATTTAAGTAGTAAACGCTTTTTAACGAAAGATGTTTGATAAAAAACCGAGCATCTTTATGTGTGTTTAACTACCAGTAAATCAATTGATTACAATTGTTGTTTTTGAGCATATACGATTTGCTTAATGAAAGCAGAATTCAGAAGTCTGATGGAGTTTATGCAAAATTAGCTGTTTCTGCATCTATAGTTTGAACATTAAAATTGAACATTATGAGAAGACTATTATTAATATCTGCAATTATGATGAGCTCGTGGATTAGCGCTCAAACTTTAGATAAAGGAAAGTTAAAAGGACAAATTACAGATGAATTGACTGGTGATCCGATCGCTTTCTGCAACTTTTACATTTATCAAGATTCCGTTTATACAGGTAAAGGAGGATTTGCAGATGAAACAG
>CBFIFL010000036.1:0-27969 GCA_965661855.1 Flavobacteriales bacterium
TTCGATAGCTGCATTGGCGGTTAATACTTACCCAACTCTTGATTCTATCTCATTGAAAACAAAGAAAAAAGTAATCGATCATGCTACCCAGTTAGCTAGAGGAATGAAAGCTAAGATCGATAATGTAGAAAAGAGTTATAAGGCAAAAAACTACCATATTGTTAAGTACGATATGGAATTCCACAAAAAATTCACTTTAGCCGTTTCCTGTTTAGTCTTATTTTTCATTGGAGCTCCATTTGGTGCAATTACCAGAAAAGGAGGTCTTGCATGGCCTATTATTTACTCTGTTATTCTATTCATTATTTACTGGGTACTTAATATTACCTTCCAAAAACTAGCTAAAAATGGAACTGTTCCCATGTTCTGGGGTATGTGGATGGCCAACATTGTCTTATTCCCTGTTGGACTTTACTTTACTACTCGTGCAACAAAGGATCTTCCAATGTTTAGTTTAAAGCTGTTTAAGAGAAAGTGATGAAGGTCTTACAAATCTGTAACAAACCACCCTACCCTCCTATTGATGGAGGATGTATTGCTATGAACAATATTACGGAGGGTTTATCAGATATGGGAGTGAGCGTCGATGTTATTAGTATTAGCACTAGGAAGCATCCTGCAATGCCTGAGTTATTTCCGGATAATTACTTAAAAAAGACCCAATTCGAACATGTAAAAGTCGATACAGAAATAAAGATTAAAGATGCATTCTTTAACTTATTCTCTAATGACTCATACAACGTTCAACGTTTTATTTCAAAGAAGTTCAGTAAGCTAATTGAAAATCGCCTTAAGGATAATAAGTATGACATCATTTTAATCGAGAGTTTATACGTTACCCCTTACATCGATTTGATTCGTTCTCTTTGTGAGACTCCGATTGTTTTAAGAGCTCATAATTTAGAGCATGTTATTTGGGAACGAATGGCGAAAAACACGATTAACCCTGTCAAAAGACAATATTTATCGATTCTCGCAAAGCGTTTAAAAAACTACGAGGCTCAAATCATCAATAAAATTGATGCGATCGCGGCTATTACTGAACTTGATGCCTTTGAATTTCAAAGATTAGGTTTTAATGGTAGGATGGAAATTTTCCCTGTTGGTTATTCCATGAATGATCTTCCAATGAATAGAGATTTTAAAAAAGGATCTCTTTTTCACTTGGCATCTATGGACTGGCATCCCAATCAGGAAGCTGTTAATTGGTTTCTGGATAAAGTTTGGAATGAAATTCAAGCTAACTTCCCTTTAAGTAAATTATATCTTGCAGGAAGAGGTATGACTAAAAAGCTGAAGAACCTGGACATGAATAATGTTGAGATTGTCGGTGAGGTTCATTCTGCAAAAGATTTTATTGTAGAGCATGATATCATGATTGTTCCTTTATTATCAGGAAGTGGAATGAGGGTTAAACTGATCGAAGGGATGGCTTTAGGTAAAACCATCATTACAACGAGCATTGGTGCAGAAGGTATTGATGCAGAGAACAACAAACATTTGATTATTGCCGATACTCCAGAGGAATTTGCTGCTGCGATAACTAAGTGTTTAAATGATACACCATTCAAAGAATCCATTGGATTAGAAGCACAGCGTTTAATCGCCAGTAAGTACTCGAATAAGTCGATTTCTTCAAGGATGATATATTTCTTTGACCAACTGATTCATGCTAGTGCTTAATTTCTAACTTTGAAGAGTGAAGAAAAAGCTACTCTACATAACTTCTAGATTTCCATTTCCTTTAGAAAAAGGAGATAAATTGAGGGCTTTTCATCAAATCAAATTTCTATCTAAAGAGTTTGATATTTACTTGGTTTCGTTATCGGAAAAAGACGTCCCAACTGAAGATCAAAAGGAACTTTTACCTTTTTTAAAGGAATTGAAAACCTTTAAAATCCAAGGCAACTTCCTGTTTGATGCGTTACGTTATTTAGTGTCGGACAAACCATTGCAATTGGCTTACTTTCATTCTACTAAGGCAAAAAAATACATTCATGATTTAGTGGAGAAAGAAGGGATTGATGTGTGTTTCAGTCAACTCATAAGAACGGCTGAATTATCCAAAGAATTAAGTATCCCTAAAGTAATGGATTACATGGATGCTTTTTCTGAAGGGTTTAAACGTCAATCCCAGCAATACTTTGGTCCTAAAGCATTATTATACAAATTAGAAGGAAAGCGTATTGCTTCTTACGAATCTAGCATTCGTTCAAATTACAACAATGCTTATATCATATCTGAACAAGATAAAAACTTATTAAACCTACCCTTATCCATTCTGAAAAATGGTATTGACTCTTCATTTAGAGAGACATTAAACCTCAATAAAGAATTCGATTTATGTTTTGTTGGGAACATGAGTTATCCGCCAAATGTTCTTGCCGCTGAATTCCTTGTAAAGCAAATACTTCCTTTGGTTCAGGTTGAGCATCCAAATGCAAAGCTCTTAATTGCAGGAGCTAAACCAAACGCTAAAGTGAAATCTTTAGAAAGCAAATCGGTTAAGGTAAGTGGATGGATGGAAGATATAAGACAAGCTTACTCCTCTTCTAAAATATTTGTAGCTCCGCTATTTATAGGAACGGGCTTACAAAACAAACTTCTAGAAGCAATGGCTCAAGGTTTGCCGTGTATAACCACAGAACTTTGTAATAACGCTTTACAGGCTATTGAAGGAGAACAAATATTAATCTCTAACACAAGAGAGTCGTTTGCAGAAAACATTATATCTATACTAAATAATCCTGACATATTTAATAAACAAATAGCTTCTGCTAAGGGTTTTATTAAAGACAATTACGATTGGGACTTGATAGGACAACAACTATCAAATGATTTGCAATCGCTGATATAAACGAGCTTAATTACGTACCTTTATTTTATAAATCAAGACTATGTCAAAGTTGAATACAATCGAAGAAGCGATTGAGGATATCAAGGCCGGAAAAGTAATCATTGTTGTTGATGATGAGGACAGAGAGAATGAAGGTGATTTTTTGTGTGCTGCTGAGTCAGTGACTCCTGAAATCATAAACTTTATGGCTACTCACGGTAGAGGATTAATTTGTACTCCTTTAACCGAAGAAAGATGTCAAGACTTAGGTTTGGATCTAATGGTTCAATCTAACTCAGCTGCATATGAAACTCCATTTACTATTTCCGTAGATTTAATGGGACATGGTTGTACAACTGGTATTTCAGCTCAAGACAGAGCTAAGACAGTTCAAGCACTTGTTAACCCTGATATTAATCCAAATGAACTAGGTAAACCAGGACATATTTTCCCGTTAAAAGCAAAGCAAGGTGGTGTTTTAAGAAGAGCTGGACATACTGAAGCTGCGATTGATTTTGCCAGATTAGCTGGAATGGAACCTGCAGGTTGTATTGTTGAAATCATGAATGAAGACGGTACAATGGCAAGATTACCAGATTTAGAAAAAATCGCTGAGAAATTTGACCTAAAGCTGGTTACCATTAAAGATTTGATTTCATACCGTTTAAAGCACGAATCTTTAATCGAAAGATTAGTAGACGTTGAAATGCCTACTGAGCAGGGAGACTTTAAATTAATAGCTTTTAAACAAACAACAACTGGAGAAGAACATTTAGCTCTTGTAAAAGGAGAATGGACGGAAAACGAACCTGTTATGGTTAGGGTGCATTCATCTTGCTTAACTGGTGATGTATTTGGAAGTTGTCGTTGTGATTGTGGTCCTCAGCTTGAAAAAGCAATGGAGATAATCAATAAAGAAGGTAAAGGTGCTATTCTTTACATGAATCAAGAAGGAAGAGGTATTGGTTTAATTAATAAGCTAAGAGCTTATAAACTTCAGGAAGAAGGTTACGATACAGTTGAAGCTAACCTTAAGTTAGGATTCAAAGCAGATCAAAGAGATTACGGTGTTGGTGCTCAAATCTTAAGAGATTTAAATATCACTAAACTGAGGTTATTAACAAATAACCCAACGAAGAGAAAAGGCTTGATCGGATACGGTTTAGAAATCGTTGAAAACATAGCACTTGAAATTCAATCTAATCAACACAATAAGTGGTACTTAGAGACTAAGAAAAACAAGATGGGACATAACTTAAAACTGGATCAATAAACTTAACAATCAAGAAATTGTTAAGTGAATAATATCAGGTTTCATCTCCAAGAGAAAAGCATTAATTTTGCTTGTAAATAAACCATTTTACTTAATTATAAAATTTATAAAACATGGGTGTTTTAGTAGGAAAAAAAGCTCCATTATTTTCAGCTGATGCTGTAGTAAACGGAGGAGAGTTTGTAGAGAACTTCTCATTAGAGCAATATGCAGGAAAAAAGAATGTTGTATTATTCTTTTATCCTTTGGATTTCACATTTGTATGTCCAACAGAATTACACGCTTTTCAAGCTAAATTAGCTGCTTTTGAATCAAAAGATACAGCTGTTGTTGGTTGTTCAATTGATTCTAAGTTTTCTCACTGGGCTTGGTTAAACACTGAGAAGAACGAAGGAGGAATTAAAGGTGTTACTTACCCATTAGTATCTGATTTAGCTAAAACAATCGCTGAGAACTACGATGTATTAGCTGGTGAATACGATATTGATGAGGAAGGAAACTCTGCGTTTCAAGGAGCTCCTGTTGCATACAGAGGTTTATTCTTGATTGACAAAGAAGGAACAGTAAGACATCAAGTTGTTAATGATTTACCATTAGGAAGAAGCATCGATGAGGCTTTAAGAATGGTTGATGCATTAAACTACTTCGAAGCTAACGGTGAAGTTTGTCCTGCAAACTGGTCTGAAGGTGAAGATGCTATGCAAGCTGATGCTGAAGGTGTTGCAAGTTATTTAGCTGCTCACTAAGAATAAAATATATTCTAAAGAATAAGGTCTCGTATTTACGAGGCCTTTTTTTGTAAGCATTTTTCCGATATAAGTGTTATTCTAGTATGGAAAGAGAAAAAATCAAAACAATAGATTTCGACATTAGTTTAGAAAAGGAAAGTCTCCAAAATGAAGTAATTAGACCCATTCTCAAGTCATTAAACCAAACGCTTATTGAAATCACATTTCATCAACTTTTGTCACGAACTAAGGATTTTAGCAATCTAAATAAAGAGAATAAACTATTAATTGTGAAACAGTTATTCAGCAAAGATCAAAGCTTTAGAAACTTAATAAAAGGAATGATCATTGGGAATTTAGATCAAAAAGAATTGACTTCTTTCCTTAAACTGGAAAAAGAGATGACTAAAAGAATTGTTCAAATGGCAACTGAGCGTTTTATTTCCCAGCTATTTTAAATATTCTCACCCCATTATATACTGAGATCAAATTATACCTTTCGTTAAACTGTCTTTTCTCTATTAATTGATCATCATTAACCAGCAAGTAAGGAGTCATCATTTAGCTACAAGTAACAATATAATGTCCAACTAAAGAATGTCTTTCAAAAGAAAGCAACCAAATGTGAAGTAATCCATCCTTGTCCCAATACATTATTGGACCATCAATTCCTATTTTGTGGCTATCTAACCAATTCCCTTCACCATCTAATAACAGAGCATAATAAGGGGATGTTTTAGTTGAATAATTCTCATGTTCCTCAGCTGTTTCGTAGAATGTATGATTAGAAAACCCCATTGAACTCTTCCAGCCATGAACAGCCTCATAGTAATCCAATCTAGGTAATTTATCAATATCAATACCTCCAATAATCAAAGCAGTCTGATCTTTACCGTTCTCATGAACAAACCTCATTTCTACCTCTTCATAAACCTCTCCATCAGCTTTAGAAACTACTTGATTAATTTCAATAAACATTAAAGAATCTAACCTTCCTAACTCTGTCTTTCTTGGGTCCATTCGATTGTAAAAACCAGGTGGGGTAAATGTGGCATATAGTGTACTATCTGTTTGCAGTTCTCTTATCGACTCAAAAGACTTAGGAATAATTACTTCTTTAAGCTTCTTTAATCTTGCGCCTTCAAGTGGATACATGGTATCGTTCTCAGACCTGTAGGATAAAACCATATTGTCAGCAGCATCTACAAATCTTCTAAAAGCAAATAAATCAACATCATCGCTTTTTGGATCTTTCCAGTTTTCTAAATAATCGGCATACTTAGAAAATTCAACTCCATTACGTTTCTTGAATAATCGTTGATACCATTCGTGAGGAAAATCAAACCATGTATGAGTATATGGCAACAGGCTACCATTTTCTTCTTTATAAACTATAAGCTCCCATAAATAAGAATTAAGACAGTTTCTCGCAATATCCACCCTAGTGATAGAACTATCACTACAAACAAAGTCTGAACCGCTATATCGAACTTGATTCCTATTCCATTCCTGGTTAACCAATGCTAATAAGCCTAAGTATTCATCATTCTTTAAATGATTAGGTATGGTTGGGATAAATTCTAACAACTTAACTTCATTGAAGCTTATCCAGTTACCTTCTTTTGTTATTACGTGAAGCCCCATTGAAGAATCTCCAAGTTCTTCTATATTGACCTTTGAGATTAAATCAGTTTTGTAATCTTTAGATCTATAACCGATATCAGGATTGTCTAGATATTGTTGATCGCTTAGATTTGTTACTGGAATTAAATGCTTTTTATCATTCTTGTTATTTACACAAGAGACAATAAAAGTGGCTATAAATAAAACGTAGAATAAATTCTTCATAGTCTAAAAATAAAAAGTCCCACGCGCTAACGTGGGACTTTAACTAATTTATTTGAATTGAAATTACTTAACGAACTTCAAGTTCTTACCTGGATAATAAGCATCGTCACCTAATTGGCTCTCGATTCTTAATAACTGGTTGTACTTAGCGATACGGTCAGATCTAGAAGCTGAACCTGTTTTAATTTGTCCTGTGTTTAATGCCACAGCTAAATCCGCAATTGTCGTATCTTCTGTTTCACCGGATCTGTGACTCATAACTGAAGTGTATTGATTTCTATGAGCTAAGTCTACAGCGTTAATAGTTTCTGTTAAAGATCCAATTTGGTTAACTTTTACCAAGATCGAGTTAGCAACATTTTCGTTGATTCCTCTTGATAATTTGTCAACGTTAGTTACAAATAAATCATCTCCTACTAATTGTACTTGATTTCCAATAGTACCAGTTAATTCACTCCATCCAGACCAATCATCTTCATGTAATCCGTCCTCAATAGATAAGATTGGATATTTATTTACCCAGTCTTTCCAGTAAGAAACCATATCACTTGAGCTTAATTTATCTCCCGTTGATTGATGGAAGTGGTATACTTTCTCTTCTTCATTATAAAATTCAGAAGCTGCTGCATCCATAGCGATATACATATCTTCACCTGGTCTATAACCAGCTTTTTCAATAGCTTGTAGAACAACTTCGATACCTTCTACATTCGATCCTAAGTTAGGTGCAAAACCTCCCTCATCTCCAACATTTGTAGAACATCCTTTATCAGATAATACTTTCTTCAAATGGTGAAATACTTCAGTTCCCATTCTTAATCCTTCAGAAAAAGATTGAGCTCCAACTGGCATAACCATGAATTCTTGAAAGTCAATACTGTTATCCGCATGAGAACCTCCATTAAGAATATTCATCATTGGTACTGGTAGTGTATTCGCATTCACTCCACCAATATATCTATATAAAGGTTGACCTAATGAATTAGCTGCTGCCTTTGCAACTGCCATAGAAACACCTAAAATTGCGTTTGCTCCTAAATTAGCTTTGTTTGACGTTCCGTCAATAGCTAGCATAGCCTTATCAATCGCATTTTGATCAAAAATATATGAACCAACCAATGCATCATTGATGCTATCATTTACATTTTCAACAGCTTTTAAAACTCCTTTCCCCATGTATACTGAAGAATCTCCATCTCTTAACTCAACAGCTTCATACTTACCTGTTGAAGCTCCTGATGGAACTGCAGCTCTTCCTAGAATCCCTTCGTCAGTGATTACATCAACTTCTACTGTTGGATTTCCTCTTGAATCCAAAATCTGACGAGCATTAACTTTTGCTATATAACTCATTATGCTAATTCTGTTGTTTTAACGTTTTCTATATTCTGAACAAAGTCATCAAACAAGTATCTTGAGTCATGTGGACCCGGTGATGCTTCTGGATGGTATTGTACTGAAAATATTGATCTATCTTTTAATCTTAATCCAGCCAAAGTATCATCATTCAAGTGCTGATGAGTTACTTCCACATTATCATGCTTTAATGCATCTTCCATGTTTACAACAAATCCGTGGTTTTGAGATGTTACCTCGCACTTACCTGTAATCAAGTTCTTAACTGGATGGTTAATACCTCTATGTCCGTTATGCATTTTGTATGTTCCTAAACCTAGAGCTTTTGCAATCATTTGGTGCCCCATACATATTCCAAATACTGGAATATTAGCATCTAACAAAGTTTTCACTTCATCAAACACATTAGGCATAGCTTCAGGATCACCAGGACCATTGCTTAAAAATAATCCGTTTGGATTCCAAGCCAACAATTCTTCCGCTTTCGTATCGAAAGGAAATACTTTTAAATAGCACCCTCTGTCAACCAAACATCTTAAAATATTCTTCTTTACACCCAAATCTAATACAGCCACCCTTTTGTCAGAGTTTTCATCACCCATTGTAAAAGGTTCTTTAGTACTAACCAATGATGCTAATTCTAAACCTGCCATTGAAGGTACACTTGCTAACTTATTCCTTAAGCTATCAATATCTAAGTCTTCCGAAGAGATAATTGCATTCATTGCTCCTCTGTCTCTAATGTATCGCACTATAGCTCTTGTATCTACATCAGAAATTCCAACCATTGCTTCCTCTTCGAAAACATTCTGAATTGAATCTACTTCTCCGTCTCTTGAGAATACAGGAGAGAACTTCTTACAAACCAATCCTGAAATCTTCATTCCATCAGATTCTACTTCCTCCTTATGCATACCGTAATTCCCTATATGAGAAGTGGTAGTTAACATAATTTGTCCGTAATAACTTGGATCCGTAAAAATCTCTTGATAACCAGTCATCCCGGTATTAAAAGCGATTTCCCCAGTAGCCGTTCCTACTTTCCCACAAGCAAAGCCGTGAAAAACTTTCCCATCTTCTAAAAGCAATACTGCAGGAGATTTCTTATCGTATTTCATCAAAAATAATTTGAATGCAAAAGTAAGTGAAAATGTTGAAATTCACTTAAAATTGGGCACAAAAAAAGGCGGTCTAGGACCGCCTTTTAATTTATCTATCGAATAACTATTCTTTATCCTCTGTAGACTCTTCTGAAGATTCAGGAGCTTCAGTTGCAGGAGCTTCTTCAGCTACTACATCTTCAACAACTTTTGCATCTTCTACTGCTGTTTCAGCTGCAGGAGTTGCCTTCTTTCTTCTTCTTGTCTTCTTCTTAGTAGAAGCTTCACCTAACATATGCTCATTGAAGTCAACTAACTCAATCATACACATTTCAGCGTTATCTCCTAATCTGTTACCAGTCTTAAGAATTCTAGTGTAACCACCAGGACGATCACCTACTTTTACAACTACAGTTCCGAATAATTCCTTCACTGCGTCTTTGCTCTTTAAGTATCTGAAAGCCGTTCTTCTTGAATGAGTTGTATCATTCTTTGACTTTGTGATAATAGGCTCTACGAACTTCCTCAATTCTTTAGCCTTAGCTACAGTAGTGTTAATTTTCTTATGTTCAATCAACGAACAAGCCATGTTAGAAAGCATTGCTTTTCTGTGTGCGGCTCTTCTACCTAGATGATTAAATTTCTTTCCGTGTCTCATCTCTAATCTCTTTTAGCAGTAATACTGCTTATTCTTTATCTAAATACTTTGAAACATTCATTCCAAAAGTTAAGCTCTTAGACTCAACTAATTCTTCTAACTCAGTTAATGACTTCTTACCAAAGTTTCTGAACTTTAATAAATCATTCTTGTTAAAAGAAACTAGGTCACTTAATGTTTCAACATCTGCTGCTTTAAGACAGTTAAGAGCACGAACAGATAAGTCCATATCTACTAACTTAGTCTTCAACAACTGTCTCATGTGTAATGAAGTCTCATCGAACTCTTCGTTCTTAGACTTATCCTCTGTTTCAAGAGTAATTCTCTCATCAGAGAACAACATGAAGTGATGAATTAAAATTTTCGCTGCTTCCTTCAATGCATCTTTAGGATGAATAGAACCGTCAGAAGTAATGTTGATTAACAATTTCTCGTAATCAGTCTTTTGCTCTACACGATAGTTTTCAATACTATAGTTTACATTTTTAATAGGCGTATAAATTGCATCAACAGCAATTGTACCTACAGGTGCGTTATCAATGTTCTTCTCTTCAGCAGAAACGTATCCTCTACCCTTTTCGATAGTGAATTCTAAATCTACTTTTACAGAAGTCTCCATGTTACAGATAACTAAATCTGGGTTCAATACTTGAAATCCAGAAACAAAACCACCTAAATCTCCAGCAGTTAATGTTTCCTTTCCAGAGATAGAAACAGTTACTTTTTCTTCTTCAACAGAATCAATTTGTTGTTTAAATCTTACTTGTTTTAAGTTTAAAACGATTTCAGTAACATCTTCAACAACTCCCTTCATTGTAGAAAACTCATGATCAACACCTTCAATACGTACAGTTGTGATCGCGAATCCTTCTAAAGAAGATAATAAGATTCTTCTTAATGCATTACCTATAGTGATACCATAACCTGGCTCTAATGGTCTGAATTCAAAGTCTCCTTGGAACTCATCAGAGTTCAGCATGATTACTTTTTCAGGTTTTTGAAATGCTAATATTGACATCTTCTTAGTTGTTTTAAATTATTGATTACTTAGAGTATAGCTCGACGATTAACTGCTCTTTAATGTTCTCAGGAATTTCTTCTCTATTTGGGTTTGCCAAATATTTCCCAGCCATTGCAGTACCATCCCACTCTAACCATCCAAATTTCGATACATCTGCATTCGTTAATGATGCAGAAATAGCAGTTAACGACTTAGACTTCTCTCTTACACTAATAATGTCACCAGACTTTAATGTATAAGAAGGAATGTTTGTCAAAATTCCGTTCACTACAATATGCTTGTGAGTTACTAATTGTCTAGCAGCTCTTCTAGTAGGTGCAATACCTAATCTGAAAACTACATTATCCAATCTTGCTTCACACAACTGTAATAATACCTCACCAGTAATACCCTTTGCGTTAGACGCTTTTTTAAATAAGTTAGAGAATTGCTTCTCTAAAATACCGTAAGTATACTTTGCTTTTTGCTTCTCATCTAACTGAACACCATATTCAGACTTCTTTCCTCTTCTTTTGTTTGGACCATGTTGTCCAGGAGGATAGTTCTTATTTTCTAATGCCTTATCAGGACCAAAGATTGGATCTTTGAACCTTCTAGCAATTTTCGATTTAGGACCTCTATATCTAGCCATTTCTTACTTCTTTAAAATTAAACACGTCTTCTTTTAGGTGGTCTACATCCGTTATGTGGCATTGGAGTAATATCAATTATTTCCGAAACCTCAATACCAGAGTTATGAATAGATCTGATAGCAGATTCTCTACCTGCTCCAGGTCCTTTCACGTAAACCTTAACTCTTCTTAATCCAAGATCGTAAGCCACTTTAGCACAATCCTCACCAGCTAACTGAGCAGCGTAAGGAGTGTTCTTCTTTGAACCTCTAAATCCCATTTTCCCAGCAGAAGACCATGAAATAACTTGGCCTTTGTTGTTTGTAAGAGAGATGATGATGTTGTTGAAAGACGCCTGGATATGTGCTTCTCCAGTTGCTTCAATAACAACTTTTCTCTTCTTAACTTGTTTGTTTGCTTTTGCCATAATATAATTATTGATCTAGCTACACAGTAGGTTATACTGTTTATTTTGCAGCTTTCTTTTTATTTGCAACAGTCTTTCTCTTACCTTTTCTAGTACGAGAGTTGTTCTTAGTTCTCTGACCTCTTAATGGTAATCCAACTCTGTGTCTAACACCTCTGTAACAACCGATATCCATCAAACGCTTGATATTCAATTGAACTTCAGATCTTAGTTCACCTTCAACATTAATCTCACCAATGATCTCTCTTAATTTCTTAATGTCGTCATCAGACCAATTGTTAACTTTTAAGTTCTCATCCATTCCTGCATCAGAAAGGATCTTCTTACTTGTTGTTAACCCAATACCATAAACATAAGTCAAAGCAATAACACCTCTCTTATTCTTTGGTAAATCAATTCCTGCAATTCTTGCCATATTAATCTATTTAATATCTCTTTATTAACCCTGTCTTTGTTTGAACTTAGGGTTCTTTTTGTTAATCACGTAAACACGCCCTTTTCTCTTTACGATCTTACAATCGGCGCTTCTTTTTTTAACTGATGCTCTTACTTTCATGACTGCAACGTTTTCTTTCCTATTTGTATCTAAAAGTTATTCTGCCTTTAGTTAAGTCATAAGGTGACATTTCAACCTTCACCTTGTCTCCAGGCAATATTTTAATATAATGCATTCTCATTTTACCAGAAATGTGCGCAGTAATAATGTGCCCATTTTCCAGCTCAACACGAAACATTGCGTTTGACAATGCTTCAATAATTTTTCCGTCTTGTTCTATAGAGGCTTGTTTTGCCATATCTATTTTATCAATTTTCTATAAACTCAAACGAAGACAAAACATCTGCCTTCTCTTTCCCCACTGCTATTGTGTGTTCAAAGTGTGCTGATGGTTTTCCATCCGCAGTTACTATTGTCCACCCATCTGCATGAGTTCTTATGTTACGTTTCCCCATATTAATCATCGGTTCAATGGCCAATACCATTCCCTCTTTTAATCTAGGTCCACTCCCTCTTTTACCGTAGTTTGGTACTTGTGGCTCTTCGTGAAGTTCTTTTCCAACTCCATGACCAACAAGTTCTCTAACCACTGAATAACCATTCTTTTGAGCATGTTGTTGAACAGCAAAAGATATGTCACCCAAGCGATTACCCACTATGGCATTTTGGACTGCAAAATTCAGACATTCTTTTGTGACTTGCAACAATTTTTGCTTTTCATTTGAAATTTGTCCTACAGCGTACGTGTATGCTGAGTCTCCGTAAAACTCATTCATCAAAACTCCGCAGTCAACACTTACTATCATCCCCTCTTCTAATGGTGTATCGGTTGGAATTCCGTGCACAACTCCTTCTTCAGGACTCATACATAAAGTATTTGGAAAACCACCATAACCTTTAAAAGCTGGAACACCTCCGTTATCTCTAATAAACTCTTCAGCAATTCGATCTAACTCTAGTGTTGTAACACCTGGTTTGATTAACTTACTAACCTCTCCATGTGTTCTAGCAACAAGTAAAGAACTCTCTCTTATTAATTCAATCTCCTCTTTCGTCTTCAAGTAAATCATTATCCCTGTATTCCTGTTGTACTAACAGAACTAGCTGCTCTACCTCTTAATTTACCAGACTCTAAGAATCCATCGTATTTTTTCATCAACAAATAACTTTCAATTTGTTGTAAAGTATCTAAAACAACTCCTACCATAATAAGTAACGAAGTTCCTCCAAAGAAATAAGCAAATCCTTGAGAGATACCTGCTACTTTAGCAAATGCTGGTAAAATAGCAATAGCTGCCAGGAATAACGAACCTGGTAAGGTCAACTTAGACATTATATTATCTAAGTAATCTCTTGTATCAGAACCTGGTCTAACACCAGGAATAAATGCACCTTGTCTCTTAAAATCATCCGCCATCTGACGAGGATCAACTACCATCGCAGTATAGAAATAAGTAAAGATTACAATCATTAAGGCACTCATGATGTTATAGGCAAAACCTGTAGCATCAGTTAGCTCCATTAAGATTGGCTTTAACATTTCACTCTCTCTAAGCATCGGTAGGTTAGCAATCGTTATCGGCACAAACATTACTGCCTGAGCAAATATAATTGGCATAACACCAGCAATATTTACTTTAAGTGGTAGATAATCTCTTCCTCCTTCTTCTCTATTTGGTAAAAAAGCACCTCCTGCTGCCACCTGCTTAGCAGATTGCAAAGGAACCCTTCTTACACCTTGAACAAGCATGATTGTAAATACTACAACTACAAACCATACAACAAGCTCTAGGATTAATGCAACAAGACCACCATTTGTATCCGTAATTCTCATTCCAATCTCCTGTGAAAATGCAGGAATAAGTTGAGCTATAATACCAACAGTAATTAACAACGATACACCGTTTCCAATTCCTCTATCCGTTATCTTTTCACCTAACCACATGATGAACATAGTAGAAGCTACCATGATACTAATTGCAGTTACATAAAACAACGTTGAGTCATCAACAATTGCATCACTTGCATAAGTCTTCAAATAACCTGGCGCCTGCACTAAAGTGATCGCTACGGTTAAAATTCTTGTATATGCGTTAATTCTTTTTCTACCAGATTCCCCTTCTTTTTGCATTTTTTGAACTGCAGGAACTGCCATGGTCATAAGCTGCATTACAATGGATGCAGAAATGTAAGGCATAATACCCAATGCAAAAATAGACACCTTTGTAAACGCTCCACCTGAGAAAGTTGCAATTAACTTAATCAATGCATTATCACCATCACTATTTAATAGTTCTGGATTCACACCTGGAAGGATTACGAAAGATCCTAAACGGAAAATTAATAGAAAAAGAAGGGTATTAAGGATTCGAGTTCTCAACTCCTCAATCCCCCATATCTCTTTTATTTTGTTTATAAGCTTCATCTAATTGAATATCAATGAACCGATTAAACTAACTCTACAGTACCACCTTTTTCCTCGATAGCTTTCTTAGCCGTCTCAGAAATAGCGTTAACCTTAAGGTTGATAGCCGCTGAAATCTCACCTCTTCCTAATACTTTAACTAGTTCATTCTTGCTAGCTAAACCATTAGCACAAATTACTTCGTTATTAATATCAGTTATTCCTTTTTCAACAAGGTTATTTAAGATATCTAAGTTTACAGCTTTATACTCAACTCTATTGATATTCTTAAAACCAAATTTAGGAACTCTTCTCTGCAAAGGCATTTGACCACCTTCAAATCCAATTTTCTTTGAATAACCAGATCTAGATTTCTGACCGTTGTGACCCTTTGTTGAAGTTCCACCCATACCAGAACCTTGTCCTCTACCTATTCTCTTCTTTGAACCCGTCGAACCTTTTGCAGGTCTTAAATTATTTAATTCCATCACTTTCTTTTTTCGAAATTACTATAATTCTTCTACAGCAACTAAGTGCTTTACTTTGTTAATCATTCCTTCTATTGCCGAATTCTTTTCGAATTCTTTAGTCTGATTAATCTTTCTTAAACCAAGCGCCTCCAAAGTTCTCTTTTGGTCCTTTGGCATGTTAATTGCGCTTCTCGTCTGTGTTACTTTTACTTTAGCCATTGTATAAATTTTACGGACTATCCGTTAAACACCTTATCTAATTTAACTCCTCTTTGTTTAGCTACAGCTAACGGGTCTCTCAATTGAGATAATGCATCAAAAGTCGCTTTAACAACGTTATGTGGGTTAGATGATCCGTTAGACTTTGCTAAGATATCTTTTACCCCAGCTGATTCTAATACCGCACGCATTGCACCACCAGCAATAACTCCTGTACCATTCGATGCAGGTTTGATGAATACTCTTGAACCAGAATACTTACCTTTTTGCTCGTGAGGAATAGTTCCGTGTAATACTGGAACTTTGATTAAGTTCTTCTTAGCGTCATCAATACCTTTAGATATTGCTGTAGTTACTTCTAAAGACTTCCCTAATCCATGTCCTACTGTACCGTTTTCATCACCGACAACAACGATTGCAGAGAAACTGAAAGTTCTACCCCCTTTAGTTACTTTAACAACTCTTTGGATACCTACTAATCTATCCTTTAACTCAACATCAGTTGACTTTACGTTTTTCATGTTTTCCTTTGCCATATCTCTTAGAATTTAAGGCCAGCCTCTCTTGCTCCCTCTGCTAATGATTTAATTCTACCATGGTATAAGTATCCTCCTCTATCAAAACTAACAGATTCAATACCTTTTGCTTTAGCTAATTCAGCTACCTTACTTCCAACAGCTTTTGCTTTTTCTGACTTATTACCTGTCAAATCAGCCATTGCTTTGTCGTTAGTTGAAGCAGAAGCAATAGTTACTCCTTCTACATCATTGATAACTTGAGCGTAAATTCCTTTATTAGACTTGAATACAGAAAGCCTTGGTCTATCTGCTGTCCCTTTAATCTTAGAACGAATTCTCGTTCTAATCTTACTTCTTTTTTCGATTTTATTTAATGCCATAAGTCGATCTATTATTTACCAGCAGCTTTACCAGCTTTTCTTCTAATTTCTTCACCAACGAACTTGATACCTTTTCCTTTATATGGTTCAGGCTTTCTTAAGCTTCTGATTTTTGCTGCAACTTGTCCGATTAATTGTTTGTTACAAGATGTCAAAGTAATGATTGGATTTTGACCTTTTTGAGTGTCAGCCTCTACCTTTACTTCATCCGGCATTTTAAACATAACATTATGAGAGAAACCTAAAGACATTTCTAAAACCTGTCCTTGTACTGTTGCTCTATAACCTACACCAACAAGCTCTTGCTTAACAGAGAATCCATTGACTACACCTTCGATAGCGTTAGCCATTAATGCTCTATATAAACCATGCTTCGCTTTATGGTCTTTTAATTCAGTTTTTCTTTGAACTGTAAGTACTCCCTCATTTAACTCCAAAGAAACCGCGTCATTATCAAATGATTGATCTAACTCGCCCTTTGGTCCTTTTAAATTAACGTTCCCTTCTGTAACATTGATTGTTACGTTTGCAGGTACATTAATTGGTGCATTTCCTATTCTAGACATTACTTTCTCCGATTAATATACGTAACACAATACTTCACCACCTACATTCTCTCTTCTAGCTTCTTTATCAGTCATAAGACCTTTAGAAGTTGAAACGATGGCAATACCTAAACCATTTAATACTCTCGGTAACTCAGCGCTTGAAGAATACTTTCTCAAACCTGGCTTAGATGCTCTTTCTAATTTTGTAATGGCAGACTTTTTAGTCTCATCGTTAAACTTCAAAGCGATTTTAATCAATCCTTGAGGTCCTTCCTCTATAAACTTATAGTTTGCAATGTACCCTTTATCTAAAAGGATTTTAGTGATTTCCTTCTTCATGTTTGAAGCTGGAATCTCAACTACTTTATTTTTTGCCATTATCGCATTTCTAACTCTTGTTAGAAAATCTGCTATTGGATCAGTCATTACTGTTCTTTTTTAAATTCTACCAACTTGACTTTTTAACTCCAGGGATTAATCCTGAATTAGCCATTTCTCTAAAACAAATTCTAGATAAACCAAACTGTCTCATATAACCTTTTGGTCTTCCAGTTAAACTACATCTGTTATGCATTCTGATTGGATTTGAGTTACGAGGTAACTTCTGTAATCCTTCATAATCACCAGCTTCTTTTAAGGCAGCCCTTTTAGCAGCATATTTATCTACTAATTTTTTTCTCTTTACCTCACGGGCTTTCATTGATTCTTTAGCCATAACAAATTATTTATCGTCTGTTTTAAATGGTAAACCTAGTTCTTTTAACAATGAGAAAGCTTCTTTATCAGTTCCTGCAGTTGTTACGAATGTAATATCCATCCCTAAGATGTTATTTACTTTATCGATATCTATCTCTGGGAAGATGATGTGCTCAGTGATCCCCATGTTATAGTTTCCACTTCCGTCAAAACCAGTTTTGTTGATACCTCTGAAGTCTCTTACCCTTGGTAACGCAACAGAAACTAACTTATCTAAGAATTCGTACATAACGTCTCCTCTTAAAGTTACTCTTGTTCCGATTGGCATTCCTTTTCTCAATTTGAAATTCGAAATATCTTTTTTCGAATACGTTTGAACTGCCTTTTGTCCTGCGATCAATGTCATTTCTTTAACAGCCGATTCCAATAGTCTTTTATCGCCTACTGAATTACCTAAACCTTGACTTAAACAAATCTTAGTCAATTTTGGTAACTGCATCGGTGTAGAATAGCTGAACTCCTCTTGTAATTTCGGAGCAACTTCCGCAGCATATTTCTCTTTTAATCTCGGTGTGTATCCCATTAGTCTAAAATCTTATCCGTTTTCTTAGCGTATCTCTTAATTTTTCCATCAACTAGCTTTCTTCCTACTTTGCTAGTTACGACTTCATCACCATTTTGCTCAATTACTAGAGCAACGTTAGATGCGTTAATTGGAGCTTCTACTTCAACAATTCCACCTTCTGGATTTTGTGCAGATGGCTTCATGTGCTTCTTAATGATATTCACACCTTCCACTACAACTTTACCTTCTCCTGGTAATGTTCTTAGAACCTTCCCTACTTTGTTCTTTACTTTACTTCCTCCAGTAAGAACTTTAACGATGTCGTCTTTTTTGATCTTTAACTTTGGCATTCTAATTCTTTTTAAAATGTTATTATAATACCTCAGGAGCTAAAGAAACAACTTTCATAAAGTCATTATCTCTTAACTCTCTTGCTACTGGACCAAAAACACGAGTACCTCTCATTTCTCCAGTGGCATTTAATATTACTGCCGCGTTATCACCAAATCTGATATAAGAACCATCAGGTCTTCTAACCTCTTTCTTCGTTCTTACAACTACAGCTTTAGCAACCGCTCCTTTTTTAATATTTCCATTTGGTACAGCGCTTTTAACAGAAACTACAATAGTATCCCCTAAAGATGCATATCTCTTCTTAGTACCACCAAGTACACGAATACATAAAACCTCTTTAGCACCACTGTTATCAGCAACTTTTAACCTACTTTCTTGTTGTATCATTTGACTAAAATTTCCTTAATAAACTACTTAGCTCTTTCAAGGACTTCAACCAATCTCCATCTCTTTGACTTCGATAAAGGTCTAACCTCCATGATTTTTACAGTATCACCTATGTTACAGTCATTAGTCTCATCGTGAGCAACGAATTTATTCGACTGCTTAATGAACTTTCCATAGATAGGGTGTTTCTTTTTACTTTCAACCATAACAACGATAGACTTATCCATCTTGTCACTTGAAACCACACCGACTCTTTCTTTTCTTAAATTTCTTGTTTCCATAATCTAGTATTTGACTAGCTTCTAGTTCTTAACTCTGTCGCAAGTCTAGCAACATCTCTTCTTTTATTTCTCAAAACCAAAGGATTCTCTAAACCAGAGATCTTATGATTCATTTTAAGTTGAGATAACTCTGTTTTGTTAGCTTTCAATTGCTCTGCTAACTCTTCAGTTGACATTTTTTTAACTTCTTCCGCTTTCATATTATGCTTCTTGATAATCTCTTCTTACAACAAACTTCGTCTTGATCGGTAACTTCTGAGCTGCCAATCTCATTGCTTCTTTTGCAACGTCTAAAGGAACACCTTCTGCTTCGAACATGATTCTTCCTGGCTTAACTACAGCTACCCAATACTCTGGAGAACCTTTACCTTTACCCATCCTTACTTCAGCAGGCTTCTTTGTAACAGGCTTGTCTGGGAAAATTCTAATCCAAATTTGTCCCTCTCTCTTCATGTATCTAGTTACCGCAATCCTTGCCGCTTCAATCTGTCTCGAGTTCATCCAACACTCTTCTAGTGCTTTTAAACCGAAAGATCCAAACGCTAACTGGCTACCTCTTTGGGCCATCCCTTTCATTCGGCCCTTCTGTTGTTTTCTAAACTTTACTCTTTTTGGTTGTAGCATCGTTCTAAACTTTTGTCTTTAACTACTTAATTATTTTCTAGCCGGTCTTTTCTTGTTCCCTGGCTTTTTTGCTCCTCTTTTCTTATTCATTCCGAAATTTGGAGACAAATCTCTCTTACCGTAAACTTCACCTTTACAGATCCAAACCTTAACACCTAATCTACCATAAGTAGTATGTGCTTCAGATAAAGCGTAATCTATATCAGCTCTGAAAGTATGTAAAGGAGTTCTTCCTTCTTTTACTGTTTCAGTTCTTGCCATTTCAGCACCATTCAATCTTCCTGAGATTTGAACCTTGATACCTTCAGCTCCCATTCTCATAGTTGAAGCAACAGACATTTTCATCGCTCTTCTGAAAGAAATTCTTCCTTCAATTTGTCTAGCAATACTATCTGCAACTAATTTAGCTTCCAACTCAGGTCTTTTAACCTCAAAAATATTGATTTGAACTTCTTTCTTAGTAATCTTCTTTAACTCTTCTTTAAGTCTATCAACTTCAGCACCACCTTTACCAATAATGATTCCTGGACGTGCAGTATGAATAGTTACAGTAACTAATTTTAAAGTTCTTTCAATAACAGTCTTAGAAATAGATGCCTTAGCAAGTCGTGCTTGTAAGTATTTTCTAATCTTGTCATCCTCAACGATCTTATCAGCGTAGTTTCTTCCACCGTACCAGTTAGAGTCCCATCCTCTAATAATCCCTAATCTATTTCCTATAGGATTTGTCTTTTGTCCCATGCTTAATTCTTCTTATTAGTTATTGATGTTATCTACGAATAGAGTAACGTGATTCGATCTTTTTCTAACTCTGTGCGCTCTTCCTTGAGGAGCTGGTTGAATTCTTTTCAGCATTCTACCACTATCCACATACACTTGAGAGATATATAAATCTCCTTCTTCCGCACTGTTTCCAGTCTTCGCTTCATAATTATGAATCGCTGACTTTAATAACTTCTCTAAACGAGCTGCTGCTTCCTTAGAAGTAAATTGTAAAGTGTTCATTGCCTGAAACACCTCCATACCTCTAATCATGTCAGCTACAATTCTCATCTTTCTTGGAGAAGTAGGACAGTTATTAAGCTTAGCAAAGTATTGACTTTTCTTTGCTTCCTTAATTTGTTCTGCTCTTAATCTTTTTCTTGCCCCCATGGCTATCTTTATTTAAGATGTTTATTTCTTTCCTTTGTTTTTTCTATCGGCACCATGACCTCTGTAAGTCCTTGTAGGTGCAAATTCACCTAGTTTATGACCTACCATATTCTCAGTAACGAATACTGGAATGAACTTATTACCATTATGAACAGCAATAGTAAGACCAATGAAATCAGGACTGATCATAGAAGCTCTAGACCAAGTCTTAATCACTTTCTTATCTCCAGATTCTTGAGCAGCTAAAACTCTAGTGTTAAGCTTATACTCAATAAAAGGCGGTTTTTTTAACGATCTACTCATAACTTACTATTTCTTTCTTCTTTCAATGATGTATTTGTTCGATGCTTTTTTCTTGTATCTAGTTTTGTAACCTTTAGCAGGTATACCATTTCTAGATCTAGGATGACCTCCTGAAGATCTACCTTCACCCCCACCCATTGGGTGATCAACTGGGTTCATAGCAACACCTCTAACTCTAGGTCTCTTACCTTGCCATCTAGTTCTACCAGCTTTACCAGAAACTTCTAACTGATGATCTCCGTTAGATACAGTTCCGATAGTAGCCTTACAAGTTGTTAAGATCAATCTAGTTTCACCAGAAGGAAGTTTAATAACAGCAAATTTACCTTCTCTTGCAGCCAACTGACCATAAGATCCAGCAGATCTAGCTAATTTCCCACCTTGTCCAGGTCTTAACTCAATGTTATGAACTACTGTTCCTAATGGAATATCAGATAAGAACATAGCATTTCCAACTTCTGGAGCTACATCTTTACCACTCTTGATCTCTTGACCAACAGTTAATCCGTTTGGAGCAATAATGTACGACTTCTCACCATCAGCATAAAATACCAACGCGATGAAAGCCGTTCTGTTTGGATCGTATTCTACTGATTTAACAACACCAGGAACACCATCTTTTTGTCTCTTAAAATCAACAACTCTATACTTCTTTTTGTGACCACCACCAATTTGTCTCATGGTCATCTTTCCAGAATTGTTTCTACCTCCAGATCTCTTCTTACCAGCTATTAAGCTTTTCTCAGGTTTAGAAGCAGTAATCTCATTTCTTTCGTTTACTACTTTAAATCTTTGTCCTGGAGTATTCGGTTTTAACTTTCTTACCGCCATTTCAATTATAAATTACTGTAAATATCAATTGTATCTCCTTCACTAATGCTTATTACAGCTTTCTTAAAAGAGTTTGTTCTACCATCAAACAAGTAAGTTTTCTTGTTTCTTTTCTTTTTCCCCAAGTACCTCATTGTGTTTACAGCTGTTACTGTTACACCGTACATTTCTTCAATCGCCTTTTTGATTTCAATTTTATTCGCCTTTTCGTCAACGATAAAACCGTACTGACCTAATTGCTCTTCAGTTGAAGTCATTTTCTCAGTAATGATTGGCTTCTTAATAATTCCCATGACTAATAATTAGCTTAAAATGTTTTCGATTTCACTTACAGACGTTTCGAAAAGAACAACTTTCTTAGCGTTTAACACAGCATAAGTATTCATATCATTAACAGTAGTGATTTCCATTTTCTGGATATTTCTACCTGATAAGTATAAGTTGTTATCTCTTTCCTTAGTAACGATTAATGCCTTTTCACCAGCACCAATATTCTTTGCAAAATCTAAGAACATTTTCGTTTTAGGAGCGTCGAATGAGAAATCCTCAACAACAATAATATTATTCTCTTTTAACTTCGCACTAAGCGCTGATTTTCTAGCAGTCACTTTAGTCTTCTTGTTCAATTTGAAACCGTAGTTTCTTGGTTCAGGACCAAAGATTCTACCACCACCTCTAAAAACTGGAGACTTGATTGAACCAGCACGTGCAGTACCTGTTCCCTTTTGTCTCTTAATTTTCTTAGTAGATCCAGCGATTTCAGCTCTTTCTTTAGACTTGTGAGTTCCTTGTCTTTGATTAGCCAAGAAATTCTTTACGTCTAAATAAACAGCGTGCTCTTTTGGTTCAACTCCAAATACACTATCGTTTAGCGTTACTTTACGCCCAGTGTCTTTTCCTGCTTTATCTAATACTACTAATTCCATTATCTATGAATTTCAACAAGTGATCCTTTAGCACCAGGTACAGCTCCTTTTACAACAACAAGGTTCTTCTCTGGAAATAATTTCATCACTTTTAAGTTTTCAACTAAAACTCTATCACCACCCATTCTACCTGCCATACGCATACCTTTAAATACACGAGAAGGCGTAGAAGATGCACCAATAGAACCTGGAGCTCTTAATCTGTTGTGCTGACCGTGAGTTGCACCTCCAACACCGGCGAACCCGTGTCTTTTTACAACCCCTTGGAAACCTTTTCCTTTAGATGTACCAGCTACAGAAACCCAAGTTCCTTCTTCTAATATATCCTCAATAGTCACCACATCACCAACGTTTTTACCTTCAATTGACTCAAACTCTCTCACAAATTTCTTTGGAGTAGTTCCTGCCTTCTTGAAATGTCCTTGTTCAGGAGCTGGCGTGTTTTTCTCTTTCTTTTCTCCGAATCCTAACTGCATAGCAGTGTATCCGTCAGTCTCTTCTGTTTTTAACTGTGTTACAACACAAGGACCTGCTTCTATTACTGTACATGGAATATTCTTACCTTCTGCATCGAAAAGGCTAGTCATTCCAATCTTTTTTCCTAGTAGACCTGACATAGGTTATTTTTTAAACTTATCAAACTTTAATTTCTACTTCGACACCACTTGGTAACTCTAACTTCATCAGAGCGTCAACCGTCTTAGACGTTGAACTGTAAATGTCTAATAATCTTTTGTATGAACTCAACTCGAACTGCTCTCTTGCTTTCTTGTTGACGTGAGTAGATCTCAACACCGTAAACTTTCTCTTATGAGTTGGTAATGGTATTGGCCCACTTACCACAGCGCCTGTAGTCTTAACAGTCTTAACAATTTTCTCTGCTGACTTATCAACCAGGTTGTGGTCGTACGATTTTAACTTTATTCTAATTTTCTGACTCATTCTTTAGAATTATGCTGTTACTTCCCCTTTTGCTTTCTTAATAACTTCAGTTGCTACGTTCTTTGGAGCTTCTGCGAAATTCGAGAATTCCATTGTTGACGTTGCTCTACCTGAAGTAATTGTTCTTAACTGTGTTACATAACCGAACATCTCTGATAATGGAACTTTAGCTTTAACAACCTTAGCTCCGTTTCTATCGTCCATTCCTTCGATTAGTCCTCTTCTTCTGTTAAGATCCGCTACAACATCTCCCATAGACTCTTCTGGAGTCAATACTTCAAGCTTCATAAGAGGCTCTAATAATACTGGGTTAGCTTTAGGGATTGCGTTTCTGAATGCCATTCTACCAGCGATTTCGAAAGACAATTGATCCGAATCCACATCGTGGTAAGATCCATCCTTCAAAGTTACTTTTAATGAATCAACAGGGAATCCTGCTAATACACCTGTTTCCATAGCTTCTTTTAAACCTTTCTCTACAGAAGGAACAAATTCTTTAGGTACATTTCCACCTTTAACAGCGTTAATAAACTCAAGACCTTCTTTTTCAGAATCAGCTTTCTCGATAGTAAGTACGATATCCGCAAATTTACCACGTCCACCAGACTGCTTCTTATACGTTTCTCTGTGATCAACTGATCCAGTGATAGCTTCTTTGTAGTTTACTTGAGGAGCACCTTGGTTACACTCAACCTTGAACTCTCTCTTTAAACGATCGATAATAATATCTAAGTGAAGCTCTCCCATTCCTGAGATTACACATTGTCCTGAATCCTCATCCGTTTTAACTTGGAAAGTTGGATCTTCTTCAGCTAATTTAGCTAAAGCCATACCCATCTTATCAACATCAGCTTTAGTCTTTGGTTCAACCGCAATACCGATTACTGGTTCTGGGAAATCCATTGACTCAAGAGTAATTGGTGATTTCTCATCACATAAAGTATCTCCTGTTCTGATATCTTTAAATCCAACTAAAGCAGCAATATCTCCAGTACCTAATGAATCAATCTCATTTTGCTTGTTTGAGTGCATTTGGTATATACGAGAAATTCTTTCTTTCTTCATTGTTCTTGTGTTCAACACATAAGAACCTTTAGGAAGCTCTCCAGAATATGCTCTAGTGAAACATAATCTACCTACGAAAGGATCAGTTGCAATCTTAAACGCTAAAGAAGAGAAAGGCTCATCATAAGATGGCTTTCTTTGAACTTCTTCATCAGTTCTTGGATCAGTACCAGTAATTGCTTCTTGATCTAACGGAGAAGGTAAAATCTCCATTACGTAATCTAACATTGTTTGAACTCCTTTGTTTTTGAAAGCAGACCCACATAACATAGGTACAAACTTACCAGCCAAAGTAGCTTCTCTTAATGCCGTTAAAATTTCTCTCTCAGAAATTGAATCTGGATCTTCAAAGAATTTCTCCATTAAAGAATCATCAAACTCTGCGATAGACTCTAATAACAACTCTCTTAATTCATTAGCCTCTTCAACTAAATCAGCAGGAACTGGAATCTCTTCGAAAGTCATTCCTTGATCATCCTCATTCCAAATGATACCTCTGTTGTTAACTAAATCAACAACTCCTCTGAAATCATCCTCAGCACCAATTGGTAACTGTAATGGAACAGAATCAGTACCTAACATCTCCTTAACTTGCTTACACACTTTTAAGAAGTTAGCACCTTGACGGTCCATTTTGTTTACGAATCCAATTCTTGGAACGTTATAGTTATCAGCTAGTCTCCAGTTAGTTTCAGACTGAGGCTCAACACCATCAACTGCACTAAACAAGAATACTAAACCATCTAATACTCTTAAAGATCTATTTACTTCAACTGTGAAATCAACGTGTCCTGGAGTATCAATAATGTTTACATGGTAATCATCATTTCTATAGTTCCAGTTTACAGTTGTAGCAGCAGAAGTAATAGTAATCCCTCTTTCTTGCTCCTGATCCATCCAGTCCATAGTAGCAGCACCATCATGTACTTCTCCAATTTTGTGAGAAAGACCAGAGTAGAATAAGATTCTCTCTGTTGTAGTAGTCTTACCAGCATCGATGTGAGCAGCGATCCCGATATTTCTTGTGTATTTTAAATCTCTTTTATTTGCCATGACTATGTCAGATTAAAATCTAAAGTGTGAAAATGCTTTATTTGCTTCTGCCATTCTATGAGTATCCTCTTTCTTTTTGAAAGCAGCACCTTCTTCCTTGTAAGCAGCAACAATCTCTGCAGCTAACTTAGAAGCCATATCCTTTTCGTTTCTTTTTCTAGCGTAAGAAATCAACCACTTAATAGCCATTGAGTTTTTTCTAGAATTTCTAATCTCTTGTGGGATTTGGAAAGTAGCCCCTCCAACTCTTCTTGATCTTACTTCAACTGCAGGAGTAACATTTTTTAAACCTTTTTTGAAAACGTCTAAACTATTTTCTTCCTCTACCTTTTCTGATATCTTATCTAAAGCGTCATAAAAGATTTTAAATGCAACAGTTTTTTTACCGTGCATCATTAAATCATTTACGAATCTTGTTACTTCCGTATCGTTAAACTTAGGATCTGGAAGTAATCTTCTCTGTTTTGCTCTACCTTTTCTCATTATCTATATAATAACTAGGTTATATTATTTCTTCTTTGGCTTCTTAGCTCCGTACTTCGAACGACGTTGAGTTCTTCCTTCAACACCCGCAGTATCTAATGCTCCTCTAACGATGTGGTAACGAACTCCAGGTAAATCTTTTACCCTTCCTCCTCTAACCAAAACAATCGAGTGCTCCTGTAAGTTGTGACCCTCACCAGGAATGTAAGCATTCACCTCGTTTCCGTTTGTTAATCTAACTCTAGCCACTTTTCTCATTGCTGAGTTTGGCTTTTTAGGTGTAGTGGTGTAAACTCTTACACATACCCCTCTTCTCTGTGGACAAGCATCCAAGGCGATAGATTTACTCTTTCTCGCTTTGTCTGTTCTACCCTTTCTTACTAATTGCTGTATAGTTGGCATAGTAATTAATTAAATAATCTTGTTTTTTATAACTGTTTCAATTTCAACACAATATACCCGTTACTCAAAACGGGACCGCAAAGATACAATGGTTTTTTCACAAAAACAACCCTGAGTATCAATTATTTTCGCATTCTCCAGCTTTTTACACAATTCAATGTTTAAAAATCACTTTCTTGTTTTTTCAACAGCTGTTAATAAAAAATCGCGGGTAGTCTTTTACCTATATTCCACAGAAAGGTTTCCTTTCCTCTTTTCTTATCCTTAACTTTAAAGTGTACTCCTATTTCTTTCACAGAAAAACTTTTTGAATTGGAACAACTATTATCTCAACTCAATGAGGCTCAAAAAGAGGCTGTCATCAATTACCAAGGACCTACAATGGTACTTGCTGGTGCGGGCTCAGGTAAAACAAGAGTCCTAACATATAGAATTGCTTATCTGATTAACCAGGATAACGATCCTTTCCGAATTTTAGCTTTAACTTTTACTAATAAAGCGGCTAAAGAAATGCGTGAAAGAATCGCTAGTTTGATTGGAAATCATGATGCTTTAAGTGTATGGATGGGAACATTTCACTCGGTATTCTCGAAAATTTTGAGGAAAGAAGCCGAGAAAATTGGCTTCCCTTCTAACTTCACTATTTATGACACTATTGATGCCAAGAGTTTATTAAAGACAATCATCAAGGATCTTGAACTAGATCCGAAAGTCTATAAACCCAATTTGGTATATAATAGAATAAGTGCCGCTAAGAATAACCTCTATTCTTATCAGAAATATTTGAATGATGCCAATATCCGAAATGAGGATAAACGAATGGCTAAACCGAAAATTGGAGAGATCTACGAGCAGTATGCGAAAAGATGCTTTAAGGCGGGTGCAATGGATTTTGATGATTTGCTTTTCAGAACCTATCAATTATTTAAGCAACATCCAGAAGTTTTAGCTAATATCAAGCCCAGTTCAAATACGTTTTAGTGGATGAGTACCAGGATACCAATTACGCTCA
>CBFIFL010000037.1:0-27069 GCA_965661855.1 Flavobacteriales bacterium
TAACCAAACTTCACTTCTTTAACGTCATCTTTGAAACGCTTCAATGAACCTAGTTCTCCTGTATGAACTACAATACCGTCTCTAATGATACGAACCATTGTATTTCTTGAGATTGTTCCATCAGTAACATAACAACCTGCGATTGTACCAACCTTAGAGATTTTGAAAGTTTCTCTAACCTCAACGTTACAAACCACTTTCTCTTCAATCTTAGCAGAAAGCATTCCTTCCATTGCCGATTTAACTTCTTCAATTGCATCGTAGATAATTGAGTATAGATTCACATCTACATCCTCTTTCTCTGCAATCTTTCTTGCTGAAGCTGATGGACGAACTTGGAAACCGATGATGATTGCATCTGAAGCAGATGCTAACAATACATCAGAGTCAGAAATTTGTCCAACCGACTTATGAATAATATTTACTTGAACTTGTTCAGTAGATAACTTCAGTAATGAATCTGAAAGTGCTTCTACAGAACCATCCACATCCCCTTTCAGGATTAAGTTTAATTCTTTGAAATCTCCGATAGCTAAACGTCTTCCGATCTCATCAAGAGATACACGTTTCTGAGCTCTCTGACCTTGCTCTCTTTGTAATTGTAAACGCTTCGTAGCAATTTCTCTTGCTTCTTTTTCGTCTTTCAAGATATTGAACTTATCACCCGCTTGTGGAGCTCCATTCAATCCTAACATTACAACTGGAGTGGAAGGACCAGCTTCATTGATCTTTTGGTTTCTTTCGTTAAACATCGCTTTAACACGACCGTTATAACTACCAGCAACTATAATATCACCAACCTTTAAAGTACCTGACTGTACCATAATGTTAGTTACATATCCACGTCCTTTATCTAACGACGATTCAACGATAGTACCAATAGCTGGTTTATTTGGATTTGCTTTTAACTCAAGCATATCCGCTTCAAGAATAACCTTCTCTAATAACTCTTCAATGTGAAGTCCTTTCTTCGCTGAAATCTCTTGGCATTGGTATTTACCACCCCAATCTTCAACTAAGATATTCATTGCAGACAACTCTTCTCTTACCTTATCAGCGTTAGCTCCAGGCTTATCGATTTTGTTAATTGCAAAAATCATTGGAACACCAGCAGCTTGTGCGTGGTTGATTGCTTCCTTCGTTTGAGGCATCACTTGGTCATCCGCAGCAATTACAATAATTACTAAATCGGTAACCTGTGCTCCCCTTGCTCTCATGGCAGTAAAGGCCTCGTGACCTGGAGTATCTAAGAAAGCAATTTTCTTAGCGTCCTCTCCTACTTCAACCATGTAAGCTCCGATGTGCTGAGTAATTCCCCCTGCTTCACCAGCAATTACATTTTCCTTACGGATATAATCTAGTAACGAAGTTTTACCGTGATCAACGTGACCCATTACCGTAATAATTGGTGGTCTTTCTAGTAAATCTTCTTCGTTATCTACTTCTTCTTCAATAGACTCTTGATCTTCTGCAGAAATGAATTCTACTTCAAAACCAAACTCTTCAGCAACGATAGAGATTGTTTCAGCATCTAACCTTTGGTTGATTGAAACGAAAAGTCCTAAAGACATACAAGCCGCAATAATGTCATTAATCTGAACATCCATTAAACTTGCTAATTCGTTTGCAGAAACGAATTCTGTAACCTTTAAGATTGACTTTTCAAGTTCTTGCTGTTCAGCTTCTTCTTGCCTCTTTTTAGAACCTTCTTCTCTCTTATCTCTACGATATTTCGCAGCTTTATTTTTCTTACCACCTCCCGATAAACGAGCAAGTGTTTCCTTGATCTTTTTAGATACTTCTTCTTCAGTTAGCTCAGCTTTTGGCTCTGGTTTTCTACCTCTTCTGTTTCCACCTGCACGGTTACCACCGGCACGGCTTCCAGCGGCACTTCTACCTGGACCTCCTGTTCTATTTCCACCAGCATTTCCTGGACCTGATCCAGTTCCCTCTGGTCTAATTCTCTTACGCTTACGCTTTTTCTTCGCATCGTCAGATGAACTAGCAACAGGTTTCTTCTTCTCTACAGGTAACTCGATCTTTCCTAATACTTTAGGACCGTCGATTTTACCCGCAGTTGCTTTTATAACTTCCGTTTCCGCTTTCTTTACAGCAGGCTTTTCTACTGGTTTAGCAGCTTCTTCTTTAGCCTTTTTATCAGCAACAACATTAGCAGCTTTAGCTTTTGCGTCATCCGCAGCTTTGGCTTTTGCCTCACTTGCAGCTTTAGCTTTCGCCTCGCTTGCAGCTTTCTTTTCTGCAGCAGCTTTTTGCTTTGCTAATTGCTCTTGCTTCTTCTTTTCTTCTTTTCTCTCCTTAGCAAGCTTTCTAGGATCCTTGATGTTATCTAAATCAAGTTTACCTAAGACCTTAGGTCCGTTACCATCTTCATCCACAGATTCAACTGGTTCAAAAACTGGTTTATCCTCCTTCACCTCTTCAACAACTGGTGCTGGAGTTGGCTCTGGTTCAGCAACAGGTGCTGGAGCTTCAGCCACAACTTCATTCACTTCCTCTTCAACGAACTTCTTCTCAATTGTGATAGTTTCCTTCGTCTCTCTAGTTATAGATACCTTCTTAGCATCTTCTTTAACCCCTTTGTCTTTCTGGAACTTGTCCAACAAAAGTCCAAACAACTCACCATCCAACTTGGTGTTAGGGCTTGAGCTAACCTCATGACCTTTCTCACCTAAGTATTCCACAATAGTGGAGATACCTACGTTTAGTTCTTTAGCTACTTTACTTAACCTTTTCGGCTTTGATACTGCCATAAATTCTACTTACGGTTGTGGTCTGTGTTATCTAATTTCAACACAAATTAATAATTTTTTTACTCGAATTCTGCCTTAAGGACGTTCAATACATCATTAATTGTTTCTTCTTCAAGATCAGTCCTCTTCAACAATTCTTTCATGTCTAATTCTAGTACTGATTTTGCAGTGTCACATCCAATTCCTTTAAATGCATCTAATACCCAGCTTTCGATTTCATCTGCAAATTCTTCTAAATCTACATCTTCGTCGTCAGACTCCGTGTTTCTGTATACATCGATCTCAAGACTTAATAATCTACCTGCTAATTTGATATTGTAACCACCTTTACCAATTGCAATAGATACTTGATCAGGATTTAAGAAAACATCCGCTTTCTTCTTTTCATCATTGATTTTGATTCCGCTAATCTTAGCAGGACTCAAAGCTCTCTGAATGTATAGTTCTTTGTTGTCAGTGTAATTGATAACATCAATGTTCTCATTACCTAACTCTCTTACAACTCCATGGATTCTAGATCCTTTCATACCAACACAAGCTCCAACAGGATCCACTCTATCGTCATAAGACTCAACAGCAACCTTAGCTCTTTCACCTGGTATTCTTACAATGTTCTTAATTGTAATTAATCCGTCAAATACTTCAGGGATCTCTTGCTCGAACAAACGCTCTAAGAATACTGGAGACGTTCTTGATAAGATGATAATAGGATTGTTGTTTCTCATTTCAACTCTCAATACTACCGCTCTTACAGTATCTCCTTTTTTGAAGTAATCAGAAGGAATTTGCTCCGACTTAGGTAAGATTAACTCATTTCCTTCGTCATCCAAAATCAACATCTCTCTCTTCCAAACTTGGTAAACTTCACCAGCGATGATATCACCAACTCTGTCTTTGTATAGTTTGTATAACTCATCTTTCTCAAGGTCTAACACCTTAGAAATTAAGTTTTGTCTAACCGCTAATACAGCTCTTCTTCCAAAGTCTAATAATTTAACTTCTTCAGAAACCTCTTCATCTACCTCAAAATCAGGTTCGATTTTGATAGCATCTGGGTAGGCAATCTCTAAATTCTCATCTTCAACCTCACCAGCTTCAACGATTCTTCTGTTTCTCCAAACTTCTAAATCCCCTTTATCAATATTCAAAATGATATCAAAATTCTTATCCGTACCATGTTTTTTAACTAACATGCTTCTAAAAACATCCTCAAGAACTCTCATCATCGTTTCACGATCGATGTTTTTAAATTCTTTAAATTCCTGAAATGATTCTACTAAACTCAGATTCTCCATCTTCAATTATTTAAATGATATTACCACTTTGGCACTTTTAATTTGCTTTAATTCTTCATCCGGCTCAAAGGAGAAAGATTCACTAAAAGTTTTTATTCTTTTCTTTTTTGAACCCTCTTCTCTTATTTTTCTTTGCCATGTTAATGCTACTCCATTTGGAGTAACCACTTCTAATGTACCTTTGAAACGCTCTCCATCAACTGTTATTACCTCTAATTCTCTCCCCTTGTTCTTATCGTATTGTTGAAATACTTTAAACTCCTTACTTAATCCAGGAGATCCAACTTCAACACCCCAATCCAACTCATTTTCAATCAGATAGTTATCTATTGCTCTATTGATAGTCCTACACTCTTGAATAGTGATTCCTTTCAATGTATCTATTTGTACATCTAACTTATTTCCGTGTAAACTCACCTCAACAACAAAAGCCAACATTGCGTCCGCTTCGTTATTTATGATTTCTTTTACCTTATCTAAATGATCCATAAGTCATATTATAAAAAGTGGGGACTCTCGTCCCCACCGTAATAACACTGCAAATATAGCTTTTAGAGTTTAAGGATCAAAGTTTTGTGTCCATAGTTAAAGCGAATTAATCACTTTACTAGAACTTTTACTCCTAAACTCTAGGCATTAAAAAAGTCGCTATTAAGCGACTTTTCCTTGTTGTCCCACTAGGGCTCGAACCTAGACTCTTCTGTACCAAAAACAGACGTGTTGCCAGTTACACCATGGGACATCGTTAATTGTTAACGGGTGACAAATATAGATAGTTTTTTTTTAATACAAAAACTCGAGAAACTTTTTTTTTAGTGCTCTCAACATACCCTATACTTTTAGTAAATTCGAGCGAGATTTAACACTTATTAAAAAATAAACCTTCGGGTTTGTGGTTACGGTTGAAACAAATTAATCCCAAATGGAGAATTACAAAAAATATAACAACGGAATTGGATGGTTAGTATTTGCTATCGCAAGTTTTGTTTATATCATGACACTAGAACCTACTGCTAGTTTCTGGGATTGTGGTGAATTTATTGCTACTGCATTTAAGTTAGAAGTAGGTCACCCTCCGGGCGCTCCTCTTTGGATGATGATCGCTAGGGTATTTGGTATGCTAGCCATGGGTGATGTGAGTCAAGTAGCTTTTTACATGAATGTATTTTCAGGATTAAGTTCCTCTTTTTCTATTCTGTTCTTATTCTGGTCTATTACTCACCTGGCCAAAAAAATGGTTTTAAAAGGTGGAAAAACGGTATTAAGTGGAGGTGATACTTTTGCTATAATGGCTGCTGGAGCAGTTGGTGCATTGGCTTACACTTTTAGTGATTCGTTCTGGTTCTCAGCTGTTGAGGCAGAGGTTTATGCGAATTCATCCTTATTTACAGCATTGGTTTTTTGGTTAATCTTAAAATGGGAAAGTGTTGCTAACGAAGCAAAATCAGATAGATACTTAATTTTCATTGCATACTTAATGGGATTATCCATTGGAGTTCACCTTTTGAACCTATTGGTAATTCCAGCTATCGCTCTTGTATATTACTTCAAGAAATACGAGCCTACTTTAAAAGGAGGAATTATTGCCTTCGTTATTGGTTTTGCAACGTTGATTTTCATTCAATACGGAATTATTCAAAAGACTATTTTAATAGCTTCCAAACTTGAATGGATATCCGTAAACGGTTTTGGATTACCGAAACACTCAGGTGTAATTCTGTTCGTATTGCTTCTTTTAGCTGCAGGGATTTTCGGAATGAAGAAGGCTGTTAAGTCTAATAATCCAGCTCTTTATAAATCTTTAGTTGCCTTGATGGTGATTATTTTCGGATACTCTTCATTTGCGATGATTGTAATTAGATCTTCAGCAAATACTCCAATGGATGAAAACAATCCTGAAGATGTATTCTCTTTATTACCTTACTTAAACCGTGAGCAATATGGAGACAGGCCACTTTTATTTGGTCACACTTTCCAAGCTCCTACGGCTGACAAGTCTCAATGGTCTGACGGAAATCCTACCATATATTGGGACGATGCTAAAAGCGAATACTATGTAGCGGATGAAAAGAAAAAGGATGTACCAGCTTATCAAAAAGAGTACAATATGCTTTTCCCTAGAATGTATTCTCGTCAAGCTCATCACAAAGCTGAATATGAAAGGTGGACTAATTTCGAAGGCAAACAATTTGAATACACAGATGCTCGAGGGCAAAAACAGATTGGAACGAAGCCAACTTTTATGGAGAACATGTCGTTCTTCTTTAATTATCAGATACGATTCATGTATTGGAGGTATTTCATGTGGAATTTCTCTGGTAGACAAAATGATATTCAAGGACACGGTGAACTTGTTAACGGTAACTGGATCTCAGGTGTTGAATTTATCGATCAAGAAATGGTTGGTGGATCTAAAAATCTACCAGATGAAATAGCAGAAAACCCAGGAAGGAATAGCTTTTTCATGCTTCCATTTATCCTAGGTTTAATTGGTTTGTTTATGCAATTGAAGTTTTCTCAGAAAGATTTCATTGTTACCATGGTATTATTCTTACTTACTGGATTCGCCATAATCGTCTTCCTGAATCAAACCCCAATGCAACCAAGAGAAAGAGATTACGCTTATGCCGCTTCTTTCTATGCATTTGCTATTTGGATCGGACTAGGTGTTATTGGCTTGTATAACGCGATGACAAAAAGAGAAGATCTAAAAGCAGAAGACATAGCCAAAGTAGGAGGAAGTTTTGTTGCTCTAGGAGCAGTAGCTTTTGCTTTAGAGTTCATGAATTCTAATACACATGAATTCTCTTATTCTTTAATTTACATTGGTGCCATTGGTACTGGAATTACATTACTAGCTAGAGTTTTAGGTGGAGCATTAAAAAGTCAGAAAGCACAAGCTTTCATCGCATTTATGCTAACCATCATTATTCCATTAAACATGGCTGCCGAAGGTTGGGATGATCACGATAGATCTAACAGGTATTCTGCTAGAGATTTTGCTATCAACTACTTAGAATCGTGTGCTCCAAATGCCATCGTATTTACGAACGGAGATAATGACACTTTCCCCCTTTGGTACGTTCAAGAGGTGGAAAATTTCAGAACAGATGTTAGAGTAGTTAACTTGAGTCTATTAAATACAGATTGGTATATCACACAAATGAAGCGAAAGGCTTATGATTCTGAAGCTGTACCTTTCTCATTAACAGAACCTCAATACAGACAAGGTGGTTCAAGAGATGTTGTTTTCATGGGGCCTAATCCTGAATATTTCAGAGGAGCTAGATCAACGAAAGAATATCTTGAGTTGAAAGATGTAATGAAGTTCATTGGAAATGACAACAGAACCCTTGACTTAGGTGGTGGTGATAAATACAACTATTCTCCTTCAAAAAACTTGAAGATGACAATCACTGAGCAAGATGTTCAGAAATTAATCTCAAGTGGTGCAATTGCCCTGGAAGATGCAGGGAAAGTAGTTAAGGAAATGAAGTGGACGATCAAAGAAACTCAACTGTATAAGAATAAGTTGATGATTCTTGACTTACTGGCGACTAACAATTGGGAGCGTCCTGTTTACTTTGCCATTACAGTTGGAGGAAGTCACTACATTAACTTAGAGCCATATTTCCAATTAGAAGGTCTGGCTAACAGAATTCTTCCTATTAAGAATGAAGATTCTGGAAGAGGAATACCTGGTAAGATCAACACGGATATCATGTATAACAACTTCATGAATAAATTCAAGTGGGGGAACTTGGCTGCTGAAGGAGTATACTTGAATCAAGACAACAGAAGAATGTGTGTTAACTTCAGATCTAACTTCTCTAGTTTGGTAGATGCTTTAATCAATGAAGGTAAAACGGAAGAAGCAATTCTTGCTTTAGATAAGTGTATTGAAGTTATACCAGATAACAAGCTTCCATATGATTACTTCAACGCTCAAATGGCTTCAAGCTATGCTCAGTTAGGAGAAATCGAAAAAGCGATGGCTATAGTAGAAATCATGAAGCATGATGGTATTCAGAAACTAGACTACTATTTCACTTTAAACTCAAGTCTACTTAGTTCTGAAATTTTAGAACTAATCAACAGAGAGTTAAGAATGAATTTAGTTGCTGTATCTTATGTTTATAGAGCATGTAGTGATCAAGAGAAGATGACGGAGATGGATGCTTTATTTAACAAGTATGGACAAATGATGCAATACTTAACTAAGTTCTTACAGAATGAATTAGATGGCGAAGCTTACGAAGAGCTAATTCAGGAGTCATTAAACACAGTGGTAGAAACTGAACTTGCTACTGATTCTATCCCTCTACAATAATGAAATCAACTTTTATAATACTATTGACTTCTCTGATATTGATTGCTTGCAATCAATCAGAGAAGCAATTTTCAGACTATATTACAGCTGACAACATTGAAAGCATTGAGTTTCAAGGAGCCGATATGGAACTTAGAAATACGGAAGAGGGAAAATCAACTTTTCTAATTCAACTTTCAGAGGCTAGTTTAAGTCCTATTAAGAATATTAAAGAAGGAAGTCACTTTTTCAATATTCAACTTAAAAACAATCCGAACCTGTACACAGCAAAAATCAACAACAACTTTGTTGCTATTGATGCTAGGTTATTTGGAGACAAAGCTGCTGAGTTAAAATCAGACTCTTTACAGTTTGAGATTGTTTGGGAATTAAACTAACTAAGAACTACAAGAAAGCATACTGGATCCTGGTTTATCTTTAGCCCAATCCGGACGTTTAGCAAACCATTCCTCTTTATCCTTTTGCTCGTCATAAGGATTCTGAATCAAATCAAACAATTCACTTACTAAAGTATAATCTCCTTGTTCTGCTTTTTCAATAGCCAATTGAGCCATATAATTTCTTAAAACATACTTTGGATTGACCTTGTTCATTCTGATCTTTCTAGCTTCCTGACTATCTTCTTGAAGAGACAACCTTCTTGAATAAGCCATCAACCATTCATTCCAATCATCCAATTGCTTTTCAGACAAAGTGTTTGGCTCGTAGAATGCCGGTTTAAATTGATTTAAAACCGTCCAAGCATCAAAGTCTGATGAACTTATATCAACGGGTAAATCAGCTAGCATACGATAAAAAACCGTCATGTCTATATTAGATGATTGTAGTAAGTTCTCTAATGATTCAATTAAATCCCTATCTCTTTCAATCGATTCCAATAAGCCCAATTTTTGACTCATCATTTGGAAGTAAGCTTTATGATATTCTTCCTGAAAAGAATGCAGCACTTTCTCTAATGGTTCTGCCTCTTGAATTAAAGGAAAAATCGCATTTGCTAATTGAAGTAAATTCCAAAGAACTATTTCGGGTTGATTTCCAAAACGATATCGCTTACCGTTAGCATCAGTTGTATTCGGTGTCCAATTTGGATCGAAATTATCTATCCATCCGTATGGACCATAATCAATTGTTAATCCGAGGATAGACATATTATCGGTGTTCATTACACCATGAACGAATCCGACCCTTTGCCAATGAACAACCATTTCTAAAGACAAATCACTTACCTTCTTAAAGAATGCTAGATAGTCTTCCTTTTCCCGACCCTTAATTTCAGGAAAATGATGATCCAATGTATAGTCTACCAAAGACTTTAATATTTCCGTTTCTTTTCGAGCTGCGAGTATTTGAAAATTCCCAAATCGAATAAATGAAGGAGCTAGTCTAGAAACAATTGCCCCCAATTCCATTTTACGATTTCCATTGTAAAACATGTCTCTTTCAACCTTTTCACCAGACAAAACCAGAGACATTGCTCGAGTGGTTGGAACTCCCAAGTGAAACATGGCTTCACTCATCAGATACTCTCGTATTGATGACCTTAACACGGCATAACCATCAGCACTTCTTGAATAAGGAGTTGGTCCTGCTCCCTTTAATTGAAAAGTCCAAGGTTTACCGTTCACATCAGCATCAAAAAGATTTATTGCTCTTCCATCTCCTAACTGTCCTGCCCAATTCCCGAATTGATGTCCGCCATAACACATGGCATAGGAATCTTCTGACAAGAGCTTATTTCCTGATAAAACAGCTAATGCCTCCTGTTCGTCAAACTTAGTTTCTAAGTCATTAGACAATGCTTCATTCCAATGCACCATTGACGCATTTGGGAATTGCTGTGGCTGGGTAAAAGAAAAACAGGCTTTCTCAACAACTCGTGAGAAAACCTGTTTAGTATTATCAGCTGGCAAGCCTTTTGTAAACGTGTTTGTTAATTTCAATACTTCTTATTTAAAGCTCCAGTCATTTGTATCCAAAAACTCAACTGAACGAGTCAGTAATTGAATACTGTTGTAAATATCTTCTTTATGAGCCATTTCAATTACTTGGTGAATATTCCTAGTTGGAATAGAAACCGCACCTGAAATTGCACCTCCTTTATTCATTCTTTGAATCATTGCAGTATCGGTACCACCTGCAGTTAACACTTCAGTCTGCCACTTAATCCCTGCCTCATCTGCTACTTTCTTCATGTACTTCACCATTCTTGCATCACAAATCGTTGAAGCATCCATGATCTTAATGGCAGTTCCATCACCTAGAGAAGTAATTCTCTCGTGTGCAGGAGCTCCTGGTACATCATAAGCAATCGTAGTATCTAAGCCAAAACCAAAGTCTGGATTGATAGCTAAAGAAGCAATTTGTGCTCCTCTAATTCCAACCTCTTCTTGAACTGTGAAAGTCGCGTATAAATCATAAGGAAGTTCTCTTCCTTGTAATTCCTTTAAGGTCTCAATTAAGATAAAAACGGAAACACGGTTATCAATTGATTTACAATTAACACAGTCACCCATTTCTATTAAGTGTCTTTCTCTCGTGATTGGATTTCCAACTTCAATGTACTCCTCAACCTCTTCTTTAGACAATCCTAAATCAATGAAAAAATCAGTTGTTTTAGGCATTTTCGTTCTTTCTTCCGGAGACATTACATGAATAGGCTTTGAACCCATCACACCGATAAGATCCTTTTTACCGTGAATAATAACTCTTTGAGCAGTTAACGTCTTAGGGTCAAAACCTCCCAGTGTTGTAAACCTTACAAATCCATTATCATCAATATGCGTTACCAAGAATCCGATTTCATCCATGTGAGCACCAACCATCACGCGTTTGTCTTCCTTTCCTTTTTTAACCGCAATTACATTACCTAGATTATCTATAGAAACCTCATCAACTAATCCGTCGATTTCTCTTAAAACAATTTCTCTTACTTTTTGCTCAAAACCTGGAGCTCCAGGTGCCTCACATATCTCCGCCAATAAAGGCACATTAATTTCCTTACTCATTATTTCTTTCCTTGAATGTGACTCATTTTAATTGTGTTTGTCATACCTCTCAATTCGATTGGCATACTGGTAATATTGATTACAATATCTCCATTTTTGACAAGTCTTTGATCCTTTAGGATCTGCTTAATATCTTGAATAGTTTCGTCAGTGGAAGCGTATTTATCGTAGTAAAAACCTCGAACACCCCAAACTAAATTAACCGTATTCAATACTCTATGATTATCTGTGAAAACGTAGATGTTAGACTTTGGTCTAAACGACGCAATTTTCATTGCTGAATAACCTGAATTACTCATGGTTAATATCGCTTTAACATCAGAACGTTTAGCCATGTTAGCTGCTGTTTCACAAATGTTATCTGAAATCATTCTTGACTCTGTGAAACTCGGTGTAATATTAGGATTATAGATATCTCCAAAACGTTCCACCTTATCGCAAATATTACTCATTGTTTCAATAACCTTCACAGGATGTTTACCAACAGATGTTTCTCCTGATAACATCACAGCATCAGCTCCATCTAAAACTGAGTTAGCTACATCGTTTACTTCCGCTCTTGAAGGGTGGATATTTTCCATCATACTCTCCATCATTTGCGTGGCAACTATAATCGGTTTAGAATGCTTCAAACACTTCTTGATCATCATCTTTTGAAGAATCGGAACATCTTGATAAGGTACTTCAATACCTAAATCACCCCTTGCAACCATCAAACCATCGGCTTCAGCAATGATATTATTAATATCTTCTATTGCCTCTGGCTTTTCAATTTTAGCTATAATCTTAGCTTCAGCTTTATGCTTTTTGATCAATTTTCTAAGCTCCTTAATATCATCTGCACTTCGAACAAAAGACAGAGCCACCCATTCCACACCAAGCGCTAATGCAAACTCTAAATCCTTCTTATCCTTTGTGCTTAAACATGGAAGAGATATTTCGGTATTTGGTAAGTTTACTCCTTTTCTGGGTTTCAATAATCCACCTTGAATTACTTTTGCCTTGAAGAAAGACTTACTCCCGGCTTCAGTTACCTGTAAAACCAGCTTTCCATCATCTAATAAGATTCGATCTCCAACACTGACTTCTTGCGGTAACTTCTTATAATTAATACTTATAACCTCAGGAGTTCCAACAACAGGAGCTGCTTGTACTTTGATTATAGATCCATTCTTAATACGAATCTCTCCGTCCTGCATTTCACCTGTCCTAATTTTAGGACCTTGTAAATCTGCCAACACAGCTGTATGCTGTTGAACTTCAATATTAATTTTCTTAATTAATTTATATACTTCTTTTAATACATCATAATCCGCATGAGAGAAGTTGAATCGACAAACGTCAACTCCAGCTTGAATGATCTTTTTAAGAGTCTTTTCGTCTTGAGTAGCAGGACCTATAGTCGCTACAATTTTCGTTCGGTTGAATTTGCTCATAGTAGTACCTTCCTTAATAGGGAAGCTACACTAAATTAACAGATTATTCCTTGATTTCAAGCTTAGCGGATCGATTTCAAAAGACATTAACACTTCATTAATATGTTTTAACTGTGTTTCGATATATTCTTCTTGCTCTTCAGTGAAATCTCCAATGATTTCAAGAAAGTAATCTACCTGCTTTTGTTCAGGAATTAAATAACCATTTCCAGATCGATTGGCTAGTAAATGAAATTCTTTAAAGTTTTCATCGTCTATAAAAGACATCCAGGGAAATGCACTGTCCGTACCTTTTTTTGTCAACTCAATATCATCTTGTCGTTCTAAATCCCAGTCTAAAGCTTTATTTAAAGCCCATGCTAAACGATGTGGTTTTGAATGACAAGAAATTCCGATTAACCAAAAATCGAAATCGTAAACTTCTTCCAGAACTAATTTAGCCATGTGGACTTAAAGTTTCTTTATAGCTTGTTGAGCAGCGGCTTGTTCTGCCAGTTTTTTAGATCTTCCTTTTCCTTGACCAAGGATTTTATCTCCAACTTTTACTTGGACAACAAATTGCTTTTCATATCCCTTCCCTTCTTCAGAAACAGTTGTAAAAGCAACCTCTTGACGAGACTTTTGACCAAATTCAATTAATTGAGATTTATAGTTTTCATCAACCTTACTTAAACGATCTACGTCGATTAAATTAGATTCAACTAATTTGTAAATAAACTTCACACAGTAATCAATACCCCTATCCAGATATATCGCTCCAACTAAAGCCTCAAGAGCATTCCCTTTAACAGAATTGATTCGTTGTTTACTATCAATGTTAGCAATGATTAGTTCTCCTAAACCCAATTTATCAGCAACCTGATTCAAGTTATTACGACTAACCATTTTAGACCTTAACTGAGTTAAGAATCCTTCGTCACTTTTTGGGTATTTGTGATAGATATAATCAGCGACACATGAACCTAAAACCGCATCTCCTAAAAATTCAAGTCTTTCATTACTTGCTAAAATCCCAATATTATCTTCTACAGAAGATTTATGAGTTAAAGATTGCTTATAGAAAGACAATTCTTGAGGTTTAAAACCCAAGAGTTTTTGGAGTTTAGCTGTGAATTCCTTGTCGTTCTGCGAAGTAGGCTTTAACCAATTACGAAGACTTGACAGTGAAAACATCTTACTTACACGAATTCTTTTAGAATAACACTTGCGTTGTGTCCACCAAAACCAAAAGTATTTGATAATGCTGCTCTAACTTTACGTTTCTCAGCTTTATTCAAAGTTAAGTTTAACTTCGAATCAATATTATCATCAAACTCTTTGTTGTTAATTGTTGGAGGTACAACTCCGTCAGTAATTGACATCAAACAAGCTAAAGACTCAATAACACCAGCAGCACCAAGAAGGTGACCTGTCATTGACTTTGTAGAACTGATATTTAGCTTATATCTGTGCTCTCCGAAAACATTTTCTACTGCCTTAACCTCAGCAACATCACCAAGTGGAGTAGACGTTCCGTGAACATTTACATAATCAATCTCATCAGGAGACATTCCTGCGTCCTCTAAAGCGCAACGCATAACGTTAGTCGCTCCTAGACCATCAGGATGTGGAGCAGTAATATGGTGAGCATCAGCCGATGCACCTCCACCTACAAACTCTGCATAAATTTTTGCTCCTCTCGCTTGAGCATGCTCTAATTCTTCAAGAATTAAAGCTCCAGCTCCTTCACCAAGAACAAAACCATCTCTAGTTTTATCGAAAGGACGAGAAGCAGATTCTGGGTTTTCATTGTTAGTAGATAATGCATGCATTGCATTAAAACCACCAACACCAGCTTCACAAACAGCAGCTTCAGAACCTCCTGCAATCATAAAATCAGCTTTACCTAAACGTATGTAGTTAAAAGCGTCAATTAATGCATGAGTAGAAGAAGCACAAGCAGAAACAGTAGCGAAGTTAGGACCTCTTAAGTTATGCTTGATTGAAATGTGACCTGGAGTAATATCCGAAATCATTTTCGGAATAAAGAATGGGTTGAATCGTGGAGTTCCATCACCAGTAGCAAAACTCATACATTCATTTTGGAATGTAATTAAACCACCAATACCAGAACCCCAGATTACACCACCTCTATCTGCATTATAGTCGGTAAGATTAGCATCAGCCATAGCTTCATTAGCTACAACCATACCAAATTGAGCGCAACGGTCTAATTTTCTAGCTTCTTTACGATCAAAATGATCCGTTGCGTTAAAGTCTTTGACTTCGCAAGCGAATTGTGTTTTGAACTTAGAAGCGTCAAATAAACTAATTGGCGCAGCACCAGATTTACCAGCAACAAGACCTTCGAAAAAATCTTTAGCGGTATTACCAATCGGCGTTAATGCACCTATCCCCGTTACAACTACTCTCTTCAACTCCATGCAGTAATACTTAAATTATCCAGCGTTTTCTTGAATGTAAGAAACAGAATCCCCTACTGTTTGAATTTTCTCAGCTTGATCATCTGGAATAGCAATATTGAATTCTTTTTCGAATTCCATAATTAATTCAACAGTATCCAATGAATCAGCTCCTAAATCGTTTGTGAAACTTGCTTCAGTTGTTACTTCGCTTTCGTCAACACCTAATTTGTCAACAATAATCGCTTTTACTTTTGATTCGATATCAGACATTTTCTTTTGTTTTTTTGATTTTACAATGGGCAAAGATAAACTTTTATGCAAGATTCAAAAAAGTGGGGGCATTAAATTACCATCGATTTATCAACATTCCTCTGTAGGCTATATCATTCACCCTTTAATTCAGACCTGATTTTTAAATTTGTATTGTTAACGCTTAGTTAACTATAGTCCACTCTCATAAAAATACTTTTGATCTATAATGATTTGGTTTGAACAGTTATTTCTTGGCTTAATCACTAGTCTTCTTGCTAGTTTACCTGTTAGTGTGTTAAACACTACTGCCGCTCAAACCGCTGTGAGAAACAACTTGAAAGCAGCATTTAGCTTTACACTAGGAGTAGTGCTAATAGAATATTTCCAAATAGTTGCTGCTTTATACATGAATAAGCTATTGCAGTTGATTCCTCAAATAGAACTATACCTTAGTTTAAGTTGTATTCCTTTGTTTTTGGTTCTTGCCTATCACTACTGGAACCTATCCCCTGAAAACCATCATAAGAGTATAAAAGCTGAATTTTTCAAAAAAGGATTAAAAATTTCAGCCTTAAATGCCATAGCTATTCCCTTTTGGATGGTATACCTGCATTTATTCCAAGTGCAAAACTGGTGTGGTTATGACTTCTACAACAGTCATTGGTGTATTTTAGGTTTCTGTATTGGGACTATTGGAGCTTTAATGATTTATGCTTTGTTAGGACATTCACTCCGTAACTGGTTAATCACTTTTGAAAAATGGTTCAACAAAGTATTGAGTCTCATTTTCATGATGCTAACGGTAGTGATTACAGTAAAGATTATATTTTTTAGAGACTAGCTAACTTTAGTTGATTAAGCTAAAAGGATCCCAAAACAACGCTTCGAAATTTTGCACTTGATGCTCTTTTACGAGAATTCCTTCTTTTACCAAAAGGTCTTCCATTTGATTAGGAGTAGCAAAATGCATTCGACCTGTTAATAGTCCATTTCTATTCACTACTCGATGAGCTGGAACATCCGGCATATCATGTGAAGCATTCATCGCATAACCAACTATTCGTGAACTTTTTGGCATTCCAATGGATTTTGCAATAGCTCCATAACTAGTTACTCTACCGTAAGGAATCTCCTTTACGATGGCATAAACCTGAGTATAAAAATCCTGTTTATCCACCTATTTCAATCTAAACGAAAGGTAATTGATATCAAATCCTTTATCCGAGAAAATTTGCTCGTAAGTTGTTTTAATACTTAAAGCTTCTTTTAACTTTTCATCTTCTAACTTCGGAAGAAACTCTCCATACAAATCGTCTGTCGCAGCTAAGATTTCTAAACCTTGTTCTTGAGCCACTTCTAAAGAGTATAGGTATAGTGGGTAATTATCCGTTTTAAGATTAATGATTCCTCCCGGTTTTAAAAGTTTTCTATATCTATCTAAAAACTCTGGAGAAGTTAATCTCTTCTTTGCTCTAGATTTTCTTGGTTGAGGATCTGGGAATGTAATCCATATTTCATCTACTTCATTCTCTCCATAGAATCGATCAATTAAACCCAATCGAGTTCTTACAAAGGCACCGTTATCTTGCTTGTTCTCCAAAATCGTCAATGCACCTCTCCACATCCTGGCTCCCTTAATGTCCATCCCAACATAGTTTCTTTCTGGATAGATTTGAGATAAACCAACAGTATACTCTCCTTTTCCACAACCTAACTCTAGCACCAATGGCATGTCTCTTTTAAAGAAATCTGTATTCCATTTTCCTTTAAGCGGAAAGCCATTTGTTTCAAGACTAGTAAATGATGGCTCAAAGACATGAGGAAACTCAGCCATTTGAGCAAAACGTTTTAATTTATCTTTTCCCATTATTTCTCTAGTATTTTCGAACTGATTTGAATGCGATCAACAGACACATTTGGATGCGCAAAAATAATGCTTTTAAATGCCTCTGCGATATCAGTCGTTTGTAAAAACTGTTCTTTAGGAGCTTCAATCCCATCCCATGATGAAGTATTAACTGCTGTTGGTATAATTTCAGAAATTCTAATTGGACTTGACTTCAATTCTTCCCTGATCATTTCAACGTAGTTTGACAATAGGAACTTCGTTAATGAATAAGCAGCTGCGTTTGCTAAACTTGTTTCGCTTACGATACTTCCAATAAAAACAATTAATCCAGCTGATTTAGCTTTCATAGTATCCAATACAGCGTGACTTAAATCAATTGCAGGATAAACATTGGCACACATTTGTTCGTGTACTACTCCTGAAGAGATTTGACTTGCAGTCGCCTCATGAAAGAGTCCGATATTATTAACTAACAAATCAATATCCCCTTCCAAGCTCTCTATCAAATCAGCACGGCCTTGACTTGTCGTCAAATCCACGGCAACATATTCAACATATGGAGATCCTTTTTCTACTAACTCCCCTGCTAGCGTAATCAAGTCTTCTTCTGAACGAGCAACTAATACTAATTCATAAGCTTCCTTTGCTAAACATTCCGCTATTGCTTTTCCAATACCTCTACTTGCTCCTGTTATTAATGCTTTCACTTATTCAATTTGATATCAAAAGTAGCACTAAGATAGATGGTGACAAAATTGTTATCTTGTGTACAATACTTTACTAAGCTTGAAGAATATATTATACAGCGTATTAAACTGGGGACTTGGACATGCAAGTCGTTCAGTTCCGGTGATTGAATATTTAATCGATCAGGGACATAATGTCTATCTCGCTAGTGATGGAGTTGCTTTGGATTTTTTAAAGCGAAGGTTTCCTAATTCTTCATTTATTGAATTACCTGCTTATGATGTTAAGTATTCAAAGGGTAAGAGTCTAAGCTGGAAATTACTTTTACAAAGTCCTCACTTATTGAGGACCATACAAAAAGAGAAATCATTTATTAAAAAGCTTCATAAGAAAGAGCAATTCGATTTACTTATTTCTGACAATCGTTTTGGTGCTAATATAAACGGTATACCTTCTGTTTACATCACACACCAGGTTAACATACTTAGTCCGATCGCACAAAGTTTACTGAAAAAACTACATGCGAATATTATCAATCAATTTGATGAGTGCTGGATACCTGATTATAAAGGAAAGGTAAATTTAGCAGGGGAACTTAGTCAAGATTCACAACACCTTAAATGTGCTGTTCATTATATAGGAAGACTTAGTCATTTGAAATTAGATCAAGTGGAAAAGGATTATGATGTCGCTTACTTACTTAGCGGACCAGAGCCACAGCGTAGTATTCTTGAGAAAAAGATAATTGAACAACATCCTAAAGAACAAAAGGCTATCCTGGTTCAAGGTACTTTGCACAAGGCTGTTCTTTACGATCATGTTGAAGTGGTCGATTTGTTAGATTCAATAGGACTGAAAAGAATTATATCTCGAAGTAAAAAAGTGGTTTGTAGAAGTGGTTATAGTAGCATTATGGACTTTTGTAATACTGCAGTACCTGTAATGATGATTGCTACACCGGGTCAATCTGAACAAGAATACCTTGCTGATCAACTTCATTCTAGATTTGAGAATACGCAAGAACAAAAGCAACTTGATCTACAACAGGCAAACTATGCTTGTATAAAAATGGACTTAGAAAACACTGCTGAAGATTTCCGCTCAAGAATTCAAAACATACTCGCATAAAAAAAGCGACCCATTGGATCGCTTTTTAAAATCAAATTCAAATGTAAGGATACTTAAGATCCACACCCGATACATTCGAACTTGCTTTCAGATGCTCTAGTCTGATAATTAGTGTCTTCATTCAAATCAACTAATTTCAACTTGTGATTCATCTCTGCCTTTAAAAGGTTCTTTTCCATTGCTGATTCAGCCTTCTCAATTTCAAGCTTGTAGTGCGCTTTGATTTCTTCTGCAGTCATACCTAAAGTTTTTATTTAATCCCTAAAATCCCGGCGTTTAACCGGTAATACATTTATTCCACCTATAACTCACTCAAACTTACAACATGAGTTTCCTGAATAAAAAAAACCTTATTCACATTAGTATGTTAACAAAGCCTAAACTCCCTCATTTATAAGGAGATGATTTTGTTAACTATTTATTATCAACAGATTCTTCTTTTATGTGTATAAAAAGAGACTCACTTTTTCTTGTGAATATGAATCAAAATTTAAACGTCAACGAAGTCCAAATATTGTTTCAAAGTTAACTATTCACAATAAAATGTTAAACACATGTTAAGGAAGTGTTAATTTAAACTTGCTTTTTAGTTAACAATTCCTTAACTTTAGTATATAATCACAAAATACTGGTCCTATGAAAACTATAATAAGCATATTAATTTTAAGTTTTATGAGTATAGGTCTAAGTGCACAGAACACTGAACTTAAGGCTAAATATCATAAAGTATCCGAGAACGATCCTTACGTATATGTAACATATTACTACGATAATGGAAGTATCGCAGAAACAGGTAGATTAAAAGACGAAGCAAGAGATGGAGTATGGATTTCATACGACAGATTCGGAAACAAGCGTAGTAAAGCCGTTTATGCTGACAACGAAAAAACAGGTAGCTGGAGTATTTGGTCTATGAATGGAGAGCTTGTTGCAAAAATGATTTATCATAAAAACGTTTTAGAAAGCGTTACTTACAATACTTCGGTAGAGAAAATAGCATACGTAGACTAATTGATTAGTTGTCTACATTGAAAAAAAGGGATTCAATGAATCCCTTTTTTTATGCCCAATAATTTCACCCATTCACCCTTCAATTCAGTCTTTTACCACAACTTGAACCACATTTTTTGAGAAAATTGTATATTTAGCTAACAATCAAAGTCAACCATCATGCAAAAAATCATCTTAACATTCATACTTTCTGTAGTAATGCTTAGTCAAGCTTCAGCATTTAACATCAGTAGAGAAATCACTAAAATAAGTGGTGAAGAATTTCAAGTGAAGATTCACTTTGAAAACATGAATATTAAGGGGTTTGCGAATATTTCTGAGACAATTCCTTCAGGATTTACGGTTATTGAAGGAAACTCTAACGGTGGAGGTTTTTCATTTAGAAACAATAAAATGAAAATCATTTGGTTAAGCGTTCCACCACAAGCAAATTTTGAAATCGACTATACCATTAAAGTGAACGGAGATGTTAGTTCAACCACTCTAAATGGAGTATTTGGATACATCGAGAATGACAATAAGAGTACGATGAATTTAAGTCCTGGTGAAATTCCTTATGCATTAGCTACTGAAGAAGTTGCTGTTGTAGAAACAACTCCAGCTGTTAAAGAGACTACCCCTGCTAAAGAAGAAATAGCTGCAGTAACTGAACCTGCTCCTAAAAAGAAAGAAACAGCACCTTTTAAAAAAGAACCAAAACCAGTATACACAGATAATTCATCAAGTACTTCAGGAACTACGTACCATGTTCAGATTGGTGCCTTGACTAATCCAAACTTTGAATTTTCAAGCAGTGTAAAAAGCCTTGCACCTATTGAAAGAAAAAAATACGGTAGTATTTACAAGTACTTATCAGGAAGCTTTACTTCTAAAGCAGATGCTATGTCTTTAAGAACAAAACTTGTTAATGCAGGTATCTCTGATGCTTTTATTGTTAAATACAAAGACGGAAAAAGAATATAAAAGATCTGTTCAATTCAATAGAAGATAAAGTTATTTAGCAATGCTTAATTTAACTTGCTGAGACTAAGAACAGCTCACTAAGCTGTAACCTACTTATAATCAAGCAAAGACAAAAGCATTCTCTTAATAATCTAATCTTGTAAAAAAGTTTTGGCACGCACTTTGATAAATTAACTATCAAATGCCAAACCCAATGAACAATTTGGCGTAGTATAACCTAAATCTAAGCTTATGTTCAAGCAGACATTAAACCAAAAGCTACTTCAAAAGTTATCTCCTCAACAAATTCAGTTGATGAAACTTTTGCAAGTACCAACTATAGAAATCGAGCAACGTGTAAAAGAGGAATTGGAAAACAATCCTGCCTTGGAAGAAAGTAACGCTGAAAGTACTAGCGAACAAGAATACGAAGCTGAAGGAGAATCAAGAGAAGATTTTGACATTGACGAATATATCTCTGATGATGAAGTTCCTAGCTACAAGACTTATACTTCTAACTACTCCAAAGACGATGAAGAAAAAGGAGTTCCACTTTCAATGGGAAAATCATTCCATGAAAATTTAATTCAACAAATATCACTTCAAAACCTTTCTACTGAAGAAAAGAATATTGCTATTCACTTAATTGGTAACATTGATGATGCTGGATACTTACGAAGAGAGATCCCTGCTATTGCAGATGATTTAGCTTTCACACAAGGAATCATGGCTGAAGAGAACAGGTTAGAAGAGCTTTTAGCTGTTGTTCAAAGTATGGAACCTGCTGGTGTTGGAGCTAAAGACTTACAAGAGTGTTTAGTATTACAAATAAATAGAAGACCAAAATTTGACCCGGTTGTTAAAACGGCTAAAAGAATATTAGTAGATACTTTTGATGAGTTTACTAAAAAGCATTACAAGAAAATCTTAGCAAAGCTGGAAATTGATGAGGAAGAGCTAAGAGAGTCTTTAGATGAAATATTAAAGTTAAACCCTAAGCCAGGAAACAGCACAAGTTCTAGCCATAGAACAACTCAGACCATTATTCCTGATTTCGTTTTAACAAATGAGGATGGTGAATTACAATTAAGTATTAACGGAAGAAATGCTCCTGATTTAAAAGTAAGTCATTCTTACTCTGAAATGTTGAAGACGTATGGAGCCAACAAAAAAGGTGTTTCAAAGGAACAAAAGGAAGCTGCCTTATTTGTAAAGCAAAAGCTAGATGCTGCAAAGTGGTTTATCGATGCCATTAAGCAACGTCAGCTTACTTTAAGCTCTACCATGCATGCTATTATCAAATTCCAGAAAGAATTCTTTCTAGAGGGTGATGAGTCTAAATTAAGACCAATGATCTTAAAAGACATCGCTGAAATTGTAGAGTTAGATATTTCAACAATTTCAAGAGTTGCAAATAGTAAATACATTCAGACTCACTTTGGAACTTTTCCTTTGAAGTATTTCTTCTCTGAATCTATGGAAACACAAAGTGGTGAGGAAGTATCCACCAGAGAGGTGAAAAATGCTTTGAAAGACATCATAAGTCAAGAAGACAAAAAGAAACCGTTGACAGATGAGAAACTAGTTATAGGTCTTACTGAAAAAGGATATAAAATTGCGAGAAGGACAGTGGCTAAATACCGTGAACAATTAGACATTCCTGTAGCACGACTAAGAAAAGTATTATAATGCAGCAACAAATAGCTCGATATATATCATCGATATTTCATCCTGTTTTCATGCCATTCTTAGGAATGCTCGTTTTGTATTATTCAGGACTTGTTTCTGGCTTCAATCCATATCTTATAGGGGACAGTAAACTCTTTACTTATCAGCTTTTTGGAATGCAGTTTTTATTTACATGCTTCATTCCATGTCTAGCTATTTTAGTATTACTAAAACTAGGTCAAATTAGTGATATCCATTTGCCTTCAAGAGAAGAGCGCTATCTACCCTTTTTGCTCTCTTTGATGTCTTACACCGCTTATACTGTAATTTGCATCCAGTACCTCTCTGAAAGCATCCCTCCCATTCTTATCTTTTTTATTCTAGGAGCCAGTATCGGTGTCTTCTTTTCCTTTATGATTAACCTTTTCTGGAAAATCTCTATTCACATGATGGGTATTGGTGGATTCACCGGAATGATGTTAACCATGGCTAGTCTTTACAAAACTGACCTCACATGGGTTTACATCGGAATCATTACGGCAGGACTAGTTGGTTTTTCGCGCCTACAAATGAATGCTCACAGTATCAAGCAAGTTGCTTTAGGTTTTGTACTCGGGATTTTCAGTGAGACGTATATTTTGTTTTTGATATAAAAAAAAGACCCATCCAATGGATGAGTGCGTCTCAAATCTATTTCTTGTTATTTACGGAAACTTTGGAAACTTCGAAAAGTCTCTTTCGCGTTTCTCTAAGAAAGCATTTCTACCTTCTGTAGCTTCATCCGTTCCATAAGCCAAACGAGTTGCCTCGCCTGCATATACTTGTTGACCAACCAATCCGTCATCAATCAAATTGAATCCGAATTTCAACATTTTAATTGCCGTTGGACTCTTAGTCATTATTTCTTGTGCCCAGTCATAAGCTTCTTGCTCTAACTCCGCATGAGGTACAACTTTGTTTACCATACCCATATCGTAAGCTTCTTGAGCAGTATAGTTCGCTCCCAAAAAGAAGATCTCTCTAGCTCTCTTTTGTCCGACTTGTCGCGCTAAATAAGCAGAACCGAAACCACCATCGAAACTAGCCACATCTGCATCTGTTTGTTTGAATATAGCGTGCTCTTCACTAGCTAAAGTCAAATCACATACAACGTGTAAACTGTGTCCACCACCTACGCACCAACCTGGTACAACAGCAATAACTACTTTATTCATGAATCGAATCTGACGCTGAACATCTAATATGTTAAATCGATTGATTCCATTAGAACCTTTGTAACCAGTATTTGATCGAACTCTCTGATCTCCACCTGAACAAAATGCCCAACCTCCATCTTTCTCAGAAGGACCTTCACCTGTGATTAAAACCACTCCGATGTCTTGACTTTCATGACAAATAATAAGTGCTTCCCAAAGCTCATCAACCGTTTTCGGTGTAAATGCATTTCTACATTCCGGACGGTTAAACGCAATTCTTGCAACACCATTTAAAGTCTTGAAGGTAATTTCTTCGTACTCTTTCTCTGTTTTCCAATCTAATTCAGCCATCATTCTCAATTTGATACGAATCTACTTAATTTCACTTACAAACTTATCAAACACTTCTTTATGCTTTGCTAAATCCATGTTGGCAGATAAGGCAACTCTTGCGATGTAATCTTTATCTGATTCCTTAGTTGTTCCTTGAGTAGATGTTGCTGGAATCGTCCAATAACAACCTTTCAATTGACCATAACTAACACAGTACTTACTTTCGTTTGGAATCTCGTTAATCATCATGCCGATTAACTTATCATTCAATTCTCTCTTGTAATTCTCTTTCTCTTCTGCTGTATTTCCTTTCGTTGGAAGATCTAATGAGAAAACAGATGGAGTAAATCCTTGGTCAGCTAATTCTTCTGAAACGAAATTGATTTTAGCTTCAGGTAGTTTCTTTTCAATGAAGTTTACAAATTCACGAGTGTTTTTGTAAGCATCACTGATTCTCTTATTCATTGAAGGCAATTGAGCCGCCAAAAGTTCATACTGTAAATCTGTAGCTTCATTATCACACAACAATAAATGCTTCTCTACTTTATCCATTAAGCCAGAAGCAATCGGATTAGCAACACAGTATCCTGCAGTACATTTCCCTCCACTTGGAAATTTAGACCCACTCACATAGGATAATGTTCTAACGGAAGAAAGCATATCCTCAGCTCTTAAAAAATGAACATTTGGACAAAAAGTTTGATCCAAAATAAACACCGGATCAACACTCGCCGAACCACTTCTGGTTAAACGTTTCTTACTTAACACTTCTCTTAAATGATCCAGGTTTGGAACTTCAACTCTTGGATTAGTTGGAATTTCAGCAATGATATAAGGAACCGCATCCATTTCGGCAATTTGTTCCAAAACCATATCCACACTCGTCACCATGTCGTGATCACCATCAACAGGTAAATCCATTACAGATACGTTTTCAATACATGCTGCAACTCTTCTAGCCTGATCATTGGTACCTCCATAACAGTTTGGTGGCACAATGAACTTAATGTCTTTTCCCTTATGGTTTTGTAAAGCATCATCAACCAATCCCATCATAATGGCATACTGCATGGATAAACCACTTGAGGCTACAACAGCTTTGGAATTAGAACCTGTTATGCTCTTAGCAGATGTATGAACCGAAACTTTGTCTTCTTCTCTGTTTGATTTAGATTCACTTGAATCTAAACCTACCAGGTTATTTAAAACTGCCAAGCAATTGATTGGAGTCATTGCAATCGTTTCTCTTCTACGAACGTGTTGGATTTCTTTTATGTAAGACTTATTACCCTCTCCATTCACCAATAAAACACTTCCGAATTGATCGTCAGTTTTGATATAAAAGTCAACTTTATCGTTTAAATCAAAAGACCAATTCTCTTGTTGAGAAACAAACACTGTTGATCCATCAAAGTCAGCAATTTCATGCACTGAATTCACTTGACTTAATTCAAAATCATAGGCATAAACCGATTCTATTAGCTCTGCATCAAAAGCAGCAGGTAATTCACCTGTATATGCTATTCGTGTATTTTTATTCTCAAACTGATTCTTTCTAAGGATAGCCAAAATAGGCATCGTAAGAGATGAAAAACTAATCACTCCATCAGCACTTACATTATTTTGTCCAGCGATCGTCCATTCTAATAAAGTAGATAATGGATGTCCTAATCTGATATAATCATAAGCCGTTGGTAAATCAGCCAATGCTGAAGAACTTACATTTCCAGATTTATGCAAAAGTTCAAACTCTTCTAAGAACTGAGTTTTAGCCAATGATTCATTATAAATATCTAATCGATGAGTCGTTAAGTTCAACCAATCCAACGGCATGTTTTCTAAAACAGCTTTTATATATGTAAGTATGTTATTGTCCTGCATTGCAATCTAGTTTGAATGGGACGCAAGATAGGTAATTTAGCAACTTTCACTCCGTTTAATTACTTACTTTTAATCGTACCAAATAGTGGTTCAAATGACTAAAAAACGACTTCATCAAATCATTTTCGAAACAGATACTAAAGCTGGAAAGTACTTTGATATTGCATTGTTATGGTTGATTGTCACTAGTGTTGTGGTAGTCATGTTGGAAAGTGTTTCTTCCATCAAGATGGAATTCCAGCAGAGTTTATTTGTTATAGAATGGGTTTTTACTGGAATCTTCACCTTAGAATATATACTTCGTTTATACTTAAGTGGAAAAAGCTGGAAGTATGCTCTCAGTTTTTTTGGTCTGGTTGATTTACTCTCCATCCTTCCTTCATTTTTGAGCTTCTTCATTGTAGGAACTCAATCATTAATGATAATTAGAATATTCAGACTTTTAAGAGTCTTCAGAGTATTAAAGCTTGCCCACTTTTTAAAGCAATCAACAGCATTGATGAATGCTTTGAAGTCAAGTAAACAGAAAATAACGGTCTTTATTTTCGCTGTATTATCATTAACCATTCTAATGGGTACATTCATGTACCTCATCGAAGGAGGTGAGAACGGATTTTCCAGTATACCTAGAAGTGTCTACTGGGCCATCGTAACCTTGACTACAGTTGGATATGGAGATATTGCACCGCAAACAGTTGGCGGACAAGCTTTCGCAGCTGTCATTATGATATTAGGGTATGGTATAATTGCTGTTCCAACCGGTATTGTTGGAGCTGAAATTTCAAAAGAAGGACATAAAAACCATCAAAGCTGTGAAAATTGCGGATTCAATTCACATGAATATGACGCTAAATTTTGCAAGCAGTGTGGTAGTTCAATT